>JBEBHD010000237.1:0-8315 GCA_040080915.1 Saprospiraceae bacterium
ATTCACACAGATTTTTAAACGGATAAGGAAAAATCTGTGTGAATCTGTGAAAATCTGTGGTGAAAATTGTATGCATCAGGAGGTACTAAATAGTTACTGCAAAAGTAAGCAAACTCGGTGCCTTTTGCCAACACCGGAAGGCCGACCTCTTACTCTGGCGGGTGCAAATGAACCCTTTGCAGTATTTGGCGCATACGTACCAATTCAGGCCTGTTGAGGTGGAATGCCTCAACTGCTGCACGACCGGTTGGTGTCAAGCCGACCACAAATGCCACGTCGCTTCCCCAAGCAAAATGCTCATGCCAGTCCTGAAGTCGCGGATGAAAAAGCGGAACCTCGGTTTTCGAAATTTGGTCGAAAGCAACTGTTTTGTTGTGCTTGTTGCAGCCGTTGCACGCCAAGGCAAGGTTTTCCGGCTGGCTTTGCCCGCCTTTTGAAAGCGGATGGCACACTACTGGACATTTTTGGAATGAGACCTTCCAGGTTTGACAAACCTGGAAGGTCTGGGTGCATGAAAACAAAAATGTCCAGTAGTGTGAGCGGATGGATGTGTTCGATATGAAAACGTTGAGTAGCGAATTCCATCGGGCTTTGGCAGTACTCGCACCGGTAAGCCGCCCTTTCCACAACAAGTTGCTGCACGGATTTGGGTACCCGGCGGCGACTCACTTCCCAAAGCGTTTATCCAAGCCCAATTGTTTGACAACTGCTCGCGGAGTGGTGTTTCGGATTTGTGCCAAATCTGCCACGGCCTGAAGCCACACCGCATTCTGTGCTTCCGCCAATTGTGTCAAAGCCAACAACTCCCGGTACTCGGCATCCGAAATGGTTTCGTCCTCCAATTTAGCCAGGAGCGCTTCGTAACGGCCCTGATCTTTGAATTCCAATGCCTCATAGATTTTGGAGACGAGTATTACCTCCCGCTCAGACTCGTGTGGCGTTTTCCGTCGAGCCAAAATGTGGTTGAGTTGATCCGCGAGTTTTTCCAAATCAGGCGTGTCCATTTGGGTTGCGCCCCGCACAAAGTCGTCGAATCCCACCTGCACCCCCTTTTGAATTTCGATGTGTTGCATGGCGTTAAATTTTCAACAAAAGTACGTCATTCCTGCAAACCCAAAACAGCGGAGTGGGTATTTCTACAGCGACAAAAAGGCAGCCGCCGCATACCCGTCCAAAATCCTTGTCATCCCGAGGGGTACCGTCCGCGTCGCGCCGGGAGCGCACGCGGGCACGGGGAGGCGGCTGTTCAAAATTCGATCTCACACCAGGGCATGTCTCGGCGGAGTTGTTCGATGTAGGCGGGAGGGAAGGGGTTTTCTTGCAAGTTCAAGTTTTTCAGAGATTTCAGGTGGCGGATTTCGGGGGGTAGGGAGTTGAGTTGGTTGCTCCAAAGTTCGAGCGATTGTAGATTTTTCAACTGCCCGATTTCGGGTGGCAGGGCGCTGAGTTGATTTCTGGACAAGCGGAGCCATTGTAGGTTTTTCAATTGACCGATTTCAGCGGGCATAGATTTCAATTCATTGAGGAAAAGGTCGAACAACTGGAGGTTTGTCAACTGCCCGATCTCGGGCGACAGATCGCGTAGGTGGTTGTCGGCCATATCTAACAATTGGAGGTTTGTCAACTGTCCGATCTCGAGCGGCAGATCGCGTAGGTGGTTACCGGACAAGGTGAGCGTTTGGATGTTTTTCAACTGCCCGATCTCGGGCGGCAGTGCGCTGAGTTGGTTGAAGGACAAGGTGAGCGCTTGGAGATTTTTCAACTGCCCGAGCTCGGGCGGTAGTGCGCTGAGTTGGTTGCCGGACAAGGTGAGCGTTTGGAGGTTCTTCAACTGCCCGATCTCGGGCGGCAGGGCGTTGAGTTGGTTTCTGGCTAAGTCGATCGATTGGAGGTTTTTCAATTGCTGAATTTCAGCGGGCAACTGGCTCAATTCGTTCTCTGACAGTAACAATACCCGCAATTGTGTGTGTGAAAAAACACTGTTGGGAATTTCTGAAAGGTTTTTATTCCGTAAGTCCAATGCCGTTGACTCAAGCGCAATTTGGCTCACATCGGTTGCCAACAAAAACTCAACGCCTGCAGTGTCAATCAGGTAGTATCCGCTGTACCCTTTCACCCTCGCGTAGCCAGGATAATCGAATGGCAGAGCCTCCACATATCGAAAGCCTATTTTGGTATTGAGCTGTTTGTCAATGAAGCCATAGCGGTGGCTGTAATTATCATAAGCCAACCCAAACCTCCCATCATAAAAATAAATCTTGTCCAGCACCGCTTCCGCCCGCCTCCGTTCCGCATCGGCCACCTCGAAAAGGGAATCGGAGCGGAGGCGGGCCTCTTTCGCTTCTTTCAGGGCAAGTTCCGCCCGCCTTTTCTGCCGCACCGCCTCCTCTTTCTGGCCCTCGATGGCCAGGAACACTGCCTCCACCGCCTGGTCCACCTCGGGGGATTTGTCGCGGTTGCAATTGCGGGCCGCGTTGAATTTTTTGATCGCGCCCTGGTACCGCTTGGCTTGGAGCGAATCGCGGCCCTCGCGCATGAGTTTGGCGTAGTCGCAGGGGGCCGACTGCGCGGCGAGAGCGGTACATGAGAGGGTGAGCAGACAGGAAAAAAGGAATCGCGGCATGGGTGTTGGATTTAGAATGTATGGTGTGTCCAAGATTTACTTGTTAGAGCCAAAGTCATGGGAGGTAATTGTGGGGTTGTTGACCCCATAATCTCGCTTTTCGGTTCATCCAAAGATTGTGGTGACAGTGTCACCACAATCTCGGCAGGCTCTTCCAACGTGCCAATGTTTTGAAAACCAATCTTTTCATCAAAGCCATACTCCGCCCAGTCCACCGCCTGCCATTGCTCAAAGAACTCGCGCATCCGGTACAAACTGCGCCGGTCGAAGCCTTTCAGGCCGGGTTCTTGTTGCTGGAGCCAATCGGCCAGTTGTTCCACCACTTTTTTGCCGTATGTGTTTTCCGTCAGGCGCCGACTGAGGTACGCGCCACGTTCCAGTATGCCGCGAGCGAGTGGGCGGTGGCAGCCTGAAGGGCGTTCGCCTTGCCTTGCCGGATGATGGCTCGAATGTTCGAAAAATGCAGTTGAATGTCGCTCATGGTATGCGGGTCATTTGTTTTCCAAAATCTGTTTGCACCGCTCGATCCGCCCCACAAGCAGCGTATCGCCCGGCAGCAGGCTCAGCGCTTGCTCGTACTTGTCCAAGGCGTAGGCCAGCCCGTCGTTTTACAAAAAATTGTCGCCTTCGCGGAGGAGCCTCTCGGCTTTTTCGCGCTGGAAGGCGCGGAGGGCCTTTTCGGCTTTGTCTTTTTCTGCAATGGCCACACGCTCTAAGGGCGGGAGCAGTAGTGTCGGAGGATTTGCCATTTGGCAGCTATTTTAGAGATAAAGCCGGGACAAACATAACAAAAAGCCTCAGCGACTGAAATACGCTCACACTGTCCCCCGATTCCGCGTCCGCCAAACAGACATCATCAACCTCCCGGCAAAAACCGGCGCAGCGATGAAACTGCCCACGCCGAAAAACAGCATTTCCGCCCAGATGTACTCTTCGATGGCGATTTTGTCGGCCAGAGGCAGGTGCCCTGTGAGCGGGTCCCAGGTTTTTTCCTCGATGTACACCATGAATGCGTTGAGGCCCTCGATCAACTTGAATGTGAGTGGAAACATGAGCAGGATGAGACCCACCTTCACCTCCTGCATGTGCGCGAGAAAAGTGTGTTTCAACAAAAAAATGTAGCGCGTGAACGTGACGACCACCACCACGAAAACGATGTTCCAGCCCTCGAAAGGCCACACGTGCATGGCCTTGTGGATGGGGTACAAAATGGCCCAGACGACTACGGCGGTCAAGGCCCACCAAAGGATTTCTAATAATAATTTGAGGGCTTGCTGCTTCTTCATCTTACAGGTTGCTGGTTAAAGGGTTAGAAGGTTTCTGGTTTACCCGCCGTAGCCTTGGCGAAGGCGCGTTGTATCGGTTTAACATTGCCTTGGTGAAGGCGGGTTACTGGTCCTTGAGCGCTGCGGGCTTGGTGATAAATGACCCGAGTAGCATAGCCAATATGCTGGCCCCCAAGCCGTACAACATGGGGGGGACTTGGGCCAGCGTCTGGATGGTCGTGGGTGCCGTGCCGTCTTCGGGTTGTGGCACCGATCCTGTCCAGAGCAGGGCTGCAAACCACACCACTATACCGGCAATCATGGCGGCAATGGCCCCTTGGGCCGTGGAGCGTTTCCAGTACAGACCGGCGATCAGGGGGGTAAACAAAGAAACGAGGCTAAAGGCCGACGACTCGCCAACCAATTCGTAGATATTATTGCGCGAGGTGGCCATGCCGCCTGTCACCACAGCCACGCCGACCACCGAGTAGCGCATGATCCGCAGCAGTTGGGCATCCGTGACGTTGCGGAATAGCGGTTTCACGAGGTTTTCGCCAATAACCGTTGCCGGTGCAAGCATAGCCCCCGAGCAGGTGCTCAGAATGGCGGAAAGTAACGCGCCAAAAAACAGGATTTGAATGCCCAAACCGCTGTGTTGGAGCACCATCTGCGGGATCATCATTTGGGTATCACCGCCTTCGAGCAGTTCGGGATACAACATACGGCCGCAAAAACCGATCACGAGCGGCAGTGCAGCCACACTCAGGTACATGACCGACGAGGTGTAGCAGGCGTTCACGGCACCGCGCTCGCTGCGGGCGGCCATCACCCGCTGGAACACATCCTGTTGTGGGATGCTGCCCAGGCCGATGGTCATCCACGCGGCAAACCAGTGAATCCAGTGGATTGGCTCGGACTTCGGGAAAAATTGAAAAAAATCAGGCGGAGCTGCCTCCACCATTTTCCCGAAACCGCCCACCTGCAGGACGAGATCAATGGCCAGCGCCGTCAGGCCGATGATAATGACGATGGTTTGCACAAAATCCGTAATGGTGACCGACCACATGCCACCGATGTACGTGTACGCCAGCACCAGGCCGGTGCAGATGAGCACACCGTACGTTTTGTCCAATCCGCAAACCGCCTGCAGGATGATGGCCAGTGCGATCAATTGCGCCGCGATCCAACTGAAATACGATGGCACCATGAACACCGCCGATACCACCTCTGTGGCCCGGTTGTAGCGTATTCGGAAAAAATCGCTGAAGGTGAACAGGTTCATTTTGTACAGCGGGCGGGCGATGAGCATGCCCGACAGGAGCAGGCACAGTGCCGCCCCGAACGGGTCTTCGATGACACCAAGCACGCCGTTTTCGATAAACTCCGACGAGGCACCGAGCACTGTTTCCGACCCAAACCACGTGGCAAACAAGGCACACGCGGCCACAATCATGGGCAGATTTTTGCCCGCTACCACAAAATCGGCGGTCGTTTTCACACGCCGCGATGCCCACCAACCGATGGCCAGGGTGCCAAGCAGGTACAGGGCGATGAAGACAAGCAGGGTTTGATTTTGCATCTGTGCGCCTCGCAGGCTGTTTTTTTTACTACTTATTTCGTGCGGAGGCCGTCATGTACCAACCGATCACACCAATGTTCGTGCCCAGTATGATGAACAATAGCCAAGGATTGAGCGCGGCCTTGCCCGATTCGGCACCTTTGACGATGGCCCATGTGATGTACACGAACAGGGCCATAACCCCAAACTTAACCAACCGGGTCAGCCGCAGCGCCAGTCGGTATTGCGTTACGGCGTTTTGCTCGGTGATCTTGACCATATAGTTGAACCGATGCGGGCTGCGACCGATGTAGGTCAAAAAAACGTACATCGCCAAACCAATGCCCGGCAAAGCCCAGATATAGGATTTTGAGCCGAAGCCATCGGCCTCGCCGGCACCGTTGAAATGGTGCGGGATGGTGTCGGGCAGGCTGCCGTAGTACATAGCAGGCAGGATGAGTAGCGCGAGCAGGCCGGCTAAGGCAAGACCCTTCAGCATTTGGTCCGACCAAGTGCGTTCGATGACAAGTATGGGTTGTTGTTTTGACGACATGACAAGAGGTGTTGTTACTGCGCAAAAAAACGGCCTTGTCTGGACTTTCCGCTGTCGTTTCAGAAAAACTTTGTGGCCAATTGGCATTTTGCCAAGTGCGGCGTTGCGGGTATTACTAAAATGCCCCACTTTTGGGCTGTACCCAAGCACACTTGCCCATGCGGATGAACATACGACCGATTTTCCTGCGCCCGTACCTGTTGGGCGGCCTGTGCGCCCTGCTTTTGGGCGCAGCCCCTTCAGTTGTTTTTTCACAAACCACTTCCCAGACCTCGTTCGGGAAAAATCGCGTGCAGTACCACCGGCAGTTCGACGAGTGGATGCACTACGAAACCCAAAACTTCGACACCTACTGGTATGGCGACGCGCGCAACATCGCCCAGTCGGCCCTGCAAATGGCCGAAATGGACTATGCCCTCGTGCAACAAATGCTGGAGCATCAGATGTCGGAAAAGATCGAACTGCTCGTGTTCAGCGACATGACCGACCTCAAACAGAGCAATATCGGCGAGGACGAGCTGTTCCAGTTCCATGCTGGCGAGACCAAAGTGCTGGGCAACAAGGTGTTCGTGTACTTCGACGGCGACCACCGCCACCTGCAGGCCCAGATTCGCGAGGGCACGGCGGGTGTGCTGCTCAACTCCATGCTCTTCGGTGCTAACCTGCAGGAAATCGTACAGAACGCAGTGCTGCTCAACCTGCCCGGCTGGTACACCTTCGGCCTCACTGCTTACTGCGGCGAGGAGTGGAACACCGAGGCCGACAACCAATTGCGCGACTTGTTTCTCTCGGGCCGGTACGACACGTTCGACAAGATCGCCCGCGACCACCCGCGCCTCGCTGGCCACGCCTTTTGGTACTACATCGCCATGCACTTTGGAAAAGGCACCATCAGCAATTTGATTTACCTCACCCGCATCAACCGCAGTATGGATGCCGGTTTTCTGTACGTGCTCGGCGGCGGCTACCGGCGCACTACCGACGCGCTGATGAAGTACTTCCGCCAACGTTATCGCGACGAAGAACAGGGTACTCGCCGCCCTGAAGCAACGGCGGAAGTCAAGGTGAAGCAAAAACGAAACCCAGCCTTCACGCAAGTCAAAATCAGCCCCGACGGCAAACGAATCGCTTGGGCGACCAACGACATCGGGCGCTGGAAGGTGTGGGTGCAAGACCTCCAGACCGGCAAGCGCAAACGCCTGCTCCGGGGCGGCGTTCGCAACGCTCAACAGGCCACCGACCTCAACTATCCCTTGTTGGCCTGGCACCCCGACAACCAGCGGCTGACTGTGCTGACCGAACGCCGCGACGCGCCAGAGGTCGTCCACATTGATTTTGAAACCCGGAAAAAAGAAGTGGACATACTCTCGCCCGAATACCAGCGGGTGTACAGCATGGACTACGCCAACCCTGTCTCGCTCGTGTTTTCGGCCTGTTCCAAAGGCTATACCGACCTGTTTTTGTACAACACCGCCAACCGGAACACCGAGCGCCTCACACAGGATTTTTGGGATGACCTCGATGCCAGCGTGGCCGTACTCGACGGGCGCAAGGGCATCCTGTTCGCCAGCAACCGCCTTACCGATACGCTTGCCCCCCTGCGGCTCGACACCGTTTTGCCCTTGGGCCAGTTCGACGTTTTTTTCTTCGATCTCGACAACCGCTCCAAAGAACTCCTCCGGCTGACCAACACCCCCCACGCCGATGAGCGCAGCCCGGTGGGCTTGGACAGCAGCCACTTCGCCTTCCTGAGCGACGAGAGCGGGCTGATCAACCGCCACGCGGGCTATTTGGAAACCTACACGGCCTACCACCAAGATGTCATTTACCTCAAAGACGGCACCGAAATCAAGGCGTTGAACATGAAACAATCGGGTGAATGGCCGCCGGAACGCGCCCTGTACTACCTCGCTCCGTTGGATACCGTGCTGCTGAACGTGGATACAGCTGCCATAGACAGCATCCGAACCTATCCTGTGCTGAAAAAACGCCCGATCAGCTACAACCAAACCAACTACGACCGCAACATCCTGACCCTGCACGCAGCACCGCGTACCCAAAAGATAGCCGAATTGGTGCCCCGCGACCGCAAGGCGCAAATATTCCTGCATCCTGTGCATCCAGAGGCCAGAATACCAGCCTGGACGACCCGCCACCGCGAACTTTCCCTGCGGGCAATGGGCCTTTTGCTGCCCGACCGATCGAACGCCGACCAGCCCGTGGTGGTGGCCCCGCCCGTGGTGAAGGACGATACACTCAGTGCTGCCGTGTGGCACACCCCACCTGTGGACTCGGCGCTTGTGACCAACCCCGGTT
>JBEBHD010000238.1:0-8303 GCA_040080915.1 Saprospiraceae bacterium
CAATCATCACTGCTATAGCGGCGGCGATGAACCCTGCGCTCCACCTATTGGCCCCGCTGGCTCTGCTGTTCCCGGCCCTGGCCGTGGTAGAAGCACCGAAACAGGAAGATAAAACCTACGAGATGTTCGACATCCAGAAACCGCCGAGTTTTCCCGGCGGCGACGGCGAACTGCTCAAATACCTGTCGCAGAACATCAAGTACCCGCCACTCGCCCGCGAAAACAACATCCAAGGCTCGGTGGTGCTCACGTTCGTGGTTGCCAAGGACGGCAGCGTGCGCGACGTGAACATCGTCAAGGACATCGGCGGCGGTTGTGGGAAAGAAGCCATCCGCGTCGTGCAGTCCATGCCAAAATGGATACCCGGCGAGGCCAATGGCAACGCGGTGAAAGTTCGTTTCACCCTGCCGGTGCGTTTCCGGTTGGAGTGATCCGTTTTCAGACGTTTTTTGTCGGCGCAACCCGCCGCGACAACGCTCAAAAAGCAACCTTTCGGAATAAAACGGAGGTTTGCTTTTTGGGCGTTTTTTTTAAAAAAAAACTGAAAATCATTTGGTTGTGCATACGCCAAAACGACTTGTGGCCACATCTTCCCCACAACGATCATTCAAAAATATGCACGCCATGACACACCAAGCAGCCGCCGCTCGGGCCGATTTGCTCGACATCGTTTTTGCCAACCGAAACCGCGCCTACGGTGCCTACCAGCTCCGCCGCACCTACCCGGATGCTCTGGCCCGCGCCCTCGGCGGCGGGTTTTTCCTCATCGCTACTTTCTTTGCAGCAGTACACTTGCTTGCCGCAAGCAAGGACGCACACCCTGATGATCCAGAAGGGACGATCATCACTTTTGATCGCAAACCCACCTTTGAATCTAAGCCCCTGCCCAAACCTGTACTTTCAAAACCCGCCGCGCCAGCCCGGAGGACGTTAGCGTTTCTGCCGCCCATAGTTGCCCCGGATGATAACGTGCCCGAAGTAGCCGACCTTCCCACACAGGAAGACCTCGCAAAGACCAGTGCCGAAGTCGGTGCGAAAACCCAAGACGGCACCACCGACGGCCCGCCTGATCTGACCAATTTGATCCCGACAGGCACGGGCAGCGGAACCGGCTCAGGTGGAGGCGACGACGAGACTGTGTACGACATGGGCGGCGTACACAAACCGCCTTACTTCCCCGGAGGCGAAAAGGAACTGTTGGAATACATCGCCAAACACATCAAGTACCCGGCGGCAGCGCGAGAATCGGGTATAACGGGCCCGGTCGTGGTTTCGTTTGTGGTCAACACCGACGGCTCGGCCAGCGATATCGCCGTGCTGAAAGACCCCGGTGGTGGCTGCGGAAAAGAAGTGATCCGCGTAGTGAGCAGTATGCCCAAATGGGTGCCCGGAGAATCAAACGGCCACCCCGTGCGGGTGCGGTTTTACCTGCCGGTGCGGTTTGAATTGGATTGAATTGAATGCCGGGACACATCGCCTCTGGCCGGAATACCAAAAGGCGTTGTTCTATAGTGTCACTTTTTGAGTGGCTTATTATTAGAAAGGGTACACATTTTTCTTGAAAAATGTGTACCCTTTCTAAACCAGAATCCTCACCTAACCCGACACTTATTTTTTAGCAGCAATAGCATCCATTCGGATCATGTCCTGCATGACGCGCAGGGCCTCAAAAAGTTGGATATCTTTTTTGCGATCTTTGATCCAACTATCGTTACGGGCGATACGGGAGGTATCACTCTGTACGTGCGCCATATCGGCTTGTGGGTTGCCGATTTGGAATGCCTCAATAGATTGGAGCATTTTTTCGTACTGGCTGGCCTCATCTTCTAATTTTTTATCCCAAGCGCGGTACGTTTCCAACTGAAGCGGGTACTTGGTAACGTCCTTTTGGCGGCGCAAGCGCTGGGCGTTTTCCTCGATTTTTTTCATCGTGGCATCAGCCTTCACGCGGGTATTGCTCTTTTCGATGAGCTTGTTCATGTTGGGCACTTGATAGGCATTTTGCCCGTAAGGCACCGGCGCGATGGTGGTAGCATCCAGCGGGTGGTCGTTTTCGCGCTCGCCGAGATCAATATAGTTGTAGGAGTCGGGCAACACGATGTCGGGTTTCACGCCGTCCAACTGAGTAGTTTTGCCGGAGATGCGGAAAAACTTCTGAATGGTGACTTTTAGGTCGCCCAAGGGCTGAACCGACGGGTCGTTGAAAGCCTGGTCCAAGTCCCAAAAACGCTGAACAGACCCCTTGCCATAGGTGCTCGTGGTACCCACAATGACGGCTCGGCCGTAGTCCTGCATGGCTGCGGCGAGGATTTCGGAGGCCGAGGCGCTGAAGCTGTTGACCATCACGATCAACGGGCCACCGTACTGCACGCGGGGGTCGGAGTCTGTGTTGATATCGGGTGGACGGTTGCGGCTTTTCACTTGTACGATAGGGCCTTGCTCCATGAAAAGGCCGGACATGCGCACCACGTCACGCAAGGAACCGCCGCCGTTGTTGCGCAGGTCGAGGATGATGCCTTTCACATTTTCGCGCTTGAGTTTTTCTAATTCCTTGGCCACGTCATCGGCGCAGGAAGTGACACCTTCCGGTGTAAAATCGGCGTAAAACTTGGGCAGGTAGATGTAGCCCACCTTGTCGGTGTTGTCGCTCGTGTTGAGGAGCAGCGATTTGGCAAGGGCCTCTTCGGTGATAACCAGATCGCGAACGATGCTGATGACCTTAGTAGAGCCGTCCTTTTTTTGGATGGTGAGTTTGACCGTGCTGCCCTTAGGCCCGCGGATTTTAGCCACCACGTCGTCTATTTCCAGGCCCATCACGTCCACGGGTTCGCCGTCGCCTTGCGCTACCTTGAGGATCACGTCGTTGGCTTCCAATTCATTCATTTTCCAAGCCGGGCCGCCGGGAACAATCTCCGTGACAGTGGTTTTTTCACCGTCGCTTTGCAGGCGCGCACCGATGCCCTCAAGTTTACCCGACATTTTTACGTCGAAGTCGGCTTTTTCTTGGGGAGAAAAATAGCCGGTATGGGGGTCGTTCACACTGATAAATGCATTGAGGTAGGCTTCAAGGCGGCGGGCGCGGTCGGCTTTTTGCATCCGTTTGAACCAACGGTCATAAACTTCCAAGACGCTTTTGCGCGTGTCAGCCTCAATGGTCTCGAACGATTTTTTATCGCCCACATAATCAGGTTTTTCTTGGGCCGACAGCGCATCGTTGACGCGGCTGAGCACTTCGAACTTCATCCATTTTTCCCAACGGCTGCGCAGCTCGGCATCGTCCTTGGCCCAAGCCAGTTTGTCGCCATCGGTCTCGATGGTTTCACTTTTGGAAAAATCAATCGGTTTGGCCAGCACATCCCGGTACCAACCCTGAGTCTTGATCAGCGACGCTTCAACAAGCGCAATGGACTGATTGAAAAATTCGAAAGTTCCGTTGTGCGCCTGATCGTCAAGCAGCAGTTCATGCGGCTTGAGCATGTCTATGTCGGCTTGGGTGAAGAAGCGTTTGCTGCCGTCCAGATTATCTACGTAAATTTTGTACGCCTGGCGGGAGAAGCGGTCGTCTACGGGTTTGGGATCGAAGTGGTAGCGTTCAATGCCGTAAAGGATGGCCTGCATCAACTTAGCCTCTTGGCCCAAACCGGGGTCGGTGCTTTTAGCAGGTGCGAATTGGTTGAGCAAAAACACAACACCAAGCACCCCCAAAAAGGAGTAAAAAAACAGAGAAGGCTTCCATTTCATGTCTGAAAATAGTTGATCTGTGTCCGAATGGCCCGTTGGGCGAGAGGAATACATCATGAGCGGGAACGTAGTTTACGAGTTAACAAAGAAACGGCGCTCTGGTTTGCAGGTGCAAACATCGCGCCGTAGCAGCACGGCAAAAACCTGTCGAAGGTTCGAACTGCCTACCACGCAACTACCAAACGGCCGACATACCGGCGCTCGGCTTCGCTAACTTCCAGCACATACAGCCCCGGCTCAAGAAGACCGCCGTCCAACGTGATGCGCTCTGTACCGGTGACCACAGGCAGGCTTTTGATCAGCCGACCTGCGGCATCCCAAATCCGCAGCACAGCGCTGGAGATCAGAGGCTTATCGAGTTGAACGGTAACTGCCTCGAAAGCCGCCGGGTTGGGGAAAATCCGCAATACGCCCACGGGCAGATCGCGGGTGCCCACGGTGCAGTCAAAATTCGGGTTCACGGTTACCGTTGTGGTGTAGCTGCTGGTGCAGCCGGTGGTCAGGTCGGTGACCACGAGGGAATAAGTCCCGCTGGTGGTAGCACAGTACTCGAAGCCCGTAGCCCCGGCGATTGGTCCGGCGAACAGATACCATTGAAGGGCATAATTGGCCGGAAGGGCCGTCGTGTCCATCAATTCGAGGTTGTTGCGGTCGTTTTGGTATTGCGGCTCCTCCGGTAGGTCATGGAACACGACTTGTACCCCGGCAGATACCGCCGTGCAACCGAACGAATTGCTCACTTGTACTTGGTAAAGCCCGCTGGCAGAAGGCAGATACAGGAAATCCGTGGTGGCGTTGGGGGCAGGGCCGCCGTTCAGGAGCCAATGGTTGGGGCCTCCGTAGGATGACTGCAACACGATGCTGTTGCTACCCGTGCAGGCCGTGAGCGTATTGTAAAATACGGAGGGCTGGGCAGGCACCGGATACACCGTCACCGTGTCTGACGACACGATTTCTTCCACCGGATGCTCGATGGTGAGCAACACCCGGAAGTTGCCGGATTTGAGCGTGTCGGTGCTCAGGATATTGAACGGTACGCCCCCGCAAAAATCGTCGGTGCCTTCCAGGCCGCCGTCTTCATCCCAAATTTCGAGCGTATAATTGGCCGTAGGCAGCAATGGCACGCCAATGGGGAAGGTATAGGGTAGGGGTGTGTTGTTGACGACCGGGGTTTGGAAGTAATTGACTCCGCTTGGGTTTCGCAAAAACAGGTACAGATCGGGAGCGTTGATTAGGTCGGTGCAGGTGATGCCGAGCACCTTGGCGCTCACGAGGCGGTATCCGGCGGTGTCCACTGTGGCTTTGTACTTGACCACATATTTGCCGGGCTGGCTGTAGGTGTGCGGCGGTGGGTTTTCACCGGTAAATGTGGTGCCATCGCCCAAATCCCACTCGTAGGTGAAGCCCGAAACGCCGTTCGACGGGACGTTGTTGGCAAACGTGACGGTGGTGCTGCCGCATCCGAGCACGTTGGTCATGGTGAAGCCGGTCGTAGTGCTGATTTTGGGGCGTACGTACAACCGGATCGGAAACGAGGCCTCTTGGTTGAAAATGAGTATTGTGGCCTTCAACTTGACCGTCATCACAAAGGAATCGGACACGAGCGGGGTTCCGCAAATTTTGATGCAGCCGTCGGTTTCAGTAGCTGTTTCGAAAACCATTTTGCTGGCTTCCCAGAACAGGCCGGGCGGCATGTCGTCAATGCCGATGATCTCGATCTTGGAAATGGTCAGGCCGGGCGGAGTCACGCTGTCCACCGCGTATACGGGCGTGGTGGTTTTTGGCACCCGGAAAGAAATGTCCTGGTTGTACGGTGTGCCTTTTTCTGCATCCGGGAAGGTAGGCAGGTACAGCGTATCGGCTGGCAGGTTAGCCGGCAGGTTGATGGCGCAGCCGGGGCAGCCGCTTTGGGCCGAAAGGGCGTTCAGGGCAAGTGTAAAAAGGCAAATGGAGAACAGATGTTGTCGCATAACAACCGGTGTTTAATTGTGAAAAAAAGTGTCGCCCCGGCGGAGGAAAAAACAATTTGACGGGATTAAAGCCAGGAAGACGGCAGCAACTTTTCAGAGACCGGCCTTTTTTTAATGATGAATGATGAATGATGAATGATGAATGATGAATGATGAACTCATCTGGTGGATTCATCATTCATCATTCATCATTCATTATTCATCACTCAATTCTTTGTCATTCGGCGTGTGGCGGTTCCTTCGGCGCTGCTGACGGTATATATATAGGTGCCGTTTGGCAGGCCGGATGCATCGAAGGGAAACTGGTTTGGGCCATCGAGCAGCTGTACCTTTTGGCTGTGCAGGCGTTTGCCGAGCAGGTCGAACACCTCGAACAAGAAGGTGCCGCTTTGGGTGGAGTTGGCTTCGATGATAGTTTGGCCGCTAGTCGGGTTGGGGATGGCACGCAGGCTGCTGAGCGCTCCGTCGAGGTTGCTACTGGATGACACACACTGACCCTGGTCTTTCAGGATAAGATAATAGTGGCTTCCGGGTGCGGCTTCGCCGGGAAATACGACCGGGAATGTACCCAAAACGGTGGTCACGTTGGCCGTGATGCCGAGATCGAAGGTGTCGGGCATGTTTTGTGAGGTCGGTGTACCTTCCAACAGGATGCAGCCCAGCGTCTTGGGCTGGAACACGCAGTTGGGCGGGTCGCAAGAATACGTTATGCCCACGGGCTGGTTCTTGACAGCGTTTGGCGGGAGTGCTACGCTGAGTATCTTGACTTTGATCACGTTCTGGTAGTTGAACGAGTCTGGTATGTTCACGGTGACCGATTGGTTGTAGACCTCGTTGATGCAAGCGGTTTTCAGGTTATAAAAAGGTGAATCGGGCGTGTACGGAGCGGGCGACAACAGGCTGCCGGTTATCAGCAGGTTGGAGTCGCGTTGGCACGGTTGTGCAGCGGACTGGTTGGCAAGGGCGGCGAAAAGGAGGGTGAGCAGGAGTAGCGCTTTGTTCATAACGGAATCGCGTTTGGTTGAGCAAATGTTTGAATGGTTGATAGTTTCGGCAATAGGTATTGCCCGTTTGCGGGGTGTAAGTTCCGGCAAATTTCAGACATTAAAGTGAATCAACCTTGTGGCGAGGATGGTTGCGGGGTATTCGGTCGGTTCTGATCACAAAAAACGAGGAACGGCGGCAATGCCGGTTCCTCGTTTTGTCCTGTCAATCAAGTTGTACGCTTGGCATCGCCAGTTTGAGCCATATCAATTTTCGCAGAATGGGCCGTCTCTGGTTGGGGGCGGAATGCTGTCAATCCTTCACGGCATCCAGCACAGCCTTGAACGTGCGGGGATTGTTGAGGGCCAGATCGGCCAGCGCCTTGCGGTTCAGGGCGATACCTTTTTGCGCGAGGGCGTGGATGAAGCGGCTGTAGCTCAGGCCTTCCATGCGTGTGGCGGCGTTGATACGCGCGATCCACAGGCGGCGGTAGAGGCGTTTCTTGAATTTTCGGTCGCGGAAGGCGTACTGCCAGCCTTTTTCCACCGTGTTTTTGGCTACGGTGTACACTTTGGAGCGGGCACCGAAGTATCCGCGGGCGGCTTTCATGATTTTTTTCCGGCGCGCGCGGCTGGCCGGGTTGTTGGTTGCTCTTGGCATGTGTGTGAATTTTTTAGTACAACTTCGGGACTGGCGGTCTTCACCGTCAATGCTTGGGCCGAAGTCCTCGTTAAAAAATGTGTTTTGGCAAAGTGCTCAGCGGCATCAGATCACCAGCAGCCGCTCAATGCGTTTGTGTTCGGCAGCATCCACGACGACGGCGGGGCGCAGGTGGCGCTTTTGCTTCTTCGTCTTGGCTCCGGCGATGTGGCGCAGTTTCGACTGGTTGCGTTTGATTTTCCCAGTGCCGGTCACCTTGAATCGCTTCTTGGCACCGGAGTGGGTCTTCATTTTCGGCATGACAAAAATGTTAGTTTTGAAAAATGGAGCGCAAAGATAGCGCAGCCATTTTGAAAATCACGACCCCGCTGGCCTCTTTTTTTCGGCCTGAAAAAGCACGGAGGCGTGGCTATTTTTTTCCGGGTGTCTTTTTGGGCGCAATGATGACGATCATGCGCTTGCCTTCCAATTTGGGCAGTTGTTCCGGTGCGCCGAGTTCCTCCAATTCTTTCAAAAAACGCAGCAGCAGCAGCTCGCCGCGGTCTTTGAAAACGATGGCCCGCCCGCGAAACTGAACATACGCCTTCACCTTGTTGCCCTCGGTCAGGAAGTTTTTGGCATGCCGCAACTTGAAGTCGAAGTCGTGCTCGCCTGTTTCGGGGCCGAAGCGGATTTCCTTGAGCTGTTGCTTGACGGCATTGGCCTTGAGCTCTTTTTCCTTTTTCCTTTTTTGGTACAGGAACTTGTTGTAGTCCACGATCCGAGCCACAGGTGGCACGGCGTTGGGCGATATCTCGACCAGATCGAGCGTCATTTCCTCGGCCCATGCGCGCAGTTGCGTGGTTGTGAAGATTCCAGACTCTACCGTACTACCGATGACTTTGCTGATTTCCTCGAGGTTGTCGCCCACGAGGCGCAGTTCGGGCACCCGGATGTGTTCGTTAATAC
>JBEBHD010000239.1:0-8300 GCA_040080915.1 Saprospiraceae bacterium
CTGAGTAGAGGGTTAGAGGGTTTCTGGGGGGATCACCCGCCCGAAACAAACGTGCGGGTGGCCGGGGGCTTGCCGCTCGAAAAGTCGTTTCTTTGCCCCCCTAAATCCAACCCAATTATGATTCAACGCACGCTGCTCCTTGCCGCCCTGATCGCCTGCCCGGTTTTTGGACTGAACGCCCAAACCCTTGAGGAAACCCTGAACAAACTTGCCAGTACCCTCGGCGACATTTCCGACGAAAAAACAACCTACCGCCAGCAGGTCACATTCGAGGCGGACAAGCCGTTCCGGTTGACCTACCGCCTTATCTCCGTTTCCAAAAAAGACGGAAAAGAAAACGAAGAACGCTACGAAGTCAACCTCGCCGATCTCGACAAACACCTCCTGCGCCGCGAAACCAGCTCCAAAATGCTGGCCATAGAGATCAAGACCCGCAACAACCTTAGCGCCATCAAGTACTACGAAAACGGCGAGCAGGAAAACTACCAAAACAAACTACCCATCCGGGCCAAGGACAGCGAAAACATGGATGCCATTGAGCAGCTCCTGCGCGAGGCCATTCCCCTTGCCGAAGCCCGCTGGGAAAAAAGTGTCCAGCTCGATCTCAACGACCTGCCCGCTCTGGTCAATTGGCTCAAACAAGCCGTCAAGACTGTGACCGTTGACGATGTGCGCTACGTGCAGACCCTGACCACCGACGGCCGCGACGACCGCCTGCTGCTCGACATCAAGACCGAGACCAAAAACGGCAGCAAGACCCAACAATTCCGTTTCAGCCTGGCCGACCTTATGGAGCAACGGGTGTTGTACAAAATTTCCGGCGACAAGGTCGTGCTCAACGCCGATACGCGCCGGGACTTGAAACTCGTCCATGTGCGCGAAAACGAGGAACAAAAAAACTACGACAACAGCATTTCACTGTTTTGCAACGACCCCGACGATGCCAAGCGCATCATGCTGGTATTGCGCAAGGCCATTCCCCTTGCCGAAGCGAGCGTGGCAAAACAGATCAAAATGCCGAAATCCGCACCGGAAGCCCTCGGCCTCATCAAGACCAACGTCGTGGCCGTCCCGACCAGCAAACGCGAAATTGCCCAAACCTTCGGCGGCGACTGCACCGCCAGCCTGCGCGTGAGCATCGCCGAAAACGAAAAGAACCAGCAGTACGACTACATTTTCGACCTCGGCGACCTCGACGAGCGCGAAACAGAACTGAGCGTCAAGGGCCAGGAAATTTTTATCGCCCTGCAAACGGCCCACAAAAACAAGTACATCCGGGTACACAAAAACGGCGAACTACAAAGCTATACGGACGACGTGGTCATTGCGGTGCCCGACATTGAGACCGCCCGTCAGTTGGAGCCGCAATTGGCCTACGCCATCAAGGAATGCCGACAAAAAATAGCACCCAAGGACATTGAATGGCTCTCCGCCCAGCTGCTCAACATCAAGGACGCGCACCCGTTTGTGACACAAAAATTGGAACGCCAGCAGGCTGGCAACGACTGCAAGTTCAGCCTCGGTGTCTCCACCTCCGGCAAAAAAGAAGTCGTTGAACTGTACGAATTCACGCTCAAGGATATTGACTCCAGTAAGATCGAAATCAAGGTTTCCGGCAAAACGGTGGAAGTAGAAATGCCCACAGCCCGCAAGGAAAAACTCGTCAACTACTACAAAGATACCAAGCCCTCGTATGTGGATAAGGTCGTCTTCCTCGCCGCCGGTATACCCGAAGCGAAGGCTATGGCCGAAACCCTCAAGACCATCGTCGAGCGCTGCAAATAACCGCCCGCCTGTACCATGAGCAAACGAAAAACTGCCGCCTCGCCCTCCGCGCCCAAGCGCAAGACTGCTGCACCCGATACCCGCTGGTACGGCTACCTGCCGGTGGCAGCAGCGGTCATCTTGTTCCTGACAGGGCTGAACAACCCGCTCACCGGCGTAGACGACCATGCCGCCACCTCCGAAAACCCGGCCGTGGCCGCGTTTACCCTGCAAGCGGTTTTTTCCCAGCTCAACCTCGGCATGTACGCGCCGTTCACTTGGATTTGTTACGCCATCGCGCACGGTCTGGGCGGCGAAAGTCCCGTTTGGTACCACTTGTTCAGCCTCGTGGCACACGCCACCTGCACGTGGTTGGTGTTTCGCCTGATGACCCGACTGGACAGTTCCGCGCTGGTGGCTGCGCTGGTGGCGTTTATCTTCGCGGCGCACCCCATGCAGGTGGAGTCGGTGTCGTGGACGGCCGCGTTCAGCACCCCGTTGTTTTCCCTGTTTTACCTGCTGGCGCTCGTCCGCTACCTCCGATACGCCGAAGCAGCCGACACGGGTCGTCGCCACTACTTGGCGGCGCTGGCATTTTTTGTGGCAGCCTGTTTGGCCAAGAGCACCGCCGTTTCCCTGCCGCTCACCCTGCTCCTGCTCGACTGGTGGAAACGCCCGCTCGTACCCTTTCGGCGGCGCTGGATCGGGTATGCACCGTTTTTTGTCATAGCGCTCGGCTTCGGCCTGCTCACCGTTTACGGCCGGCAGGTAACGGGCGAAGGCATCCGCACGTTCGAGACCTACGACCTTGCCGACCGTTTCCTGATGGCCTGCTACGCACTCGTTTCGTACGTCGGCAACTTCCTCGCGCCCTTCCGCCTCAGCACATTTTACACCTTTGAAAAAACAAACGGCTCGTGGCCCTTCGCCTACTACCTCGCGCCCGTGCTGTTTGCGGGGGCTGTTGTGTTTGCGTGGCTGAAACGCGCCGCGTTGCCGTTTGTGGCGCAAGGGCTGGGCTTTTACCTTTCGGCCATTGTGCTGTCGTTGCCGCTGATCACGGTGGGCACATTCGAGCTGTTTGCCGACCACTACAACTACCTCGCCCTCATCGGCTTGGCCTTTCTCGCCGTGCGCGGCGTGTTTTTTTTGAAAGAAAAAATACCTGCTATTTCCGGCGTGCTCTCCACGGTGGGGGTGGCTTGGCTGTTAGTTTTGGCGGGCCTGACGTTTGTGCAAATTAAAACCTGGAAGGGCACGCTAGCCGTGACGACCAACGCCATCGAAAAAGGCAACACCTTCCACGGCATGGCCTACTTCTGGCGGGCCGTGGAGCACGGCGACCTCGGCCAGCCCGATCTGGCCGTCGAAGATTTCAGCCGGGCCATCGAGGCAAACCCTGAAATCTGGGACGCGTACAAATTCCGGGGCAGCCTGTACGCCCAGCGCCGCGATTTTGCCCGCGCCGTGCCAGACTTGCAAAAATACCTCGAACACGACCCAAATGATGCTGTGTCGTGGTTCAACACGGGCATGATCCTGCTGGAGCAAAGCCGCCCGGCAGAGGCTGTGGAGGCGTTCACCAACAGCCTGCGCGTGCGCCCGAACGCCATCGTCGCGCTCGAAAACCGGGCAAAAGCCTATCAGCAGCTCGGCGACACGGCGCGAGCGGAGGCCGACTTGCAGGCCGTGGAGCGGCTGAAGGGAAGGTAATCTCTTGTAAAATAAACACCATGGCGAAGGCTTTTTTGCCAGCCCTGATCTGGCTGATTGTGATCGTTTTTTTGTCCACCAAGGGCGGCGTTTCGGTGCCCTCGTTCGACCTGTTTCAAACGGACAAACTGGCGCACGCCGCCGCGTACGCGCTGCTGACGGGGCTGCTGCTGTGGGGCGCGGCACGTCAGCCGGGCAGCAAGGGCATCCGGCCCATGCACGCGTTGGGCGCCGTCCTTTTCGCCTCGGCCTTCGGCGCCCTGATGGAGTACGTCCAGTTCCGTTTTTTCCCCGACCGCATGTTCGAGTACGACGATATGCTGGCCAACGCCATCGGCGCTGTAGTCGGGTGGGTGCTGTTTGTGCGGGTTTTTAGCAAATCGGCCCGTTCAAAACGGCCCGCGTGAGCATGACTCGGCCACTGGCGGGAAGCGACTTGTTGGGCTATTTGCCCACCACCACCTTTTCCACATACCGCCGCCCGTCGGCGCACTCGATTTCGAGCAGGTAGTAGCCGGGCTGGAGCGCTGCGAGGCTGAACCGGTGCGAACGCCCGACCTCCGGGTGCGGCTGCTCCAGAACGAGACGGCCCTGTGCGTCGTGGAAGCGCAGCCGCCGGGGCTGGGAGGGGGCCTGCTCGGAGTCCAGCACCACCCAGCCGGATGCCGCCGGGTTGGGGTACAGGCGCAGGTGCGGGCTGTTGGCCAGCGGGCGCGTGGACGTGGGCGGCCCGTTGATGCCCAGCGTGTCGCAGGGGCTGCCGTTCTGGTCGTAGAGACGGTAGTATGGCATATTGGGCAGCAGGTTGTTGTTGAACACCGGCAGGTGAATGGCGTGCTGCTGCACGTTGCAGGCAGCGCCGGGCAGGTCGGGGCTTTCGATGACGTGCAGGTAGCGGGAGTTTGTGTTCGGTACCGAGCAGTATATCTTCTTGTCCGGAGCCAGCAAGAGCGTGAAAAAACGCGTGGGCTGGTTGAAGTCCGCGAGAAACCCATCGTACACTGCTACGACGGCCTCCGAGGCCAGAATGTCGGGTGCTTGTAGGTTGTACTGAAACAGGCTGTCCCAACGCGACACATACAGGTAGCGCGAGGAGTTCGAAAAGGCGATGCCGCCGGGTCTGCCAGAGGGCGAGCCGGTATTGTATGTCTTGGTAATATGCTCGCCCAGTAATCCGCTACAGCGATCAAATCGATATAAATCAAACGTGGAGTTGCCGTTTCCGGTGACACCGTGCCAGTTGAATCTGGCGTACCAGCTACCATCGGGGGAAAAAACCACTTGGCCTAATCCTACGGGGGCAGACGGGTTAATTTGTGTTCCTGCTGAATTCAATCCATTCGGCGTTAGCAAAAACCGATAATACACATTGGGTTCAAAGCGGGGCACCAGCACCCACCAGTCCCGTCCGTTGCCATGTCGAATGGCGGTTATCTGGCCTACCGCCGTGGTGTCGGTTCCGGCAATCAACTCGCGCTGCACCACACTACCCAAGCCGCCGTTCAGGCCCAGGTCGGCTATCGCATACTTGAGGCTGATGTAGCCAGTAAAAGTGAAATCGTTTACGAAATCAGGGTCTCCGTAGATGTAAACAACCTTTTGCGCGTCGCTAGGCAAGGGTAGAAGCAAAAAACTTTGTAAAGCAGGATATTGACTTCCATTACTTTTGGGGAAAAAATCGAGGCCGTTTTCCATCGCTTGCCTGTTCCGGCTGTAAATATTTTCCCCATTTGAAAAACACAACAGGTTGCCTTCTGCATCACTAATGGAGGTATTGGTAAAACTAAACGGGAGGTTTTGGTACAAGTATGTCCGGTTCAGTATATCGCCCGAAAAATCAAACATACAAGTTTTGTACACGCTGTCGGAGGCGCTGCTGCCGCCGAGAAACCAGATGTTGTCCTCTTTTTGCGCTAATACGCGGGACGGCACAATCAAGAGAAACAAAAGGTATAAGTAAAGGAACAGGTTGCGCATAGGTGTAATAAAAATAGCCAGCCTCCCGGAACAGCAGGCTGCTGCGCCGGGTGGCTGGCATGGTGAAAAAATTAGCGGATGATGGTCAGTTTTTGTTGAAGGACGGGAGCGTTCGCTTGCCTGATCTGAAGCAGGTAGACCCCGCTTTGGAACTCCCCTGTCTGAATAACGGTGCCGGTAGCGCCAACTGCCACGGGAGTGGCGGTCAGTATCCGACCTGTCATGTCTGTCAGCAGCAGCCAGCCGCCAGCAGCGGCGGGCGCATCAAGGATGATTTGTACCTGATCCGTGACCGGGTTGGGGTAGGCCACAAACCCGTTGCGCGGCGGCTTGGGCGTGGTGGCGCTGGTGCGCGGCGCATCTATCGGGGCGCAATTCGTCCACGTCGGTACGCGGTAGTGTTCTTGCAGGCCTCGCGCGTCGTACACTGCTCGTCCGGCATCTTGTGGGCAGAGTTCGGCGATGGCGTCAATAGCGGCTTGAGTGGTGGAGTCGAAGTCCCAATCGTCGTCATACAACGCATTGAGGTAGACGACATTGATGTCCTGTTGGTACTCTTCGTAGTCGGCTTCCGGGTCGGCGGAAGCATTAAGAGTGATCAGGTCGTTCAGGCGTTGCGGAACAGCAGCGGCGATGATGGAATCGTATACAACGGTTTCCGCGAGTGTGATCTCGATGTCCGCCACCATACTGTCGCGTTGGTCCAACAGTCCCGGCAACTCCGTGGAGTCCGCTTCTTCGATGGTCTCGTCCAATGCATTGAGGTCGGCGTACCGGTCGGCCAAGAGTTCGTACGCATCGTAATAATCCTCGGCTATGTTCGACGGCGGTTCGTGCAGGCGGACAAGACCATCTACTACGGCGTGAAAAACCCCGATGTTGCCCTCCTCCGCTTCTTCATAGAAATCATCTATCGTCGCATTTTGGTTCAGTAGGCCGGGGTACTGCACCAATTTGCCGTACAGGTCCCGCCGGGCATCCCAGTGTATTGCCGTATAACCCGGCAGATCGCCGAGATCATCGGCGGCCCACATATCGTTGTCGGTGATGGTGCCGCTGCCGCCGGGCGCAGCAAAGACTGGAGTGTAGGCCGTGTGGCCGCAGTAACTGCTGCACGTGTACTCCGCTTCGTTTTCAATAGTGAACCAATCATCATCGTTCCCGCCACCGTTGACGGTGATCTTGGAGTCGTCCGCCAAATGCGACGAGTTTACAAAATATCGGGTATAAGGTATAAAAGCAAAATTCCCCTGATACACCCCGTCCCACGTTGTCGCGGCATTGCCCCAGTCGTTGCCCCTATGGTTCTGCGACTCGTCGGAAAGGGCGGCTACCATGCCGTAGTACAGTGCGGCCTCGTGGTTTTTAAACACTGTTCCGGCGATGTCGTAGTTGCTGATCGCCTCGGTGATTTGCAGTCCAATCTCGGTACTGTCTATGGTGTTGCAGCACACCAGCACGTTTTCCGGGCTTTTTCCGATGCTGATGCCCGCCAAGTCCATCCACGGCGACCCGCCGCGAACGCTGTTGCCTACCAGTTGGACATTTTTTGATTCGACCAGAATGATCCCTTGGTCAAGTTTTCCGTACGGTCCTGCTTCGATTTCGTTCCCTTCAACAAGGGTCTGCCGTTGGCATTTTTTAAGGTATATGCCGCCCGGGGCCGTTGTTCCGGTGGGGATGTACGATAGGTGCGAAACCCAGTTGTTTTTCACGAAGACCTGGGAATTCGGTACGAAGTCAATTTCAATACCGTAGTGCGCAAATGACGGTGGGTCGTACGCCGGACGAACGGTGTTGCCCTGAACGTGGAGCCTTCCGTTTCCAAACGTATTTTGTGCCTTTATCGCCGAGCGGGAAATTGAGCTGACGTAGGAACCATCCACCACGGCGCTCCCAAATTTTGAGCCGAGGCTGGTTTGGTGCCGCTCAATCAAAACGCCCTCTTGTTGGGTTCGGATCGAGGAGCGGTATACCCCAAAGTTGAGGTAACAGTCTCTTACATGCACGCCCCTGTTCCCACTGATGGTCAGATTGTTCAGTGTAATATTGTTGACAGTACCATTTACCTCGACCCCAAGTTTTTGGTTGGTCAGGATGCAATCATTAATGGCAACCGATTGACCACCATTGATGTTTACCCCAATCATAATGTTGGATGTGGCATGGTAGAACCAATTGTAGTTGATCCGTACGGAACTGCCGAATATCTGTATCCCGTAGGAGCAATCCAAGAACTGGTTGTTTTTGACTTGATGGTTCAGTTGACTCTGCATACCGTATATCCTCAAGCCGGAACCGCAGTCCTCGAACCGGTTGTACGTCAGCCAGAATGTCGTGCTTGAGTTAAGGGTTATGGCAGTTTGTGCATCGTACAAACTGCATCTGTCCATTGTGATTGAACTATTGGTAAGGCAGATAATTGATCCCCATGTTGCTGCAGAAGGGTTGCATTTTTGAAAGACACACTCGTCGGTCGCGTTTATTCCGGAACCATCTTCAACGTAAATCGAAGCGCCAGGGTCCAGGTACACTTGAGTCTGGTTGGTCAGGTTCCAGATTTGTTGATCGTCAATGTAAAAATTGCCTTTGATGCGAATACAGGCATTGTCCAAATTTTGAGCGGAGGGAACCTGAGACAAATACGTCACTCTGACTCCTTGGCCGCTTCCAACCACCAAGGCACAATCGCACTGCCCAGAGGACTTAGTTGGAGCGAGCATCCAGAATGCGAGAAAGACTGTGAAAATTTTGATGCTCGTTTGCGCTGCCCTTAAAAATGGCAGCTGCTGTTGCCCCATGCGGGGGGGGGGGGCAAAAAAGTGCTGAGGGACGGGTACTGAAGC
>JBEBHD010000240.1:0-8280 GCA_040080915.1 Saprospiraceae bacterium
GGTCAACCCGGTGCGCAGCAACACCAATTTCGACAGCCTCGTCAAAAACTTGGAAAACAACCCGGACCTGTACCAACTGGCCTACCGGCTGCTGATCGAAGGAGAAACGCTGCAGTACAACGTACACGACCCGCTGATCAACCACGGCCTACAGTACGGCATTTTCCGCAACGGCCAGGGCCTCAGCGTCCACAACCGCATCTACGCCGAGGTTATCTCCAACTACATGGCCTCCAAGTTGGCTACCTCCGGCAAAGGCCCCATGGCCGAGATCGCGGCACCCTACCTGCTGCCCGGCAACGCCCTGAACTTGGAAAAACTGCTGCTTCGCTTTCAGGAATACATGCGCGGCGAGTACAGCAAAAAAGACCGCGACTTTGTCGAACGCAACGGACGGCTGGTATTTTTGGCTTTTCTCAAGCCCATTCTCAACGGCAAGGGCTACGCATTCAAGGAGCCGGAAATATCCGAAGAACGCCGCCTCGACGTGGCCATCACCTTCTACCAACACCGGTACGTGGCCGAACTAAAAGTGTGGCGCGGCGATGCGGCCCACCTCAGCGGCCTCGCTCAATTGGCCGACTACCTCGACCGCCAGGGATTGGACGAGGGCTACCTCGTTGTGTTCGACCACACCAACACCAAGACCTGGAAAAACGGCTGGACGGAAGCGCCCGGAGGGAAGCGGGTGTTCGCGGTATGGGTATAACAGTTTTGAGTTTTGAGTTGGGGAACACATCCATGCCATTGGGCTGGACACGCCGAGCATTGACTTCGGGCAGTTCACGCTGTTCGAGAGCCATCAGATTTTATTTCAGCAAAACATCCCGGCGTTCGAAAACCTCGCAAATCTGGACAAATTGCCGCTCACCGGCATCTGGGTGGTGGCGCTGCCCATGAAAATAAAGGGCGGCAGCGGCGGGCCGTTGCAAATCGCTGCGCTGGTACCGAATCCGGGGTAAGTGTTACAATTTTTTAATGCCGAAAAAAGCTGCCGTCTAAACGGCGCGAGCTTACTTTTGCTGACACATCAGGGAAGCTAGGCTTTTCAGGTTTTCAAAACTTGGAAAGTATCTTTCTTCGTACCTATTTAGCACCAGTATACGACGGCCCTAACCGTAAAGTTTTTCACCACAGATTTTCACAGATTCACACAGATTTTTCCTTATCCGTTTAAAAATCTGTGTGAATCTGTGAAAATCTGTGGTGAAAATTGTTTGCATCAGGAGGTACTAAATAGTTACCTTTCTTCTTGATCTTTAATCCGATAGTCGTAGTCTCATGAAAGGATGTATAGCCGTGCCTTGCCGCACTCCGTAGGGCTGCCCATAGATGCAGCCGATTTCCTTTCATAAAATATTGCCCGAAAATTCTTCTGTACCGGTTGCGCAGGGCGCAGGCGGGATTTTTTGTTTGTAAACCTTCATTTTTCAATTTTCAATAAACACGGCTCATGACCCGTACTTCTACTTCCCGGTTTTTTTGTGGTTTTTCGCTGCGCGTTTTGGGCGTGGTGGTAACAGCAGCAGTTATGCTCACGCCGATGCAAGGGCAAATACTCTGGTCGTCATCTGGCGGTTCTGCTTGGCTGACAGGCAGCAACTGGACTGGTGCTGCAGTTCCGACCAGCGCCCAAATCGCGCAGTTTGGTGCGAACCCTACCGCAGCTACCGGTGTAGGCATTAACATGAACGGCGCTACAAATAATGGGGCCAACAACCAAGCAGTAGGGGCAGTTGAAGTTACTTCTGCACGCGTCGCCGCGTTTTTGGTTGGAAACAGCTCTTCAACTGTCGGTGCAAATGGTACGCTCACGCTCAATGGCGCCACCGTAAACAGCATCGCCAATACAATCCTCCGCAACAACTCAGGGCAGTTATTTACTATTCAAAATACTCAAGGTTCCGGCACACAAACTATGGCCGTTGCACTTGGCAATGCCACAAACAACATCATCAACATTGACGGCTCTGGAGGCATCACAATCAGTTCTATCATCAGCGGCATCGGACGCAACCTGACCAAAGGCGGCAGCGGTGCTGGCGTTCTCGAACTGACCGGTGCCAACACCTACTCTGGCACCACGACAGTTTCTGCCGGCACCCTACGCCTCAACCGAAGCGGTGGAACCACATTACCTGTTGGAAACGATGTCACCGTCAACAACGGCGGCACCCTGCGCATTTCTACCACCCAAACGCTCAACAACGTCACGGTAGATGCTGGCGGCACCCTGATCTTAGATGCGGGCCTGACAGTAAGCGGCACGTTCACCATGAACGGTACCCTCCAAATCAACACCGGCGGTTTCGTCAGCACCAACGCCCCCACCTACGGCTCCTCCTCTACCCTCGTGTACAACTCCGGGGGCTCCTACGGTGTTGGCACCGAATGGACGGGCAACAGCACTACTGCCGGACTCGGCATACCCCAAAATGTAACGATTCAGAACAGCACCACCGTAACCATGCCCAATAGCAACCGCGGCATGGCTGGCAACCTGAACATCAGCAGCGGTACGCTTGCACTAAACGCTGCCAGCGGCGACCTGTACCTCGCCGGAAACATGACCCGCGCCGCCGCCGCCACGTTCACCCCCAACGAACGCGCTGTATTTTTCAATGGCTCCGGCACGCAGGTGGTCACCGTCACGGGTGGCGGAACCATGACGTTCAACTATCTGCTGATCCAAATCAGCAGTACCCTGCAATTGGCAACGGGCACCAATGTCACCGTGGATCGCAACGGCGGCCTCACGCTCGGCTCTTCGGCCACCAACAGCCTGGACCTGAACGGCCAAACCCTGCTCTACTCCGGCGGCGGCAACCTCAACCTGTCGAGCGGCGCGCGGGGTGTGACGAGCACCCTCGCGGGTGGTTTGTTTTCTACGGCCTCATTCGCCAACATCACCGTAACCACCGGTGGCGCCAGCAGTTTGACCTTCGGAGCGAATGTCATGGTGTCCGTGAACTCGATGACATTCAATTTTAACAGCGTTACCACAATCAACGGCACTTTGCGCATGAATAATAGTGCCGATGTAAATGTAGCCCCGACGTATGGCCCAAATTCTGTCTTGTTGTACAACGGTGGCGCGCACGGGCGAAATGTCGAATGGTCGGCGCTCAGTGGCCAGGGCTATCCGGCCAACGTGCAGATCAGCGGCAACACCCAGGTCAACCTGGCTGCAAACGGTAGCGCCCCCCGCGCTTGTGCCGGCAACGTGACCATAGATGCTGGCTCCACGCTTACATTTTTCGCAGGCGGCGCTTTTATGACAGACGCGCTCACGGTGGGCGGCAATGTAAACCTGAACGGTACCCTCAACCTGTCCACCCTGATCGGCGGCGACATCGTGGTGGGCGGCAACTGGACGGAAGGTTCCTCCTCCACCTTCAACGCCAACTCCCGCGCCGTATTCCTCAACGGAACCGGCACGCAAACCATCTCCCGCAGCGGCGGAACCAACAGTTTCCCGTACCTGCTGATCGGCAAGAGCGCGGGATCGGTAGCCCTGTCCAACGACGTGACCGTATCCAGTGTGCTGACCTTCCAAAGCGGCAACACAGCCAATATCTCAACCAGCGCCAATAGCCTGATCATCAGCGACAACAGCACCAGCGCCATCGTGCGCACGGGCAGCGGCCACGTCATCGGAAACCTGAACCGCCGCTGTGGCGTAGCTGGCAACTACTTTTTCCCGGTGGGCACGGGCGAAGGGTACACGCCCGTGAGCCTGAACTATTCCAGCATTGACCAGCAGCAAAACGTGGTCGTCAATTCCAACGATACCGACCACCCGAACTTAGCCACCTACGGCCTCAGCGCCGACAAATATGTGAGCCGGTACTGGAATGTGACCCGCATCGGAGCCGGGAATTTTCAGGTGGACGGGACCTTCACCTACCTGCCCGCCGATCTCCAAAACGGTGCCACCGAAGCCAATATCAAAGCTGCCAAATACGACGCACCCAACTGGACGCTCCCGACCACAACGACGGGTACCAACAGTTTTACAGCCACGGGCCTGACTTCGTTCAGCGATTTCACGGGCGGCGAAACCCCGCCGGATTACACCATCACCACCGCGGGCAATACCATCGTCATCACCGACGATTCCGGCAACACGGACGAACTCACCGTGTCCGAAGATGGGAGCGACATCGAGTTCATCGTCAACAACAGCCGCACCTACTCGCTTAACGGCGGCCCGATATCGAACTTTCCCGTGAGTGTGTCCCTGAGCATGGTTAACTCCATTGAAATCAATGCCGAGGACGGCACCGACATCATTTATGTCAACGAATTTTCCATAAACCAACTGCCCAGCCTGACCATCAACGGCGGGACGGGCGACGACGAAATTCTCTTCGACGGCGGTATCGTCTTTGCCGCCAACGCCAGCCTTGACGTGGATTTGCAAAACGATGATGCCACACCGGGCACCGACCGGGTGGAGGTAGGCATCAATGTTGAACTACTGCTCTCCGGAACAGGTACGGCCACGATAAAAGCGAGCCGGGATGTGCTGCTGAACAGCGGCGCCGTCATCCAAACCGTAAACGGTAATTTGACGGTGGAGGCGAACCAGCAAGGGACGGCGGCTTCAGGGAATTTTGTGGGCGTGGATGTGAACGGCGGCCTGCTCCAGGCTACTGGCACCGGCATCGTATCCGTGAAAGGCAAAGGCGGAAACATTAGCACTGGAAGCCAATACGGCGTACAGGCACGCAGTGGCGGCGACATAATCGGCGGCACAAGCGGGACATCCACCGTGCAAGGCACGGGCGGCGCTTCTTCCGACGATTTCAACCACGGCGTGCATGTAACCGGTGCCGGTTCCACGATCACCTCCACCGGCGGCAACGTGAGCGTGACCGGCCAGGGTGGTGGACAAAGCGGCACCGGTTCGGATGAAAACATCGGCGTCAAAGTCGGTACCAGTGGCCTGATCAGCGCGGGTGTCGGCGGTACGGTCACCGTGCTGGGCACGGGTGGCACTGCTTTGGGTCAGGGGCACTACGGTGTCGCCGTTGATGCCGGCAGCATCAGTTCCTCCGGCGGAGCCGTGAGTGTGACGGGTACCGGTGGAACAGGCATATCGGGATTTGAATATGGCGTACGGGTTGTAGCCGCCGGCACAATCACCGCCGGCGGTAGCGGCACGGTCACCGTATTGGGCACGGGCGGCGCCGGTACGGGCGGCAGCGGTGTCGGGGTTTTTGTATCCGGTACCAACTCAAGTATTACCTCCAACGGCGGCAACGTGAGCGTCACCGGCAATGGCATCGGCACGGGTACAAGTTCAAGTAACTACGGAGTTAATGTGCTCAGCGCCGGGGTAATATCTGCCGGCGGCAGCGGCACGGTGTCGGTCATTGGGCAGGGCGGCACCTCCACAGGTAATAGTAATTTTGGGGTGTACGTCACAGGCACCAATTCAAAAATCACCTCCTCCGGCGGAAATGTAAGCGTGACCGGCACAGGCGGCGGCAGCGGGCTGTCAATCAACAACAACGGGGTGTTCGTAAATTCATCTGGCGAGATAAGCGCCGGCGGTAGTGGCACCGTGACGGTGATCGGACAAGGCAGTGCCGCCACCACAGGTGCAACCAACTACGGCGTTTATGTCATAGCCAGTGCAACAATTACTTCCGCTGCCGGAAATGTGAGCGTTACCGGTACCGGTGGCGGCACCGGATCGGGCACCAACTATGGGGTGTTTTTATCCAGTAGCGGTACGATAACTGCCGGGGCAAGCGGCACGGTTACGGTCGTCGGACAAGGCAGTGCTGTCGCAGGCAATAATAACTGGGGGGTACATACTTCAGGCGCCAACGCAAAAATTACCTCCTCGGGCGGCAACGTAAGCGTAACCGGCACCGGCGGCGGCTCCGGCACGAGTGCGAGCAACTACGGGGTACATGTACTTAACGGCAGTGAAATAAGCGCCGGCGGTACCGGCACGGTTACCGTGGTGGGCAACGGGGGCAGCGCCTCCGGCAATTCTAATTTTGGCGTTTTTGTTTCAGGTACCACTTCCAGCATCACCTCCTCGAGCGGGAACGTGAGTGTGACCGGTACGGGCGGGGGATCGGGGACGAGTGTCACCAATCGCGGCGTTTCTGTGGAAAGCGCTGGAACCATTACGGCAGGCACTATTGGCACGGTCACGGTCGTCGGGCAGGGTGGCGCAGGCTCTGCGAATGGCCACCCTGGTGTGTATGTAAATGGTGCAAGCTCCACAATCACCTCCTCGGGTGGCAACGTGAGCGTAACCGGCACTGGCGGCGGCACAGGAACAAGCGGCTCCAACTTCGGCGTTCATGTGATAAGCAGCGGAACCATTTCGGCAGGTGGCAACGGTACCGTCACGGTAGTGGGCATCGGGAGCAACAATGGCAATAGTTACGGTGTTTTTGTTGCAAGTGGCTCCATCACCTCCTTAGGAGGTAACATCAGCGTGACCGGTACGGGCAGCCCAACAGGTACCGTCAACTACGGCGTTCGTGTGATAAACAGCGGAACTATTTCGGCAGGCGGCAGCGGCACGGTTATCGTGGTGGGCATCGAAGGTGGCGGCGCTGGTGGAACCGGCATAAGCCTTTTATCCCCTGCTACTATCAGCACTGCCACCATCGGCGGGAATATTACACTTGTCGCCAACAGCATGAACCTGGCGTCAACAGTCAGTACCGACGCTGGCAGCAGCACCACGCTGCGCCCCTACACCAACGGCGTACAAATTAACCTCGGTTCCGCCACCGACCCCATCGGCGGCGCGCTGAGCCTCAGCGACGCCGAGCTCGACCTCGTCACCACGGGTACCCTGATCATCGGCGATGCCAACAGCGGCACCATCACCGTCAGCGCCGACATCTCCCGCCCCGCCTCCACCAACGTGGAACTGCACAGCGGCAGCGACGTCACCTTTTCCACCGGCAGCATCAACACCGGCGGCGGCACGCTCCTGCTCGATCCGGGCACTTCCCCGGCAGCGGTGAAACCGACTTTCACGGGTACGGATGCTACGGCAAGCACGGTTTCTTTTGCCAGCGATTTGAATATTGACATAGACGGTACAACGGCGGGTACACAGTACAACCAACTTACGGTAGTCGGCAGTGTGAACCTGACAGGTGTGGCCCTGACATTCTTAGGCTCTTCGCACACCCCAACCATCGGCGAAACCTTCACCATCGTGGACAACGACGGCGCGGAAGCAATTACCGGTACCTTCACCGGGCTGGCGCAGGGGGCTTTGATCCCCAACTTCCTCGGCAGCGCCCTGTCTGCCCAAATCACCTACATTGGCGGAACGGGCAACGATGTGGTGCTGACGGTCCTTTGCCCGGCCCTGCTCGCAAGTGTCGCCTCGATTTCCCCTGTTGCCCAATGCGCCAACGGCACCGTCTCCGTGGGTCTTTCAGGCACGGCCGCCAATCTTCCAACGGGCGCCTACACGGTGACCTACAGCCTGAGCGCGCCGAACACCGCCAGCGGCCTGACGGCGACCATGACGGTCACCGTCGCCGGAACGGGTAATTTTACCGTTTCGGGCCTGGCCAACGCTGGTGCCACCACCATTACGGTGACCAACCTGGAATCAAACGGCTGCAGCAGCAGCATCACGAGCAGCAATACGATCAACGTGTTCGTCATCGCCAACCCCACGCTCGGCGGAGCTTCGCAGGCAGCCCCGGTCTGTGAGGGCACGGGTGCGACGATCAACCTGACGGGCTTGCTGCCCAACAGCACGTCCATCATCAACTACACCATCAACGGGGTGGCGCAAACAGCGATCCCCGGCGTGGTGGCCAACGGCGCGGGCGCGGCCAGTTTCACCTCGGCAGCGCTGACGGCGGCGAACAACGGTCAAACCCTGCAGATCACGCAGGTGATCAATACCGACCCGCTGAATTCTCCACCAAGCTGCCCGGGGGCGTTCGCGGTGAATGTGACCTTATCCGTCCATCCGACCCTGCTGGCGAGCGTCGTCTCCATTTCCCCTACTGCCCAATGCGCCAACGGCACCGTCACCGTAGGCCTTTCGGGCACAGCCGCCAATCTTCCAACGGGCGCCTACACAGTAACCTACAGCCTGAGCGCGCCGAACACCGCCAGCGGCCTGACGGCGACCATGACGGTCACCGTCGCCGGAACGGGTAGTTTTACCGTTTCGGGCCTGGTGAATGAAGGCTCTACCACCATTACGGTGACCAACCTGGAATCGAACGGCTGCAGTTACGCCATCACGAGCACCAATACGATCAACGTGTT
>JBEBHD010000241.1:0-8278 GCA_040080915.1 Saprospiraceae bacterium
GCCTCGTTCAACAAGGCTCAACCGCCAACGGGGGGAATTGTGGGCAGGGGATGGTTTGTGCGGCTACGCACCCCCGTCAGCGGTTAAGCCCTAAGTGTTTTGGAAAAAGTAAATTTTCATTTTGTAATGCTTTAGTATGTATTAGCAGGAATAACATTTAGACACCGGTAATTGTAATTTCTACCGGGAAGTGTTACCGAGCGAGAGGCTTAAGCCGACTCCAATGCTGTATGGAGTGGGGGAGATGACTTTCAAACCCAGAGAGGTGGAATTCGAGGGTTTTCGTTTATCGTACACGGTTTCGTATCGCTTTGTAATCGCTCCAATACCCACGCCGATGAGGGCGTAAACGGAGGTGTGGGTAAGCACAAAGGCCACACTTTGAGAGGTATTCAGATCAAACAAGGAGCTATTACTGAGCGACGAAACAGCGATCAGGCCTAGGCCCATTCCAACCCCTCCGAAGATCAAGGCGAAAGAGCCTGCCTTGGTGCCGTTTTGTTTTTGGATGAGCACCACGCTGGAAGCAAGGATGGTTTGCTGATTGCTGTCAGGCTTAGCCCTGAACGTGTGCTCTTTGTCACCAATACTCAGGCTGGTGAACTTGATTTTTTTGCCCTCGGTGGTGAACAGACGACCTTGGGGCACCGATGTCGGCGCTTGTGTTGTTTGGGCGTTGCAGAGGACTGATCCGAAGATAAACAGGACGAACAGAACGTGTGTGTGTTTCATGTTGCAAATGATTTAATTTGTTTTATGATGTATCAGTTAAGTATCGAAACCTGACCAAGAACCTCAATGCAAAAAAAGCCGCAGCTGCCCATTCCTATAATGCCGTAGTTGGTGTCCTCGCCAACTACAGTGGCGAAGCAGCCAACTCGAAACTCAAAACTTTACAACCCCATCCCCTGCACCGCAAACACGAACGGATTCTCCGGCAAATCGTTATGCGTCAGCACGATCAGCGCCGAACGCAGCCCCACCGCCGTGGGTGTGAACGTCACTGTGAAAGTCGTGATCGTGCCGCCCGGGAGCGACGATGCAATGGGCTGCGTCACGCTGAAATCACTTTGGTGTACCCCCGCCACGGTCACGAGCGGCACGCCGTTCAGCACCAGCGGGTTGCTGCCGAACAGGTTTTCCACCGTGAACGTGTGCGTGACGGGGACACCCTGCGCCACCGAACCAAAGTCGGTGTCGTTGCCCGCCGAGCCGGTATTCGTGCGGTTTGGTATAGTCATGTTGTTGCCCGATAAGGCAATCGCAGGTGGGGCGTTCGGGGTGCAGGACGTGGAGCCTTCCGGCGCATGGGTACCCTCGGCACAGGGAATACAGGCTACCGCACCGGAGGCACTTTGAGCGGTATTGACCGGGCAAGGGTAAGCCGTGAATCCATCTGGACAGAAATAGCCCGGCGGGCAATCGGTGCAGCCCGTGATGACGCTCCCGATGTACACGGCGTATTTGCCCGGCAGGCAGGCGCAGTTGGGCGCGTCGAATCCGGGTACGGTGTTCTCGTCGGCCAGCGGGCAGGGGTCGCAGGCATCAGGGGCGCTGTCGGAGTCGGAATCTGTATTGTTTGGTGCATTGGCCGCTCCGGGGGTTACGCAGGTTAGTTGCCAGTTGCTATTTTGGTCGGAGTCTGAGCCGTCGGGAAAGCGGGAAAGGCCGATGCTGCCGGTTGTGGTGTTGTCGCCGGGCATCACACCTGTGCCCTCGTAAAACATGGAGTCGGTGGTGATGGAATTGCTAAGCACGAGGCGGACGGCAGCGGGGCCATCATCTGTCTGGTCGGTGCTGCTGGCGAAGAACTGGTTGCAATTGGGTACGCCGGAGCCGTTGCCGCACACGACATGGAGGGCACCCGCCGCAAGCGTGCCGCTCAGGCTTACCGTTTGGTAAGGCGTGCCGCTGCTGTTGAGCAATTGCAGGATGTAGTCGCTCATGTTTACTGCCGCACTACTCACATTTTTTATTTCCACAAACTCTGCAGCATCGGCGATGCCGGGCTGGTCGTAGTCCACTTCGTTGATGACCAATGCCGGCGGAAAACAAAGACTCAGATTATTGAAAAACACGTTTCGCGGGTCGCCACCACCGGCGCTGAAGTTGAAAAAACGCACCCGGGCCGGGCTGCCGGAACTGTTGAACGTGTGGTCGAATGTATACGGCCCGCCGCCGGCCAATGGTGTTATGCGCAGCTGGTACGTCGTAGCGCTGAGTAACTCAATTTCTATGAACAGCCCCTCGTCGGTGAACGGGATGCCGGAATTGTTCGGGGTACCGCCTGTGGCATCGTTGATGGTGTAGTGGCTGTCGCCTTCCCGGAAATAAAACTCCATGAGGTTTTGGCTGCCGCTGTTGCGCAGGCTGAAACCCACAGTGCCGTTGGCCGACGCATCGTCGAGCCAGCCGTTGTCCATACGGAACGAAAGTGTGGCGCCAACGGACATTGGCACGGCAAAGGGCCGCGTGGCTTCTGCGAGATTGGCCGTGTTGGCGTAAAAACCCCAAGCTTCGCCGCCGGTGTTGATATCCTGATCGCCATTGGTATCACCGTCTCCGTTCGTCGTGGAGTTTCCGGTAAAAAGACCCGCGACACCGCTGTTGGAGGCGGGGTTTCGACCCGTCCAGGCGAGGAAACCCGACCCGTCGTTGTCACCCGATTGCAGGCCATCGTCGTACACGGATGCGTTGGCGCTGGAGGTTTTTCCGCAAAAATCCACGTTATCGGCCACGGGGTTTTGGCTAAATTCCGTCACGCGGGAAATTCCGCCGCAGGCAAACAGGCCCTGCGCAGTAGCGGAAATATTGAAATTGGAAAAATTGCCGTTGCGGTTCGGCGTTGCCGGTCGAAGGGGCGAAAAACTGAAACTGTTTCCCGTTGAAGCGTACTGCACCGAAGCGATTTCCACTTCCTGCGCAGCGCTTTGGTCCCACACTACAAACCGGAGTTGTTCTCCGTTGCTCATGCCGTTTGCCGACGGCGAACCGAGCACCTCGATGAGCATGTCATGCACGCCATTCCACTGAAAATTTTGGCCGATACGGCCGATACCTACCACATCGCCGGTGGCATTTTTCACCGCTACCTCGTCGCCGGCAGCAATAGGCGCGCCGTTGACGAGCAGGTTGGGCGCGTCGGCCACACGCAGGGCTACAAAATGCGGGCAGCCCCCGGGTGTGGCTTCCATCTGAAAATGGCTGCTCGTGCCCTGAGCTGTCGGGTACAATCCCGTAGGTGCCCACCACGCGTGATCGCGTGGCTGGGCTTTTACCTGGGCGCGGCTGTCGCCGAAAGCCCGGATATGCTGAAACAAGTAGCCATCGGAGTAGTCCTTGAGGTATTTGTTGGAAAACGGCGTGTTCACCCAGGCGCTCGCCGTGGCGGAAGGGTTGTCGTTCAGTGCCAGTACGAGGCCGGGCTTGCCGCCGCCGCCCGCGCGGTTGAGCACGAACAGGTCGCCGCCGTGGCCCGCAGTGAACACCGGGCCGAGGTTTGCAATGGGCGTGGACGTGCCCGCCGCAGTGGCCTCACGCAGGTTCATTTGCCAGCCGATGGCCTCGTCCAGGTTGTACCAGAACCAGTCTTTCCAGAACACGGTGGGGCGTCCTTCGGCGGCCAGGATGTACGGGTAGCCCATGTCGTCCTTGTCCTGAAAAATCGGGTCGTGGCCGCTGTCAGTGCTGAATTTCAGGCAAGTGGCGCCGTAGGTGGCCACTGTTTCGGGATCGCCGCACGTCGTCGTGACAAAGCCGATCCGGTCCACGTCGTGGTTTTCCACGAACGTGACCACGTCGTCGCCGGGCAGGCCGCTGCCAAGGTGCAGGCCTGCGTTGTTGAGGTTCCACATGTTGTAGCTGCCGGTGCCGTTGTTGCACAGGTCGCGCAGGGCGTAGCGCAGGTTAAAGTCGAAAATGGCGAGGCTGGCATCCTTGCTGCCCGCACCGGGGCCAGCCACGTTGAACCCCTCCACGGCGTTGCGGTAGCCCGAAAGCGTGCCGAGGTCGCCGTCAAACAGTTCGCCCACGGCGAAGGGTTGGTCGCCGTCGAACAGCTCCACGAGGAACGGCGCGAGGAAACCCGGTTCCACGTGCTTCACCGCGTCGAGGCGGATTTCGTCAAAACCGGGGCCGTTTACGGGGTCGAGCATGTTGCGGCCCCAGACCACGAGGCTGTCGCCCGCCTTGCCGAGGTTGTGCGGACCGAAGTACCAGCCGCCGGGGGGCGCGACCTGATCGAGCAGGTTGAAGTAGCAGATGTCCTCGAAAAAGATGCGGTCGTGGTAGGGTGCCAGCAAGTCGCAGTGGTGGTTGTTGGGGTGGAAATCGAGGCTGTCCATCAGGATGCGGTTGCTGGCAGGGCGGAATTTGGTGTACCGCTGCTCGCGGAAGTTGTCGTTGTTGTGGTCGCATTCCTCGGCCTGGGTGGCGGAGGAACCGGCGCGGTGGTTGAGCACCACATCGGCCATTACGTTCAGGCCCTGGCCGTGCAGGGCGGTCATCATGGCCTGGAGCTGCGACTGGCTGCCGTGGCGCGTGCGGGTGGTGCCGTTTTGGTTGTACTGGCCGTAGTCGAAGTAGTCGTACACACCGTAGCCCATATCGTACACGCCCGCGAAACCCTTGTTCGCCGGTGGTGTCCACACGGTTTTGAAACCGGCCGCCGCCAGTTGTGGTGCCACCGTGGCGATGGTATCCCACCAAAGTCCGCCGGTGGTGGTGTTGGCCACGTCGCCGGGATGTGTATTCCAGTAAAAACCCTGGAGTATCACGTCCTGCGCACGCAGACTGTTGGCGGGAAAAACAAGTAGGCAAAAAAACGGCAGCAGGCGCGCCGGAGCGAAGAGAAAAATGCTTTGCATGAGACGGTGATTATATGCGGGCGAACTGTACCCGCGATCGAGTGCGAAAGTAGCAGTAGTGCAGAAATTTTTACGAGGGGGAGTAAAAACTTAGGCAGGGACAACCCCCTAACCAGAAACCCTTTTATTTGTTAGCCAGTTGCCCGCAAGCCGCATCAATGTCCTTGCCCCGGCTGCGGCGCACGGTCACCGTAGCGCCGTTTTTGGCGAGGTGGGCCACGAACGTGTTCAGGCGATTCTCGTCGGATTTTTCAAAAACGGTCCCTTCGATCGGGTTGTACTCGATGATGTTGACCCGCACGGGGAATTTGCGGCGGCACAGCCGCACGAGGTTGGCGGCATCCTCAATGCTGTCGTTGAAGCGTTCGAAGGCGATGTACTCGTACGAGATACGGCACTTTGTTTTTTCATAAAAATACTCCAGCGCCTCCATGAGCGCCTCGAGGTTGTTGCTCTCGTTGATGGGCATGATCTCGTTGCGCTTGCGGTCGTCGGCGGCGTGCAGGCTGAGGGCGAGGTTGCTGCGGTAGCCGTCGTCGGCCAGTTTGCGGATCATTTTGGCTATGCCAGCGGTACTCACGGTGATACGTCGTGCCGACATGCCCAACCCCATCGGCGGGGGAGCGGTGAGCCGTGCCACACTTTCCATCGTATTGGCGTAGGTCAGCAGCGGTTCGCCCATGCCCATGTACACCACGTTGGTGACGGGGCGGCCAAACGCCTCGGCGCACTGGCGGCTGACGAGCGCCACCTGGTCATAAATTTCGTAGGCTTCGAGGTTGCGTTTGCGGCCCATGCGCCCGGTGGCACAAAACGCGCAGGTGAGGCTGCAACCCACTTGTGTACTGACGCAAACCGTGTAGCGCTCGTCGGCGGGCACGGGGATCAGCACGCTTTCGATGCGGTGGCCGTCGTGGGTAACCCAGCGGGTTTTGATGGTGCCGTCGGCGCTGTGCTGCACGGTGTCCTCGCGCAGGCCGTAAAAGGAAAAGTCCGTGCGCAGGCGGGTTCTCAGGTCTTTGGGCAGGTTGGACATGGCCTCCCATTCCGTGGCCGACTTGGCCCAGAGCCACTCATAGAGCTGTTTGGCGCGGAAGCGCGGCTCGTTCCAGGCCGCGAAGAGGTATTCGAGGTCAGGAAGGGAAATGGTGCGAATGTCTTTGAGCATGGTGCGAATTAGAGGGCGTAGCGCGTTTTGGGTTGTTTTTTACCTGCCAGCTGCCGCCCGTGCCCGCATTTCCGCCGACTTCTGTGCATTTCCGGCGGACTCGTACACCTCGGCCAAGGCGCTCAGCAACTGTTTGTTTTCTTGCATGGTGGTGAGGCCCAGTTCCAAAAGCGCGACAGCATTGTTCGTGTCCTTTTTTTCTTTGAAAAAATGCTCGTATCCGTAGCGGTAGCAGAACGCGTTGATCTTGTCCGCGTTGCCCCCGCCGTTAGCGAGGTATTTCATGTAGTCGTTGAAGAAAGGGCGGAAATTGGCGTTGTTCGGGATTTTTTCCAACAGAATGCCGAACGACTGAAAGAGGTTATCCACGTTTTTGTCCAATTCGAAGCGGGCGGCCGCAATGGCACCTTTCATGACCAGAGCCGAGCCGTAGCTCGGGTTGATTTCCAGCGAGCGGTTGATGTGGTACTCCATCGTGTCCACCAGTTTGGCTTTATCCGTAGGGTTTAGTTTGGGCTGGCCGGGTTTGTCGAGGTACCGGTCCTCGTACAGCGCCGTAACCAAAAAACAATGCGAGCGGGCGCTGTTGGGCGATACCGTAATTGCGGCCCGGTTGAGCGACAGCTTGTTTTCCCACACTGGTACACGTTTTATCGTGAGCCAACTGAATGCACCCACGATCAGGGCTGCCATGCCTACGCCCAGCAAGTAAGGCCGGTTGGGTCGTTCCTTAAACCACTGCGGCGCTTTTTCAGCCAAAAACCAGCCTGCCAGCATGGCAAACGCCACGGACGGCATGAAGGCGAAGCGCTCGTTCATGAACGTGCCCACTTTCACGAACAGGTTGGACACGATGCTGAGCGTGATCAACCAGTAGGCAATGGCATAGGCGGGCAGGTTGCGGGCACGCAGTTTCAGCACGGCCCATGCGCCCATACCGATGTACAGGGCCAGGGAGGCCAACGCGCGCCAGTCGTCCCAGCCCACTTTGGGCACATGGTAGGGGTAGTAGTCGTGCGTGAGCGGGTGGGGCCAGAACAGGAGTTTGACGTACCAGCCGAGGGTGAGGAAAATGGTGGCAAACTTTTCACCGAGCGTCATGCCGAGGAAGGGGTTGTTCATCAGGTCGCCGATGGCCTTGCCGTGGTCGAGCATAAAGCCCAGCGCTTTGTAGCGCACGATCACAAACACCAGTACGGCCAGAAAAAGGGGCACACTGGCTGCTGCGATCCGTCCGGTGGGCACTTTGGCAAAAAACCACGCCGTAAGGGGCAGCACAGCCAAAAACGTGAGCGCGTTTTCTTTGGCAAAAAGGCCGAGCAACAACAGCAAACCGGATAGCCAGCGCCAGCCTTGGCCGTTGGTGTCGAAGTGTTTCAAAAAAGCGTAAAGGGCACCGAGGCTGCACAGCAGCGCGAGGATTTCGTCGCGGCCCTTGATGTTGGCCACCGCCTCGGAGTGCAGCGGGTGTGCCACAAAAATGAGTGCCCCGATGAACGCCGCGCTGAAATACCAGCGCCCGCTCTCGCCGAGTGGGAAAAAGCCAAGCAGCACGCGGTACAACATTACGCCTGTCAGGCTGTAGAGCAGGATATTGATGAAGTGGCTGATACCGGGGTGATCTTTTCCAAAAATACCGACCTCGGCGGCAAACGTGGCCAACGACAAGGGGCGGTAGCGCCCGCCTTCCAACAGCAGCAGGTTTTCTCGTTTTTGGAAATAGCCCATGAAACTGTCGAACCCAAATATGTCTTTCAGGCCAGCAAAGCCTTTTTGAACGTAGGCGTTTTGCCACACCACCATTTGGTCGTCGAGGAGGTACCCGTACTTGATGGCCGCTGCGTACAGCACGAACGCGAGCACGGCCAGCGCCAGCGCGGGCATCCAGTGCTGTTGCCAAAAACCCGGCAGAAAAGTGGATGTAAGCGGCACCGCCTTTGCCGGTTTTTTGGGCGCAGGGGGTTTTTCAGCGGGTACGGAACGTTTGATCTGGGGTTGCGGCGTTGGTTTGCCTTTACTCTTAGCCATGGCGAGCGGTGGTTGAAAAAACGCGCAAATATCGAAAGATTTGGCGAGGGTAGTTCGGGGGGCGGGTTTTCAGGCTCCGTGGTTTCAGTTTTTTTCAATTTTTAGCCGGAAACAAGTGGGTAAAAGTACACCCGCGCGTGCTTTCCTGCCTGGCGCGGCGGGAGTGGCACAGGTGGAAGCGCGTTGGACGGGGAAATTTTTGAAGGGGGAGTTGGGG
>JBEBHD010000394.1:0-2152 GCA_040080915.1 Saprospiraceae bacterium
TCACTTTTATCTTTTAGTCTGCTTCGTCGCTCAAGGTTAATCCTTCCTTTTTCCTTATTGGTTAACGCTTCGGTGTTTTCCCTGCTCAGGGAATCACGTCAGTCGCTTTTGTCTTTTAGTCTGCTTCGTCCAAAATTATCCTGTCATTTTATTGCTAAATCCAAGTTTTATGCAAGCTAGTTTCACACCTGTTTTACAAACAACCCCGAGAAAGTTTCCTCTCGGATTTTTTAAGGCAATTGCCTTCAACTTTTTTCGAAAAAAAGCAATTCTACATTCTCAAAGGCTGAAAAGTCCAAAGCGACTATGTACACCTTCACTAATCGTGTACTCGCTGACATTCCTTTCCATTTTTCTGCTTACCCCACATGCCAAGGCAGACAGCCCTATCCCGACGGCAGTGACTGGAAGCTACAATGCCGCAACAGGCGTGCTAACGCTTAATGTTTCCTGGGCTTGGAATAACCCCGATGATAAAGCGATTGCAGTTGCAGTATTTGCGGATTTGAACGGTGATGGCTTTACGCCTGGCCCAACGGATAACCCGCTGACCTGGACCAGTGGCGGCAATTTAACTGCCGGGTCTGCCGCTGCAAAAAATGAATTTCTGGGGCAGTTGGCTTCCTCGAGTATTGAAGGCACGGCCAACCCGTTTGGAGATCAAACAGACAATGGTATTTCCACAACCCACGGGGGCTATGGAGTTAATGTACCGAGGGTGCTTTTCCCTTTCGGACTTGCCGATGGAAAAAACCCGCCGCTAGCGTCTTCATTTACATTAACTTATTCCGGCTTAACTAATGCGCCTTACCATGTTTGCGTCGTACTTTACGATATACACACCGGTAATAGCCAAACAACTATTGATGATTTAAGCGGAGGGCATTCACCTTTGAGCGCTAATCCCAATTACAATGATGACAATTCAAAAGATGAGGGATTCGGTGGCAATACGGTGAGTTGCACGGACCCGGAAGGGGCGATTACTTTCCCTACAGCCGACCTTAGCCTGACCAAAACTGTCAACAACGCCACACCTAATCTCGGCACAAACGTAGTGTTCACCATCTCGGTATTCAACAACGGCTCAAGCAACGCAACCGGTGTGACCGTCAAGGACCTCCTGCCCGCAGGTTTGACCTATGTGAGCGACAATAGTGGCGGCAACTACAACTCCGGAACCGGTATTTGGACGGTCGGCGCTATCGCAAACGGCGCCTCAGCCAGTATCCAGATCACCGCAACCGTCGCAACCGCAGGTGCCAAAACCAACTACGCCCAGGTGAACGGCAGTAACCAGCCCGATTCAGACTCGACTCCTGGCGACAATTCGAACAATCAGGACGACGATGACGACGAGACTCTCACACCCCAAACATGCGCTGGACCCGTTTCCAGCCCATCGGGATGCCCTACTGCGGTCAACATACCACTCGTATATCCATTAAATGCACCAACAGCCCAAGAAACCTGCGCTAACCCCAGCGACAACGGCTGCGCTACCTGGACATTTACCAACCTGCCGTACAATGGCGATCCCAATTGCCCGGTAACCCTGTGTTTTACACCCAGCCAGGGTTGCGGTTTGGCCAATGGCAACTTGTGCATGTATGAAAGCAACGGATCGGGCGGTTGTATTTATGATGGAACCGTTGGTGATAAAAATCCAGTTTGTAAAATCTTGACTGCTACCTCATATCAAGTGACACTCTGTCGCCCAGGCGATGGCCCCGTGTCATTGAACGACATTTCGATTACCGACTGTTGCACTCCCTCCGTTGACTGCAACAACCTGCCAAACGTGGACATGGAAGGCTGTGCCGGTGATGTCCCGGCCGCCGTGACCGATCCGGCTACGATTTTTACCTACGAAGCCTGCGGTGCCACGGTGACCATGAGCCATAACGATGTGGGCGACACCGATTTCTGCGGCGACGGCGACGGGGTGGACTTCACCCGCACCTACACGCTTTTGTTCGACGGCGTACCGCAAACGCCCACCTGCTCCCAGATGATTGAGGTGTACGACGTGACCGATCCGGTATTCTCAAATTGCCCCTCGGCGGTGGTGCTCAACTGCGGCGACGCGCTTCCGGCAGTGCCGACGGTGACGGCCAACGATGCCTGCTCCGGTGCTGCCAACGTGGTGTAC
>JBEBHD010000242.1:0-8233 GCA_040080915.1 Saprospiraceae bacterium
TACCAGAGCCGAACGGCGTTTGCCATCGGCGGCGGCGGCAACCGCCGGCGCGGGCGGGGCGGCGGCCCGAGCTCCACGGCACAAGGTTATGCCATTCCGGTGTGGTTTGTGGACGTTTCGCTGCGCAAAGACCTGTGGGATCGAAAAGCAACCATTACCCTCAATGTTCAGGATATTTTCGCCAGCCGCAAGACCGGGTCGTTCTCCGAGTCGGATTTCTTCATCCAGGAATCGTGGCGCATCCGCGACCAGCAGCTTGTCCGCCTGAATTTTTCGTGGCGCTTCGGCAAGTTTGACTTGTCGCTGTTTAAGCGCAAAAACCTGAAAATGGGCGAAGAAGGCGGAATGGAAGGGGGGATGTAGGTCTTGTGCGCCGTGACGTTGAAAAAAGGTGTCACAGAGTCTCCAAAAATTCCGTGAGGTGCTGTGACACCTTTTCGAAATCACGCCGGAACACCCGCTGGCAGGATCGTCCGCAGTTTTTCCAGCACAAAATCCACCTCCTCGCGGGAATTGTAGTGCGAGAAGGAAAACCGGATGCTCTTGCGCAAGGGGTCGGCACCGATGGCTTCCAGCACGTGGCTGCCCTTTTCGGCACCGCTACTGCACGCGCTGCCACCGGAAGCGCTCACGCCCGCGATATCGAGGCTGAGCAGGAGCAGTTCGTTTTTGGGCGAGGGCGGGAACGACACGCTGAGCACCGTGTACAGGCAGTCGCCGTCGTAATCGCCGTTGAATCGGATATCGTCAAACTCGTCCCGAAGTCGCTCCATGAAGTATTGACGAATCGCGCCGATGTGCTCCGTCCGGGCATCCATTTCAGCGGCGGCCAATTCGAGCGCCTTGGCCAGGCCGACGATCCCGTACACGTTTTCAGTGCCGCCGCGCATGTTGCGCTCCTGGCCACCGCCGTCAATGAACGGATGGATCGGGTTTTCCGGGTTGATGTAAATGAAGCCTACACCCTTGGGGCCGTGGAACTTATGGGCTGCGCCAGAGAGGAAACTGACCGGTGTTTTTTGTACGTCCCATGGGAAATGGCCGACGGTTTGTACCGAATCGGTGTGGAACAGGGCACCGTACTGCCGACAAAGGGCCGATGCCTGATCCACGTTGAGCAGGGTGCCGATTTCGTTGTTGGCGTGCATGAGCGACACCAATGTTTTTTTGCCCTGGTCAGCGGCCAACGCTTTTTCTAATGCCGTCATGCTCACGCGGCCACGCGCGTCCACGGGCAACCACACGACTTCCACGCCGTTTTCACGCTCCACGGTTTCGATGGTATGCACGCCGCAGTGGTGTTCAGTCGGGCTGCTGATGATACGCCGTACCCCAAGGTCGCGCACGGAACATTTGATGGCCATGTTGTTGCTCTCGGTGCCGCCCGACGTGAAAAACACATCGGCAGTACTGGCCCCGATGCAGCGGGCTACGGTTTTGCGGGCATTTTCGAGCAGGGCGCGAACCTGCCGGCCTTCGGCATGAATGCTGGAGGGGTTGCCGAACTGCTCGCGCAGGACGGGCAGCATAGCCTGAACAACTTCTTCTGAGATCGGGGTGGTGGCGGCGTTGTCGAAATAGGTGCGATGCATAGTGTTGGTTAGGTTCGACTTGCTTTGAAAAGTGTTGGTTAGCCAGAAAATCAGTTTCCAAAACCGATTCCTCGTCGCTGGTAAACGGATAACTTACCCTTGTCAAACGTGAACGTGGCCACGTCGTCCAAGGAAATGGTGTGCAGTTCGTCGGGCATGTTCACGCGGTCGGGATTTTGGGCGATGCGCAGGTTTTGGTTTTTGATCGCGTCCGACACGATTTGGCGCACGGTGCGGGCGTTGCCGAAATACTTGTCGCGGAACTGGTACAGGAAAGCCATATACCTGCCGAGGTGCTCGCGGGCGTGCTCGTCCACGCGGTAATTTTCCTGCTGGAACATGAACAGTGCGATCTCGAGCAGTTCGTCTGGGGAGTAGTCCTCGAAGCGGAGCACCTTGTCGAAGCGGCTGGCCAAGCCGGGGTTGGCCTTTAGAAACGCGTCCATGTTTTCCGGGTAACCGGCTACAAACACGAAAAACGCGCCGCGGTTGTCTTCCATTCGTTTGAGCAGGGTCTGGATGGCCTCGTCACCGAAGTCGCCGTGGGTGCCGCGCCCGCTGTTGGTGAGGGCGTACGCCTCGTCAATGAACAGCACACCGCCCATGGATTCCTCGACCCGTTCGGTGGTTTTAATAGCCGTTTGGCCCACGAATCCAGCGACGAGGCCCTGTCGGTCGGTCTCCACCATGTGGCCACGCTCGAGCACGCCAAGGGCTTTGTAGATTTTGGTCAGGATACGGGCCACGGTGGTTTTGCCGGTGCCGGGGTTGCCCACAAAAACCGTGTGCAGGAAGAAGCGGCCCAGTACGTCGCGGCCTGATTCGCGGTTGAAGCGCACGAGGTGTACCAATTCGCGAATGTCTTTTTTGATGTCCTGCATACCAATGAGGCTGTCCAATTCGTGCAGGGCCTGGCGCAGCAGGTTTTCGTCCACCGGGATATTGGGCAGCGGGCGCTTGTTCGTGATCTGCACTTTTTCTACATCCTCGTGCAGGATGACCTTGAGGGCTTCCGGCTCCAGGTCGCGCACATCGGGGTTGGCCATGAGGCGCAGGCCGAGTTGAATTTTGGCTTTGTCCAGCAGATCGTACACGAATCGGGCGTTGCCGAACGAACGGTCGCGGCGGCGGAAAGCCTCGGTGATATACTCGTCGAGCAGGCTTTTGGCCTCCTTAGCGAGGATGATTTCTTTTTCCCGGCAGGCGTAATCGGCGATCAGGCTGAGTTCTTGCGGCAGGTAGTCGGTAAACTCGAAGGTCATTTTGAAGCGACTGCGCAGGCCGGGGTTGGAGTCAAGGAAGGTTTTCATTTCTTTGGGGTAGCCAGCCACGATGACAGCGATGTCGCCCGGGCCATTGGACAATTCCTTGACCAGAATCTCGATGGCTTCTTTACCGAAGTCGCGGGAATCTTCGGCGGATCGGGCCAGGGCGTAGGCTTCGTCTATGAACAGTACGCCGCCCCGGGCCATTTCGATAGCATCTTTCACCTTGGGCGCTGTTTGGCCGATGTACTCGCCGACGAGGTCGGAGCGGTCCACCTCGTGTACATGCCCTTTGGTCAGCAGGCCCATTTTTTTGTACAAACGGCCCATCATTTTGGCCACAGTGGTTTTGCCGGTGCCGGGGTTTCCGATGAAAACCGAGTGGACATTGATGCTGTCGCTTTCCAAAAAGCCTTTTTCCTTGCGCAGTTGCAGGAACTGGAGGTACTGGGCGTGCTCGCGCACTTTTTGTTTGATTTCGGTGAGGCCGATGAGCGCGTCGAGCCGGGTGAGCACCTCCTCGAAGGTCTCGAGGTCTTCTTCCTGTGGCAGGAGGAAAACCTGTCCCACATCGGGCAGCCAAACACCGTTGACACCCTCGTCCCATTCGAGTCCAACCTCGAAGGGCATGACGGCCAGCACCTGGTCCATAAAAACGATCTCGGCGGTATAGCGGTCGTTACGCCACGATCCTTTGACGTTACTTCCCCATCCGGCAGTAATCTTGAGGCCGTCGTCGCTTTTTTCCACGCGGTGCAGGCGCACGACCTGGCCCTTCAGTTCGCGGGCATCGTTGTAAAACTTGATGAACAGTTCGCACTGCCACTGTTTGCTGAGGAGCAGGTTGCGGAGCACCACTTCGGCGTAGATGTAGCGGGTTTCCTCGCTGTTGAAGCGGCGCATGTAGGTGCGGTCGAATTCCGGTGTGTCGTCGTACGGGCCTTCGTACATGCGGAGCGAGGCGATCTGGCAGTACGGGTTGTCGGCTCTCTTGATGGGTCGGCCAGCGTCTTCGATGTAAAAATAACGCGTGGCCACTTTTTCGCCCTCAATCCAGGCTTCCCAGTAGTAGGCGCCTTTTTTCCAAAAAACGCCTTCCTGTTTGTTGCCCCAACCTTCGCGGATATAGCCCACGGAATCGTACTTGCTCACTTTGCGGCGAAAGGGCAGGGCGCAAATTTCCTTCTTCTGCTTTTTGACCGCGTAACATCGTATTTCCACATTCACTTCCCAGTCTTCGGCATCAAAATGCTTGTTGTGAAACGACAGTTCGGCGTACACATACGTGGTCTCGTGCCGGTCGAACACTTGACGGTACTTTTTTTTGTTGTCGGCCAGCCACTCGGTGGAGGCGTAAATTTTCAGGTCCCGGAACTTCCAGAGTTTGGAATCCGGGGCTTCTTCTGGTTGCTGCGATAGTTGCGAGCCGAAATACATGTTGGGTTGCGGGTTTCTGGTTGGAGGGATTGTGGTTGGAGGGTTTGTGGTTGGAACAGCTGGCAAAATACGGGAACATTTGCCGAACGATTTTCAAAAAAATAAGAAGGATCGGAAATGCCTCCCAGAGGTTTTAATAAAATTAGCTGGCGCAAAAAACATGGGATGTTGCCAGCCACTGCATACATTTGGGCGGCCTTTTGCCTGCCATTATTCGGGCACGATGATAACCCCTGACCTTTTTCGTGATTCATGGGGGTTGCAAAAGAAGAAGTTATCCCGCACGCTTCTAATCCCGCTTTTACAAACTGTTCGATCTATGAAGCACCTGTTCCTTTCGGGCTTGCTGGCGTTTGCCGCTCCCCTTCTTTTTGGTCAAAAACCACAACTGATTCCCCCCATGAGCCATGCCGCCCACGTGCGGGCCATAGCCATTTCACCTGACGGCAAACACTTGCTCACCTGCGCGGGCTATTTGGACAACACAGTCTTGCTCTGGGATGCCGCCGAGGGAACCATCCTGAAAATCATGGAGGGCCATCTCAGCGATATTTTGGATGCCGAATACGCCCCCAATGGCAAGCACATGCTCACCTTGGAAAGCAACTCCGGCGACCTGATTCTTTGGGACAACAAGGGCAATAACCTCCTCGATATCCTACCCGGCGAACCGGAGTTCGACATCCCCGACTGCATCCAAAATATCTGCTTCTCGCACGACGGCGCGAATTTTCTGGCAGGAAACTGCTCAGGTGAATTAGCCTTTTTCAACCTGAAGGGCAAACGTGTGCGCAGTTTCCCCGGTGGAGAGGCCTCCATCATGGAAGTGGCCGTTTCCAAGACTGGCAAGTACGTCGCCTCTTGCGACAACAAGGGCGTAATTCGCGTGTACGAAAACAACGGCACGCTGCTCTATGAGTTGGAAGGCCACGGCGGCAAGCCCGCCGAAACCATCGAGTTCACGCCCAACGAACGCTTCCTCGTCTCGGGCGGACACGACAAGTTGGCCACAGTTTGGGACTTGTCTGACGGCTCGCTCCACAGCACCTTAGGCCCGCACAACACCTTAGTCCGTAGCATCGCCATCTCTTCCGACGGGGAGATAATCGCTACCGCTGGCCCAAAAGAGAAAGTGACGCGGCTGTGGACGCTCGATGGCGACCTGTTGGACAGCATCACGACCTATTATGCCAACGAGATTCTTTTTTTCCCAGGCGACACCTCCTTTGTGATAGCCCCTCTGGAAAAGGGTGCTATCGAATATGCCCTCAACGGCGAGGAAATCTACACCTTCACGAATGAATCCTCCCCGGTAACCAGCGTAGGCTTTTCGCCTTTTTCGCCCGATTCACTTTTTATCGTCACTGGTGGCGAGAGCCGGCACCTGCGCGTTTGGGACGTGGCAAACGGCGATGCCATGCCGGTCACAGTTGACCCGCTGTCGCTTCCGTTCCAAGGCACTAACAACGCTCCCGCAGCATTTTACCCCGACGTATCATTATTACTGGCTGGGCACGCCGGAGACTCGCTATACATATATGATTTGTACACCTACGATGAATATGCGTTCAAAAAACCCGCCTCGTCCAGTACCGCCGCTTTGGCATGGGGGGGCGCGTATTTTGCCATTAGCGACTACAACGGGGGCGTGCAACTGTGGACAGGGGACGAGGATAGCGAGGAAGGAAACCTGATCATGGAATGGGACAAGCGCATACCGTCCAACTATGTCAGCAGCCTCGAGTTTTCCGGCGACGGCGAGTACATCCTCACGGCCATGTCGCGTGATTGGGTGCCGTCCGTTCGCATCATTATTGACAACAAAACAAAACAGCCCCGCGACGGTAACGGCCTCCCGGCCACCTTGCGCCGGCGAGACAATTTTGAGGTCGTGCGTACTTACGGCACAACCTGCAACCAAGCTGTTATTTCTCCCGACGGGAAATATGTGGCCACCAACGAGGGCAAAGAACACGGCCTGAGCCTATTCGACTTTGAAACCGGCGAAGAAAAATTTCATATTTCACTGACCGAGGGCGCTCGCGTCATCTGTCTGGCCTTTTCGACCGACGGCCGCAAGATCGCAGTAGGCGGCTCCGACAACTTGGTCACGGAATATGACCTCGGCGGCAATTTGGTACAAGAATATGATGCCCATTACAGCGCCATTCGCTCCGTTGCATACTCGCCATTGGGCGATTACCTCATCACAGGCAGCAGCGACAACACCGCCAAAATCTGGGATACTAAAACCGGCAAGGAGATCGTGAGCCTCATGGCCGTGGGCGAGGAAGACTGGTTGGTGATCACCCCCGAAGGGCTTTTCGATGCCTCGCCAGGTGCCATGGAGCAGTTGTACTTCATGGTCGGTTTGGAGGTTGTACCGCTGGAGCAACTGAAAACCCGCTACTGGGACCCGCACCTGCTGGCCAAAGTGATGGGTTTTTCGAAAGAAGAACGGCTTAAACCACCAGCATTGACAAACGTCAGCCTGTATCCGGACATCCAGGCCACTATCGAAAAATATCAACTGACAATAAACCTGACCCCACAAGGGGCTTGCGGAGTGGGAAAACTCAGCGTGTACGTCAATGGCAAGAAAAAGGTTGATGATATCAACCCGGGCAAAAAAACCAGCCTGAGTTTTGACCTGACTAAATACTACGAGTACTACGTCGGTCTGGACACCTGCGTAATCGGCCTCCAAGCCACCTGCGATGACTGGCTCAGCAGCCCAATGCTGGAGATCAAGTACGCACCGGGGGCAACGGGCAGAGGACAGGGCAACAACAATCAGAATGACCCTCAAAACCTGAACGAAGAGGATCCGAAACTGTATGCCATCATTGTTGGCAATTCGTATACCGACACTGAACTAAAACTCAACTTCCCCGATGCGGATGCCCAACGGTTCTATGACGCTTTGCAAGTAGCCGGTAAAGGCCTGTTCAACGAACGCGTCCACCTTAGGCTCCTTACCTCGTCAAGTACCAATCCGGCACAACTGGCCACAAAAGCCAATATTAAAGCCGCCTTTGAGGAGTTTAATAAGGCGAAACCGAACGACGTATTCATAGCCTTTTTTTCCGGTCATGGTAAAACTATCGGCACTGCCGAAAAAAGCAAATTCCACTACCTGGCTAAAGGGAGCACGGCATGGTCCGAATTGGAGAACCCAAAGATGCTTGCTCAAAACACTGTCTCATCGGACGAGATCATCCAATGGCTTACAGATAACCATGCTGCCAAGCAGGCGCTCATCCTTGATGCCTGCAATGCCGCCACGTTGGGCCAACAATTTGGCGGAAAAGGCATGACTTCGGCCCAAATCCGCGTGACCGATGAGATGAAAAATATGACCGGAACCTTTATTCTTGCCGGAGCCGCCGGCAACAAAGAGAGTTTCGAAGCCCCTAAATACGGTCAGGGGCTGCTGACGTACAGCCTGCTTGACGGAATGCGCGTTGAGGGCGGCGGTGCAACCGACCACAAGGTGGACATCATGAAATTGCTCAATCACGCCTGCTCTAAAGTGCCCCAGTTGGCCAGTAGTGTGAATAAAACACAGGTACCTGAAATGTTCTTGCCCAAAAACGCCAAGGGTGGTGGCTTTTACATCGGCAGGGTAGAAAAGCCGGATGATATCAAAATGTCCCCTGGAGTGCCGGTGATTAAGCGAAACAACTTATTCAATCGCGAAAGCGGTAATGACAACCTCGGCCTGACTAAGGCACTCAAAGAAACCCTTTGGGAAAAAACATCCAGCAAACTCGTGCACTACGACACCGACGATTACCCTGATGCCTACAACATCACGGGGCCGTACACGGTGGAGGGCGATGTTATCAAAGTCACGGTCAATTTGAACCAGAACGGTGACCTGAAAAAAAAATTAGACAAACCCGTGGAGGGCAACAAAAACGACTTGCAAGGCCTCGC
>JBEBHD010000034.1:0-28925 GCA_040080915.1 Saprospiraceae bacterium
CTTCCTGTCGTACCCCAACGAGGAGGTCAAAAACTCCTTTCTGAAAAACCTGCTGGCCGATTATGCCGACAAGCCCGTGTTCCTGACCGAAAACACCTACACGGACAAGATGCGCGAGGCCCTGGAGACTGGCGACCTCGAGTCTTTTTTCCGGGTGCTGTCCAGCCTGTTCGCCTCCATTCCGTACCAGATCGCGGGCACGCAGGAGTCGTATTTCCACAGCGTGGTACACGTCGTTCTGACGCTCACGGGGTTTGTGGTGCATTCCGAAATCCCCACCAACCACGGCCGTATGGACGCGGTGCTCGACACAGGCGAACGGGTGTACGTGTTCGAGTTCAAGCTCCGCGAAAGCGCCGACGCGGCCCTGGCCCAGATTCACGAACGGGGCTACCCGGATCGTTTCCGCGCAGCGGGCAAGTCCCTCACGCTGGTGGGCGTGGCCTTCGACGTGGAGGCGAAAAACGTTCGGGAGTGGAAGGCGGAGGAGGGGTAGCGGCAAACCCCTTCGCCCCGGTATGGAAGACGGCATCCTGGGCGGGGTTCGTGCTGGTGGAGTGAAGGCCTGTCACAGCCATTTGTGCGCGGCCCGATACTCGTAGGTGGTCATTTTTTCCAACAGCTCCGGCACGGTGGCGGCATCTATGCAAAGCCCCCGGTTTTGTTTTTTCAGAAAACCAAACCGCACCATTTGATCCAGCATCTGCAACACCGGATCGTAGTAGCCCTGCACGTTGAGCAGCCCGACCGGCTTCCGGTACTGGTGCAACTGAGCAAGGGTGAGCGCCTCGAAATGCTCGTCCAAAGAGCCGTAGCCACCCGGTAGGGTGATGACCCCGTCGGTGCCCTTGATGAGCAGGGTGCGGCGCTCGGCCATGGATTCTACCACGATCATGTCGCGCACACCGGAATGGCCCAGTTCCAGGCCGTACAGTTGTTCGGTGATGACACCGGTGATGGTGCCACCGTTGGCGAGCATGGCATCAGCCAGTACGCCCATGAGGCCCGCGCTGCCGCCGCCAAAAAGCACGCGGATATTGCGCTCGGCCAGGGTTTTGCCCAGTTCTGTGGCGGCGGCGGCGAACATCGGGAGGCTGCCGGGGTTTGCCCCGCAGAAGACGGCGACGCTGGTCATTGGGCGATCACGGTTATGGATCCGGTAAACCGCTTTCGCTTCCCATCCTGAAATTCCACCGACCCAACCCAGGGATATACCCCGGAGGGAGCCAAACGGCCATTCCATTTCCCGTTCCAGCCTTGGAGCGGGTCGTTGGGCAAAAAATTGCGCTTTTCAAAAACGAGGGCACCGCTTCGGTCATAAATCTGGAGCAGCGTGATACGCGCCACGCCATCGTCGGAAAACAGGGTGAAGTAGTTGTTCTGCTGGCTGGCCGGGCTGAAGACGTTGGGGAAGTACAAGTTGGTTTTTTTCACCTTCACCGACAGGTTGGCTCGTGCAATGCAGCCATTGGCATTTTGAATTTCCACGGCGAAGTCGGTGTCCTCCAGCACACGAACCGTTTGATTGAGTTGGAATTGCGAAGTGAACAACGCGGGCGGGCGCCACGAAATGCTTGTCACCACCGTGCCGGGCGGGTGGACGCTGGCAGTCAGTTGCAGCCAATCGCCGGAGGTCAGGTTATTGGTGTCGCCAGCGTTCAGGGCAACTTGCAGTTCTTCCGGTTGTGTCACCGTGACCGGGTATCGGCGCACACAGCCGGTGGAGTCGCGCACGTGTAGAACATAATTGCCCGCCCAAAGAAAGTCGAACACGGGGCGGGTACTGTACGTTTGTCCGTCCAACGAAAAATAATACGGGTCGGTGCCCCCAAAGATTTCCGTGACCTCAATGACTCCGTTGCGCAGACCGTGGCACTGTACGGGGTTGACGGTCACATGGACGCTGTCGGTACATCCAGCGTGCGAGGTTGTGGGCAGCGCTGATAAAAAGAAGAAAGGGGCAAATATGCGCAGGTTGCGTATGCACATGGTGGTACCAAAGGCTTGTTCGATAGTGTGTTTTTCGAGCCGAAAGTTAAAGATGATTTGTCGGTCTCCGGTCGTATTGGACAAAATGTCGGCCAAAAACTATTTTTCATACCTCTCGTCATACCAACCGCCGTACTGTCGTACCTGTTTCCACTCCACCGCCCGGCCCCATACCCTCCAACAACAAAACCCCCGGCGTTTTTCCCACATCGAGGCTACCCAGCGTGTCGTCGAAGCCCAGCGCTTCGGCACCGTTGAGCGTTGCCCAACGCAACATGGCCTCGAAAGGCACATACCGTTGGAAACGCATAATGGTTTTCATTTCCTCCAAAATGGACAACTGCCAGTTGGACGTGAGGCTGTCCGTACCGATGGTCACGCGGGCGCCCGTGTCCAAAAAGTGGCGATAGTTTGGAAGCCGATTTTCAATGTACAGGTTGGCGTTGGGGCAGGTGGCCCACCAGGTGTGCGGGCTCCAGGCCTGCGCCGCAAGGATGTCGTCGGTCGTGGTGAGCGTATTGTGGACAAACAAGGTGCGCCGGGTGGGGTCCAGATGGCGCAAGGCGTATTGGATGGACGGCTGCCCGATGGCCTGAAAGTGTTCCAACGAAATGCCAAACTTGCCGTAAAATTCAAAAAATGCCCCCGTCCCATGTTGGAACATCTCGTTTTCCGGCGGGGTCTCCTGATTGTGAATACTGACTGTGCCCGCCTTGTCGGTTACGTTGGCGGCGTTTATTTTTTCAAATAGCGCCGGGCTGACAGTGTACGGCGCATGCGGCACGTAGGATTTGGCGCTGCCTGCAGCGGGTTGATGCTGATCGTACACGACTTCCCCTTTGGCAAAGGTATGTCCGGCACCGGCATCCTGCAAAAAATCGAAGAGTTCCACAAACGTGTGGTAACGCATGCGCCCCTGCGCTTTTACGGCAAAGGTGTCGGTGGTATTGGAGATGTCGCCCAGCGCCACGATGCCTCCATCAAGCATCTCCTGCTCGGCGCGGGCGATGGCCTCGGCAATGACCTCGACGGGCAAATTGCGCTTGGTCACCACGTCGGTGATGAACGGGATGAGGCCTGTGCCAGTGTCTACCAGTCCTTTCATGTGGGACAGTTCGAGGTGGCAGTGGGTGTTCACAAAACCCGGTACCAGTACGCCGTCGTAGCGTTCCACGCTGGCGGGGTCGTGTTGGTCCAGCGGTTCGATGGCCAGTATTTTGCCTTTTTCATCGGTAATGAGCACGGCGTTTTCGAGCGGGTCGGAGGCGACAGGGTAAATACGTCGGGCGGTTATTTTGCGCATCAATCGAGTTTTGGGGACAAACCTAAGGCTTGTTGAGGACTTACATTTCCGTACGGCTCATTTTGAAACCATCTGCTATTACCTTTGCTAAAAAAACAACGCAATGGACAAAGAAGCCTTGATCCAACTCCTTGCCAACAACCAGTTGGACGAACTCATTTATGCCTTGAAAAACCAGCATGGCGTGTACAACGACCTAGTGTTGCTGGAAAGTCAATGGAACGACTTGCGAGCGCAAGAACGTAATGGAATAATTGCAAGCGGGCAAGCAGGCATTGAGCATGCAAAAATCAGAAAAAATTTGCTCGAACTAATTGAGATCGCCACAGGCAATCGCCGTAGCATTCCTAATGCACCCGCTCCGACGGCACGCAGTTCAAACCGTGCCATGATTTTAGGCGCAGCGGCTGTTGTCCTAGTTTTGTTTCTTTACCTGACATATTCCATATTCGCTCCCTCCGACGCCGAAACAACATCGCAAACAACCAATACCCAAACGGCGCCTGTCGAACAAGCACCCAAGCCCCAGTCGGCCAAACCCGGGAAACTGGACATTTCCCAAGCACAACCCATCACAATGGCACCCGGCGACTTTCAGTACGAACGGGTTTACTCCATCGTGAAAACCTCCGTCGAAAGTACCGGCGGCGGGAAAAGTCTGATCACCCTGACAGTCGGACTCAACTTCAAGGGCATTATCAACGCCGTCTTGGGTACCGAAAAGTTCCGGTTAGTTGCAGATGAACTTCCCGGCCCAATTGCCCCGTCGAACTTCCTGAGCACCATCGTGGATTCAAAAAGTTACGGAGAAGGCGACATCAAGTTCGAACTGAGCGACAACATCTCGCGCTTTAGCGTGATCCTGGAAGGAAAAGAAGACAAAAGTGGGTCTTTTCCCGATAGTTACGCCAAATAGAAAAGCGCCGAACCGTATACCGCCCCGATAGCGCCGTTTTCCCGTTGACATTTTTGGAAAAAACTCACTGTTACGCTCCTGTTTCATGTTCTTGAAAGCACTCACTACCGTCCTGCTTCTTTTTTTTGCCGCGCAATCTTCCTTTTTCGCGCAATGCATGCAAGGGCATTATACCGTCGGGCACTCGGGTGCCGACTTTCCGACAATTCAGTCTGCTATCGCCGAGGTCGAAGCCAAAAGTTGGTCGGACACGGTGTTTTTCGACATTGAGCCGGGGGTTTATGTAGAGCAACTGCTCTCGAAAATCTGGCCGAACGGACCTTGCTTCAGCACAGCGCCTGTGATTTTCAGAAAAAATCCCGCACTGCCGGGCGAGGTGGTGGTGACCTGGCCGGTCGGCCCGGCAGCCGGTACGGGTGGCAACTACATCCTGCGCTCCGAGCAGTCCATCTACTCTGTTTTTGAAGACATCATATTCCGGCGCACTGGCGGCTCGCCGAACCAGACGGAGCGCCGTTGCGTGGAGTCGGAGTCCAACATGACCTTCAAAAACTGCCGCTTCGAGGCCGACCCGATTGATCCGGCGAGCGTTTCATGGGGCGACTCTGCCCGTGTTCTGATCTCGTTTGCAGGTTATCTCACCCTGGATGGCTGTCACTTTCAGGGCGGCATGTACGGCATTTGGTCTCCCACGTGGTTCCCGGGAATCGGCGTGAACCTGAGCGCCCGGAATTGCATCTTTGAAGGCCAGGCACTGGGCGGCATCTGGCTGCAAAACTTCGGAGGCCAGGTAGAAATCCGTAAAAACCGCTTCGATGTCGGCCTCGTACCCTCGGCACAGGCAATCCGGATCGAGCAAAGTAACCTGGAGGCGCGGATTGTACAAAACCACATCCAAACCACCGGGCGGGGTGTCGTCGTAGAGTACTGCGCAGGGCCTTCCTCCTCCAGCCAGGTTGCTGTTATGCACAATTTTATCATTGCACCTGCGGGTGATGCTATCCACCTGCACGGCGAGTTTTACAAGACCGTTTGTTTCAATTCCATCAAGGCTAAGGATGGTGTTACCCTCAGTGATGCGAACCCGTTTTACGCCATCAACGGTAAAGGTGGTACCGTGGGCGGCAATATTTTCGATGTCGAAACGGGGCCGTCCCTGCATTTGCTTTCAGCGCAGGTCGCCCATGAGTTTATTTTTCAATCGAACTGTTATGTCCCGAAAACCACCCAACCTGTATTGGTGCTTACCGAAGACCTGGACAAAAACCGGGATTTCAACGCCTGGCATGTCGCCGGACGTGAACGCTTTTCCATCCAAAAAACAGTCAATTTTGTCACTCCAACCGACCTCCACCTCGCCGCTCCCGACGATGACCTGAACGGCCGCGCTATTCTTTTCTTCCTGTACCTTGATGAGTTCCTCGACATTGACGGCGATACACTGCCGGCAGACGGGCGATACGACATCGGCGCCGACCAAATCGCTTTGCCTGTGAGCGATGCAAGCCTGTCCCATACCGGGTCGTCTACCCGGGCGCAGCGCTGCGGAGAGGAATTTCGAGTCGAAATCAGGCTGACCAACGTCGGCGAAAAACCGCTCACCGATGCTCGAATTGCCTGGAAGAAGAATGGCATCGCACAGCCCGATTTTGAATGGACGGGTAATTTGCCCATTGGAGAGCAAGACACCATTCTGCTCGAAATTTTGCCTTTCGCACCCGACAGTGCCTACCTTTTTGAACTCAATTTAACTTCGGCAAACGGGCGGCAGGATATTTATGAAACCGCGAATTCTATTGCCTTGCGGGTTTTGGCGGACCTCGACGGGGGCGATATCACAGTAGGTTTCGGCGGACAATTTCCGACGATGGCCGACCTCGGAAACCGGCTGAAAACAAGCGTTTTTTGCCACTCCGCTCGAATTTTGCTGCTTCCGGGCATCCACGCAGGAGCGCTGAAAATGGATGAAAGATTTGCCCTCGCTCCTTCAAAAACACTCGAAATCACGTCTTTCGACGGCCACAAGGAAAGCGCCGTTTGGCAACCCGATCACGTTTTTTCCACCATATCGCCGCTTGAAATCACCAACTCCGGCCACATTTGGGTGCATGACCTGAAATTAGAAGGCGCCATAGCAACAACGGCGCTTGCCGTGCATAACAGTTCGAATGTGCAGGTTGACAACGTTGACTTTGTAAAGCCCAACTGGCAGGTGCCGCTGGTGCTACTTCAGTTTTCCGATTTGGTTTCTTTAAACAACTGCCGTATCGAGGGCATCTGGACGGGACTTTTCGCCAACCAAACCCGAAACCTGACCGTCAATAACTGTGTAATCGAATCGCAAGGCGGCCCCGGTTTTTACCCGATTTTGAAATTCGACGGGGTCACGGATAGTCGTTTTGTGGGCAACCGGATGATCGGCAATGCCGAGGTAAAAAACTCGAAACGCCTTGATTTTTTCAAAAATGAATTTTCCTACCTGCTCCCTCAAGGCGCTACGGCAAATCATGGCTATGTTTTTGAAAACTGCGACTCCCTCCGCGTCGCCAACAATTTTTTCAGCGGGAAAAACAATTGGTGGAACAACCTCGTCATCTTTTCGGAAGTGCGTTCGAGCCTCTTTTTTCACAACACGCTGCGCGCGCAGGAGAGCAGCGGGGCAGCCTTGACCGTGCAGTTGACTACCGCCCAGACGCCCGCCGAGCGCTTCCAAATCGCGAACAACCTGATCATCAGCGAGCATCTGAACGGCTTGGCGATGTTCGTCCAAAATGACCCCGCAAACATAGTCTCCGACCGGAATGCCTTTTTTTCCGGGGGCCAGAATTTGATCGCCGTTAGCGGCGGCAGTTCTTCGCAGGCGCTCGCCGACTGGCAAAGTTTCAACGGACAGGATGCCAATAGCCTCGTATTTCAGCCGCCCTTTGTTTCTGAAAAAAACCTCCGAATCGTTGGAAACCCGGCTGAAATCGCCGGAAAAGGTGTGTTTTTGCCCGGTTTTTCTGAATCTGATCTTGATGGCGACCCGCGCCCACCGGCAGCGCCCGACCTCGGCGCCGACCAGTTTTTCGACCTTCAAACCAACGTCGGCCTGGTATACAGTAACCTTCCCGACCCAGCCTGCCATGCCATAGCGGATGTATTTGTGCAATTGAAAAACGAAGGCCCCGACACGCTCCGCCATGCCGAGATCGGGTGGACGCTGAACGGAGAAACAAAACCCAGCCTGATCTGGACCGGTCTGCTCGCGGCTGGCGAAACGAGCGACAGGCTTCACCTCGGAGAGCATTTTGCATGGCTGCCGGACGGCAACAGTTTTGAAATCCACGTCGCCGTAAGCCGCGATGCCGACACGCTCGATAACGTTTTGGCCAACCCGAATTTTACCCACCGAATGGGCGGTACCTATTATATAGGTGGCTCGAAGCCCGATTTCCGGAACCTTGAAACGGCTGCCGATATGCTCTCGAAAGCCGGGATTTGCGGCGACTTGACCTTCCTGCTTCGCCCAGGCGAGCACTTCAACCCGAACCTGTTGCCGCCACCGGGTGCAACGGGTGCTGAAAAAATCCGCATCGAACCGGACGGCCCCGGCCTGCAGATAGGCGAAATCCGGAAACCGGAACTCTGGGGTTTGCCGAACGTCGAATTCCGCCGGCTGCGGCTGCGCGACCTCGGTTTTGAGGCAACGAGCCGAAACCTGATTTTCGAAGGCTGCGAAATTCTCGGCAGTTCTTACGACTTCGGCGTACCGGACTATGGCTTGGTTTTCAACAATTGTTTTTTCAAAGACGGTAACTTCCTGGGGCGTTTGGACGACAGCTTGCATTTCCGCAACTGCGATTTCTATCCCGTAGGCGACGGTGCTGTGGTGCTGCAAGGGTCGAAAAACTGGAGCTTCGAGGGCTGCCGATTCGGGCCGTTAAACTATTTTCAGGCACAACAGTGTACGGAAGGCTTTCGGATCGAGCGAAATGTTTTCACCGGTGCGCCGGGCTTACACTTGTTGGAAAGCGGCGGATCGTCCGGTAACCCGGCGGTGGTGGCGAATAATTTTTTCCATTTTAATAATCAACCGACCATTCAACCGACTTTCGGAGAAGTGGGGCAGGTGTTTTTTGAAGAAAGTCAACACGTAAATTTTCAACACAATACGCTGCATTTTAACGTCTCAAACACCCTCAGCCAGTTTACGGCTATTGCTGCCGTGCATGTCATCAAAAACTCGAAGGTCAATTTTGAAAACAATATTATCAAAACACGCAATGAGGCGCGGGCGCACCATTTCACTTCGCCGGTTTTCAACGAATTGAATTTTCACCACAATTTCTACGACATCGGCCCGGCGGGTTTGAACAACCAGCAAACTGATTTTTCACTCTGGCAACTTTTCGGCTACGAGCAAAACTCAACTGCCGGTTTGGTAAAATTTGAAGATGAAAACGACCCGACCGGTGCTTCAGCCGACCTGCATATTGCCGACGATTCGCCGTCTATCCCATTGACGACAAATGTTTTAAATCAATTTCTAACGGATATTGACGGCCAACTCCGCAACGCCACGCAAACGGCGATAGGTGCCGACGAAGCGCTCGACCTGCCGCTCGCCGGAGCCGTTTGGCCGGGCGACTGCGACAAGGACAATGCCGTGACCACGCTCGACTGGCTGCACCTCGGGGTGGCCCTTGGCAACAACCTGAGCGGCCCGGCTCGTGTGGACCAGTCGATTTCCTGGATACCGAAATTCGCCGATGACTGGCCGGACTCGGTGCTGACAGTGAACGCTAAGCACGCCGACTGCAACGGCGACGGTCTGGTTTCGTTGAACGACACCACAGCCGTCATTCAAAATTTCAAACAGGAACACGTTCAACTCCGTTTGCCGGACATGCCTGTTGGGCTGCAACTTTTTATCGATTTGCCCGCCGGGCCGTATTTTCAGGGGCAAAAAATTGCCGCCCCGCTTCGGTTGAGCGATGCCCCGGAGGCGTTGTATGGTTTTGCTGTTGAGTTGGAATTTTTAGAAAACAGCATAAAACCGGGCAGTTTTTGGACTGATTTCAAAGGAAACTGGCTCGGAACGAGTGCTATTGGTTTTTATGAAAAAACAACGTCGGGCGCTACCGCTCTGGCGCTGACCAAAACCGACGGCCAAAATGCGACGGGTTTCGGGCCTGTCGGGGTGCTGCATTTTGAAGTCGGTGTGCAAGCCGACTCGCTAAAAATCCAGGCAATCGGCACACGTGGTTTGCTGGCCGACGGCACGGAAAAACCCATTTCACCTGCTGAAACGCCAACGATTGCGGTGCTGACAGGAGTGGATGATTTTTGGGAAAACGACGATGTACAGGTCTTTCCAAACCCTTCGGATGGCCGGATCTATCTGTTTTCAGAAAAACTTTCAGGAGAAGAGATAGAAGTTTCGGCGACGGATGCATTGGGCAGATTGGTTTTTCTCCGCCCTGATGCACTACTCGGAAATGATACGCTCGAACTTGATTTGAGCAACGTGGGCACCGGTGTTTTCTGGCTGAAAATCCGTGGAGAGAGCGGCGTCCGAGTTTTCAAAATATTGATTGTCAAGAAATCATAACACGCACTAATCTTTCCTTACCCGATCCACCCCTTCCGTAGCCCGTATCGGCAGTTCCACAAAAAAGTCGGTGCCCTCGTTTTCGCTGGTCACGAAACGAATGTTCCCGTCCAGCGCCTCCACTATTTTTTTGCAAATAGCCAAACCGAGGCCGCTGCCGGAGGTTTTGGTGGTGAAATTCGGCTCGAACACGCGCTTCTGAATTTCGGGCGGTATGCCGCCGCCGTTGTCGTTGATGCGCACCACGGCGTGGTTGTTTTCCCGAAACAGGTCAACCTTGATGAGGCCGACCCGGTCGGACGGTATGGCCTGCATGGCGTTGATGACCAAGTTGTTGAACACCCGGATGAGGTGATTTTTATCGCCGCTGATGTGGTAGCGCTCCGTGGGCACGGCCATTTCTAAGCGCACGTCCCGTTGTTCGCTGAACAGGTCGTACACGCTTTCCACCACGTCGTTCAGCACGATGTCCTGCTTCTGCTGAATGTCCAGATTGGCAAACATCGAAAACTCGGAAGCGATCTGCGCCAGCGAGTCAATTTGCTCGATCAATCGGGTGATGGCCTTTTTCAGGTACAGGGCTGCCTGCGCAGGCTCTGACGACACCCGCTCCAGCTGTTGCATGGACAGTTTCATGGTGGTCAGCGGGTTTTTGATGTCGTGTGCCACCTGCCGGGCCATTTCGCGCCAGGCGCTCTCGCGTTCCAATCGAATCAGTTGGCCCTTGGACTCTTCCAATTTTTCCACCATGCGGTTGTATTCGTCAATGAGGGCACTGAGCTCGTCCTGAGCGTCGCCCTGATAAACGAGCGGCTCATTTTTGTCCTCCAGCTGGAGGCGCTTGATCTTCTCGGAAATGAGTTTCACCGGCCGGATGATGGAACCGGACAACAGGTACGACACCGAGTACGCGATGAGCAGCAGGAACACGTACACACTGGCCAGCATACCGATAAAGTCGGAAACCTCGGGGCCGATCTTGCGGTCAGACAGGTGGTAAGGCACGCCGAGGTAGCCGAGCAGCCGGTTTTGGTTGTTGTGTACTGGCAAGTATCGGTTGGAGAACGTGGCCCCGGCCACCTGCTCCGATACAGTCGCCTCTGCCTGCTCGCCAGCGGTGAGCAGTGCGTGGGCTTCGGTTCCCATGCGCTTGGGCAGCACGCCGAGCTGAGCGAGGTCGTTTTGGGTGGAAAACAACAAGGTTCCGTCGGGTGCGAACAGGTTCAGGTCAGTGGTCAGGCTGGCGGCCAAAGGAGCCAGTAGTTTCGGCAGGGTGTGGCGCAGGCTATCCGATCCCGGCTCAAGGTCGCCGAGGTTGATGCGCAGGTTGGTCAGCACGGCATCGGTGCGTTTGTCGAGGCTTGCCCGATCGGCATCCTGAGCGGCGGTGGCGAAGTGCTGGTAGGTGAGCCAGCCGATACCGGCAAAAGCCAGCCCGATGAGGGCAAAATTTCCGTAGTGGATCCGTTTGGCGAGCGAGCCTTTTGCCGAGAAATTGAGCTGGTAGTATGCTGGCAAAAAATTCAGGTAGGTGTTGAGCAGCACCAAGGCAAAAATGAACAGCGAGGTGAGCGCGAAAAGCACGGAAAACAGGTACAACTGTTTGTGCATGCCACCGCGCGGGCGGCCCACAGCGGCGGTGGTGCTGCCGTCGGCACTGCGGTACACGGCATCCACCCGCCGCGGCGATTCGGTAGTCTGTTCCACTGCCACGCCGTTTGCCAATCCTTTTTGAAAAACGACCTGATTGGCGTTGCCCTGATCCACCACGAGGTTGCCGCCGCGCTGCACTGCAAAGTCATAGTGCAGCAACCGGTTCAGGTTTTTGTAGGGCAGGCTGTAAAACAGTTCGGAGTACACCCGCGTGGGCTGCGGGTATTGGTGGTCAAAGAAAAAGTAGAGATCGGCGGGCTGCGTGGGGTCGTCCATGCGCAGGGCGCTGGATTGGGCCATGTACCGAAAAACGCCCTCCGGGGTGGTCAAAAACCGGATTTCCGGTGCGCCGGGCAGGGGAGTGCCGCGCTCCCAGTTTTCTCCGACCACGAACGAGCGGTCTTTGGGCTGATCCTGCGGGAGCACGTCGCCAGCCTCGTCGAAGGCAAAAACCGATGTCCGGTAGTGTTGGAAAAGGTACCGGTACGGGTAGGTTATTTCGTTCACGCGCTGGCGAAGGTCGGCGGTCAGGGGTTTGAACGGCCACGGTTTCAGCAGTCGGTTGATCTCGCCATCGGCCCGGATTTGCACCAGCACTTTTTTCAACGGCGGCTCGGCCAAGGCCGTGTCGCGGGGCTGAGCCAGCGCTTCGGCGTAGGCAAGGCGCTGGGTTTTGTCTTTCAAATAATTGTAACGGTACAGCAACAGTGCAGAGGCCATAGAAAAAAGCATCAGCCAAAGCACGAGGCCGCCGAGCCTCGGCACCTTCAGGCCGAGGAAAAAATCGAATAGCAGCACGTACAGCAAGCAAAAAATGGCCACATACACCGCGCCCACCTGCAACAGGTCCTGACAAGAAAGGCAGGCCAAAAACACAGCAACAGCGGTGCCGAACAGCACTGGCATCCGTTTGCCAAACGACGGCTCCATCTGGAGCGACGTGTGGATCAGCCGGTGCCCAAATAAAAACATGGACAGAGCCATGAGCAGAATCCCCCCCAAGGCGAGCACTGTGAACCCGTCAAAATTGAGCAGGTTGTCAAAGTCGAAATTGACGGACGAGTGCAAAATCAATTCCCGATACACCTCCACCCCAGCTACTACACTGCCCATCGTGAGCAGGTGGCTCAAAGCAACGAGCGTCGTGCCCGCGAGTGCGGAAGTTGGCTTGACCGCAGCCTGCACCCAAAATGCCCGGTGGAAAAAAACCGCCAGCCACGCTAGCAGGACGAGGTGCAACAGCCAGTCGCCCAGCGACCTGCCGATCAGTGCCGACGCGTCGAATTGCTGCGCAAAAACCGGAAGCCGGGTGAACGTAGCCCCGGTAAACCCCGTAGCCCAGTTGGCCCCTGCCACAGCTGCAGCAAATACAGCCAACGCAGCCGCGCCCATCCAGCCGCGCCCTTGTTTGACCAAAAACATGCCCGCGCGAAAAACCAGCGCCAGCAACAATGCCAGCACCGTACCGTAAGCCAGCAACCGCACCCACTGCACCCACGCAGCCTGTACCGATCCGCTGGCCGAAAGCCAACACACATCGCGCCCGCTGACCTGTATCGGCAATTCGGTCGGTACTATGCCTACCTGCACCGGAGCCGGAATGGCTGCATTGGCTGGAAAAAGGCCGATAGTTTGCTGGCGAGCGCTCTCGTCCAGTGCGTAGCGGACGGGCACCAAAACGGTCAGTGTTTTTTCGCCTTCAAAATTTTTATTGCCGACAAAATAATGGCCCAGCGGTAAGTGGACGACGGTCGGCTCATCGGTCAGCGGCATGCGGCTCAACTGCCCCTCAGGCGGAAATATCTTGTTGTTGGAGGCAAAAAGCAGGCTGTCGCCCTGTCGCACCAGCACTGTGTACGGTTTGCCAGCCTGCTCGGCCAATGCAGCCACCCAGCCTTGCGGGTCGCTCACGGCTCGCTGTCCTATCGTGGCTTCGATGCGGGCGCGGTGCTGTTGCGCCCACTCCCGCCCCTCGGATGATTGTTCTGACAGATATATGCCGACCTCGGCGGCATACTGTTGCAGCAGCGCCGTATCTTTGTACCCGCGTTCGGCAGTACCCGCCACGGCCAAAAGTATGGCTCCGGCCAAAATGTACAGGAGCAGGCGTTTTATCATGCTGTGCAGAAGGAATTAGGTGCGGTGTTAGCGGTTTTACCCGCTTGGCATCGTCGTAACAGGGATTGTGAATCGGTTTTAACCGTGCAAATGTACAAGAACATACCCTGCACATTTGCGCGACTAAAAGTAAAAAATCGTGCCAACACTATTGAAGCTGCGGAGTATGCGAAAAAGATACCCGCGCTTTGTTTCAAAAAAAAAACTGCAAACCGCTCTGCCGCCTTTTCCCGCAAGGGATGGGAGGAAAGTCCGGACAACACAGAGCACCGCACTACCTAACAGGTGGGGCTTCGGCAACGGCCGGAGTACAGACAGGGTCACAGAAAATTACCGCCCCGGTTTTGCCGGGGTAAGGGTGAAAATGTGCGGTAAGAGCGCACGACACCCCGGCGCAAGTCGGGGCGTGGACAAACCTTGCGGGTTGAAATGCCATGTACACCTTGCACTCCGTATCGGGCCACCGATCGGGGGATGCGTTGCTCGCGCATCGGCCTTCGGGCTGGCAAGGGGGGTAGGCAGCGCAGAGTTCCGTTGCGAAACGGGACCCAGATAAATGGCAGAGGCCGCTCGCGCCCCTCGGGGCGTTGGCGGAACAGAATCCGGCTTACAGGTTTGCAGTTTTTTTTGATAAAAAAGCGCCACCCCGTGAAACACGAGGTGGCGCGCACAAAACAGGAAGATTGTTTCCGTGGTGCAGGGCCTTACCGCACCAGCGTAATATCGCCTTTATATAGCAGTCGGCGACCGTCTATCAATTCAATTTCTGCGTAGTAAACAAACACCGCAGGTGTCATCAGCGCACCGTGGAAGTAGCCGTTCCAGCCGTACTTGGGATCGTTGGGCTGGAAGTTTTGCTTTTGGAACACCATCGTCCCCCAGCGGTCAAAAATCTGGAACGAGTTCACCTGCTTGATCTGGCTGATCTTGGCGAGGATCAGTACCACGTCGTTTTCGCCGTTTTCATCCCAAGGCGAGAATGCGTTCGGGATATAAATGTTCGGCTCGTCGTCCACGTTGATGAGCACCCGGTCGCTTGCCCGGCAGCCGTCTTTGCTGACTATCGTGACCTCGTATTCAATGGGACGGAACGGCTTGGCAATCGGCTTGAGCAGGCTGAACACATCGGTTCCGAGGAAGGTCAGCCCTTCGAGCGGGTTCCAGAGCACCGAATCAATCAACGCCAGCGAGTAACCGGCTGGAAGTACGGCCTTCAGCTGCACCGAATCACCAAACTCGATATTGAATTCAGGATCAATACTGATACCGGGGTCTGGTGCCTTGGGCACGACGAGCGTTTTTTTGAATTCGCAACCGTTGGCATCCTGAATCCACAAATTGTACGTGCCGGGGGAAATGTTCTCGAAATCGAGCTGCTGCGAGAATGACTGGCCGTTGTTGATCGAGTACAGATACGGCCCGTAGCCGCCGGTTATCTGTTGGAAAGTGATTGCCCCGTCATTATCCTTGCAGGAAGGTCGCTTCACGTCAAAGGCAAAATCCGTGGGCACATTGGTCTCCAAGAACACCAACGTGTTGTCCGTCTGGGTGCAGCCTGTGCCGGTGTTGGTCACCGTTAACACGTATGCACCAGCCTTGTCCACCTGCGGGTTGAGCGTGGTTGTGCCCGAAACAATATGCCCGCCGCCCGTTGCGGCCCATGCGTAGGTGTACTGCGGCCCGGAGGACGCGAATGCCTGAAGGGTCACTTCATCAATCGTACAGGTGAGCGTAAAGGGTGGGCCGGCATCGGCGCTCGGCGGGGTGGTATTTGACGACACATCGGCTGTCGCAGTGTTGGTACAACCATTGGCGGCGTTGAGCACCGTCAGGGTGTAGGTGCCGGGAGCGTTGGCCTGGGCCGTGGCCGCAGTGACGTTTCCGAAAAGGTTGCCGGTAGAGGTGCTCCAGGCGTACGAGTAGGTCGGGCCGGAAGAAGAGGCTGTTCCGTTGAGCGTCACCACTTTCACCGCGCAGGTCAGCAGGGGCGCTGAGGCAATAGCGGCCGTGGGAGCCACGGTGTTTTGCAGCACCTGCACTTGTGCAGTAGCGGTACAACCGTTGGTGGTATTTTGCACCAAAAGAGCATACCCGCCGGGGGCGGAAATCGTAGGTGTGAGCGTGTTTTGCCCGGAAATAATTACCCCGTTGGGTGTTGTCCATTCGTAGAAAAACGGTCCTCCGGTCTGGCTGGAGCCAGTGCCGTTGAGCTGCAACGTGGTAACGGCGCAGGTGAGCGTTTGCGTAGAACCGGCATTGGCAGCGGGCACCAAAATGTCTTGCGCCACGGTGGCCGTGGCAGTTACGGTACAGCCGTTGTCCAAGTTGGTGATCAATAAGGTGTAAAGGCCCGGTTTGTCCACCACGGGTTTGAGCGGATTGCTCAGGTCGGTGAAATTGCCGTTGGTGGTGCTCCAGGTGTACGTGACGTTTCCGGTGGACGATCCAGCGGCCTCAATTGGCACCTGCTTGACAACACAAGTGAGTGTTTTGGGCTGGGCCAATAGGGCCACGGGCGCGCTTTGATCCTCCAAAATTTCAACAGAATCGGTAGCGCTGCAGCCGTTGAGCGTGTTGGTCACGGTCAGTTGATACGTGCCGATGGCGCTGACCGAAGGTGTCAGGGTGTTGCCCCCGCTGATGATCATGCCTCCGTTTGGCGACGACCAGCTGTATGTGAAATTGCCGCTCCCGCCTACGGTACCTTGCAGTCCGATGGACGACACCGAACAGGTCAGTGTTTGCGGGTTGCCCGCTTCCACCACGGGCGGTTCGATGTTTTGGCTGACGATCACACTGGAGTACGACACGCAGTTGTTGGTGGTATTTGTCACCTGCAGTTCGTACGTACCGGGCTGGTTCACGACCGGAGTGAGCGTTCCGGCCCCGCTGACAATATTGCCGCTACCGGTCGGTGTCCACAGGTAAGTGAATATCGGGCCGGTGTCGGTACCGATACCGTTGAGGGTGACGCTGGTGATGGCGCAGGTCAATTGCGCCGGTGCGCCAGCGATAGCGGTCGGGAAGCCAGCGGACTGGGTAATTTGCACCACGTCCGTGGCCGTGCAACCGTTGATGGTGTTGGTCACGGTCAGGAAATAGAAGCCTGCACCGTTCACAGTCGGGGCCAGAATATCCGTGGGGCCTTCAAAGTTGCCCGTGTTGGTCGTCCAGCTGTAGGTAAAGTTTGGCCCTGTGCTGGCGGTTGGGTTGAGGGTGTAACTCGTTTCGGTGCAAGTGAGCTGGAACCCCGGGCCTGCAGCGGCCTGCGGCGGTGTTTGGTCAATAGTTAGCACAACGATATCCGTGGCTGTGCATCCATTGGTGTTATTGGTCACCACCAAATTGTACGGGCCGGGTTGGTCCACCACAGGATTGGCCGAAGAGCCGCCGGAGATGATACCAAAACCAGTCCATGAATAGGAGATGTTTTGCCCCGTGGAGCTGGCACCGCCGATCTGGAGTTGAGGCTGGTAGCAGGTCAGGATATTGTCAGGCCCTGCATTGGCCGTGGGTGGTGCCACGTCTTGTATCACGGTCACGCTGCCAGTGGTCGTGCAGCCGTTGTTGGCGTTGGAAATCACCAACGTGTACGGGCCTGGCTGGTTGACAGTGGCGTTCAAACTGTTGGCACCATTGACCACGCCAGGGCCGGTCCAGTTGTACACGAAATTGGAACCGGCACTGGAGCCAGCCGCATTAATCGCGATCTGCCCGGTGGAGCAGTTTAGGATGCCCGGTTGTGCGATTTGAACAATCGGGTCGGCGTTGTCGCGCAGGATCTGAACGGTAGAAATACTGGTGCAACCGTTTTGGGTATTGGTCACCAGCAACTGATAGGTGCCGGGCGCATTCACCGAGGGGTTGAGGACGGTGGTGGGCGGCAGTAGGTTTCCTCCGTTCAGTGCTGTCCACTGATAGGTGTACAAAGCGCCTTGGCTGGAGCCAAAACCGTTGAGGGCAAGTGAAGGGCTGGTGCAGCTCAGCGTCTGTTGTTGGCCAGCGTTGGACACGGGTGCCGCCACATCGGCTGCCACGGTCACGGTTGTGCTGGAAGTACAGCTGTTGTTGGTGTTTGTGACGATGAGGGTGTAGTTGCCCGCCTGCCCAACCACGGGTTGAAGGCTGTTTGCACCGGAAAGGATCAAGCCGTTTTGCGTGCCCCACTGGTACTGGAAGTTGCTGCCCGTGCTGGAGCCGGTACCGTTGAGTGTTTGTTGCGGTTGGAAACAGGTAATGAGCGCGGGCGGCGCAACGGCTACTGTCGGTAGTGTCAAGTTGGCAGTAACCGTGGCCGAACTGGTCGAGGTACAGCCGTTGCTCTGGTTGGTCACCAATAAAGTATAGGTACCAGGCGACGTGATGGTGGGCGTGAGCGTAGCAGCCCCGGCAGCAATATTGCCGCCGACGGTTGTCCACTGGTAGTCAAAATTCGGCCCCGAACTGGTGCCGGCACCATTGAGCACTACAGTCGGTGTGACGCAATTGATTTGCGCTGGCGTGGCAATCGCCACGTTCGGAGGTGTGATGTTTTGAGTAATGACCGTCGTACCGGTGGAGGTACAGCCGGTCAGGATATTGGTCACTATCAGCGAGTACGTGCCTGGCTGGTCGAGGATAATGCTTGGTGTGGTGGCTCCGCTAACGATATGACCGCCGGGGGTGGTTGTCCACAGGTAGGTAATGTTCGGCAGCACGATCGTGGCCGGGTCGCCCAGTTCGATCTGTGGTTGGTCGCAGGTGAGCGTGCCCGGCAAGCCCGGGTTGACGATGGGCGGTGTGGTGTTTTGGGTCACCAGCACGGATGCCGAGGCGGTGCAGTTGTTGACGAGGTTGGTGACGATGATGGAGTACGACCCTGGGGCATTCACCGTTGGCATGAGTGTTGTTTGCCCGCTTACGATGTTGCCACCCGCCGTCGCTGTCCAGAAGAAATTGTAACCCGGGCCGCTGGACGAGCCGGTGCCGTCGAGCGTCACGGTCGGGTTGTTGCACGTGATCTGTTGGTTCACGACGATGACAGCAGCCGGGTCTGTGAAGTCGAGGTCAACAAAAACGGTAGCCGTACCCGTACAGCCGTTTTGGGTGTTGGTGACGATGAGCGTGTAGTCGCCTTCTTCGGTCACAACGCAGTTTTGGCTGGCCTGGCCGGACTGGACGTTGCCGTTGAGGGTTGTCCACTGGTAGGCGTATGAGCCGCCGCTGGGCGATGCGCTGCCGTTGAGCGTGACCTGCGACACGGTGCAGGTCAGTTTCACGGGCGGGGCGATGATTGCCGTTGGCGGGGTATTGTTAAGGGTCACGTTTGCGGTGCTGGTGCTGGTGCAGCCGTTTTGCGTGTTGGTCACCAAAAGCGTGTAGGTAGCCGGGGTGGAAACGCTCGGATTGAGGCTTTGTGCGCCGCTGATGATGTTGCCGCCCGGCCCGGCTGTCCACTGGTAGGTAAAGTTGGGGCCTGAGGACGAGGCGTTGCCGTTGAGCGTGGCGTTGGTGATGGAACAGGTGATCATTTGGGCTGGCCCGGCACTTGCCGTGGGCAAGGTCGTGTTGGCCGTGACCGCTACGGATGCGGCAGCAGTGCAGCCATTGGTTTTGTTTTGTACCACCAAGGTGTAGTTGCCCGCTTGGTTGACAATCGGGTTCAGGCCTGTGGCTCCGCTCAGGATGTTGCCTGGGCTGGCCGTCCATTGGTAGGTGAAATTAGGCCCGATGGACGAGCCGCTGCCATCCAGTGTTAGAGAGGTCGTGGCGCAGGTCAAAATGCCGTTGACGGTGGCGGCCGCCGTTGGCAGAGTGAAATCGCCTGGCACAGTGGCTGTAGCGGTACGGGTACAACCCGACTGGTCGGTCACGGTCACCGTGTACACGCCTGCGGTCAGGCCTGTGGGGTCTTGCACGTTGGCGGTGTTGTTCCACTTGTAGGTATAATTTGGGAAACCGCCGGTTACGTTCAGGTCAATACTGCCGCCATTGGGTGCCGTGCAGTTCACACCGACGACGTTGACGATGGTATTCGTCAAGGCATTTGGAGCAATAATGGTGTACGATTGTGTTCGGGTACACCCGAAAAAGTCCGTCACGGTCAGGTTGTACGTTCCAGCGGGCAGGCTGATCGGGTCTGGTACGTTTCCGATGAAAACCGGCCCATCCCATGTGTAGGTGTGGGGGCCTTGGCCACCGGTGACGGTGGTGTTGATCGAGCCATTGGACGAACTGGCACATTGCACATTGGTGGTCACGCCGGTGAGGGCGAGGGTGGAGACCACAACAGTCAGTGACCCCTGTCCGGTGCCCACACAGCCAGCGGAATCAGTCACACTTTGTATTTGGTACAGGCCGGGTTCTGTGACTTCGAGAAAAAACGGGTTTACGGTAATGTCGTCAATGACAGGCTGAACGTCACCGTTGTGCTTGTATTCCAACGAAAATGGCCCGGAACCGATGAAGTTGACCTTGATGAGGGCCGTTTCTCCAAGGTTGCAAATTTGCGGGGCAGGCGGGATCAACTGGGCGATAGGTAGCGGCCGAACGTTGATACGGGCGGTGGCCACCTTGGTTTTGCCGCAGGCATCCGTGACGGTGACGCGGACGTTGGTGGACGTGCCGACAAACATTGTCGAAGTGGCTTCCTGGGAGCCATTTTGCCAGTTGTACGTGAACGGTGCCACACCGTCAAGTACTTCCACACTGACTGTTCCGGAGCCGGGGCCACAGATAATAACCGTGTCGGGCTGAATGGCAAGCACGGGCAGGTCAAGGATAATGATCGTCTCTTCCGGGTTGAGGCAAGAACAGGGGTTGTTCAGGCGGACGAACAATGTTTCTTCGCCTTCTATGATCAGGTCGTTGGTGATATTGATGGTGAGGGTAACTTCCGACTGGCCAGCGGGTATGACCATTACGGGCGGCAAGCCGGTATAGTCTACTCCGGTTGTGGCGGTACCGCCGATGACGTATTGTACGGAAAGCGGCAGGCTGAGGTTGTTCCCGAGGCGTTTGAAGATCAACTTCACGGTGCCGCAGCCTTCGTACACTTGTTCGATATCGGTGCTTCCGTTTATTTCAAACTCTACCGAGGCGTTGCCACCGGCGGCGAACGAACCTGCGTTGAGGAACACGGCAGAGTCCCACACGCCGTCGCCCACGTCGGCTATTTTCAGTTTCATGCGGTAGGTTTCGCAGGGCTGCACGTTGGCGATGGCGGTGAATTTGCGGGTAAAGCCGTCGTACTGCACCTCGTTCACGGCCGGGCCGGTGGCGGGGTTTTGGCCGCACAGGTTGGTACTGGATGCGGGCTGGTTGTTTACATAAAAACCCGAGAACGACAGGTGGTTCACGTTGTTGATTGCCACCGGTATGTTGGTGGTGGGAATGACGGCGATGTTCTGCTGGCCGCCGGGGATACCAGGGCCGGAGATAAAGAAGCCGAACACGTCGTTGAACTGGGAATTGACGTACTCGCAGTATTCTTCCGAAGCGAAAACGAAGTTGAACGACAGGATGGGCTGTGTGGGCGTAAACTCAAACTCGATGCCTGCGCGGTCGAACAGGGCGCCGGTGGTGAGCAGGGCCAGGTCGGCATCGGGCGTGGAAACGCCGTAGCCATTGCTGGCACCGTCCTGGTTGTTCGGGCCGGGGGCTACGCCGATGTCGCCGGTGGCCATGATGACACCGGTGTTGAAACCGATGTTCGTTTGGCCTTGGGTAAAGGTGCCGATCTGGCCACCATTGCCCTCGAAGGTCACGCCTGTGACATCGAAGCAGTTGCCGCCGATGAGCACGTCCTTGACGAGGTCTTCGGCGGAAAGGCCGCCCTGTACCTCCAACACAGCGGACATGGACTCGACGTATTCTTTTAGGTCTTTTTTCACGCAGGTCTGGCACACGATGGACACATAGTGCCGGGGCGGGCTGGCCACGTCCCATGTGCAATCGTAGCTCAGCACAAACTCCATGGCGGTTTTGTTGGCTTTGAAGACCAATTGGTGGGCCTGCTTGTCGTATTGCAGCACTTCCGCGCCCTCGGCCTTCAGTTCGGGTCGGCAAGCGCCGAGGGCCGGGTCGTCGGGTACCACGAGCGAGTAGGTTTCGCCGGAAACCAATTGCTCAATACGCAGGAGCTGTTCCTGAGTGGTTGCGGTGACGACGTGGCGTTGCTGGTGTCCGTCAAGAATGATGGGAGTTGCGGGGCCATTGGCACCGTTTTGGCCAAAAAGAGGCAGAGAAACGGCGAAAATCGAGATTAGGGCGAAGCAAATGCGGGATGTAGAAAGGCTCATAGAGAAATGTGTTTGTGTGTAAGCCTAATGTTAGTTCGAGTAAAAAAAAAGAAATGTTGTGAGCTGTTTTTGGGGCGCTGTATTCACGAGATACCAAATTGGTTGTACGCGCTGCATCGGTTTGCAGCTTAGTCCTGCGCCAAAACACGCTGGTTTTGGCGTGCAAGGTTAGGAAAATTATCTCGAGGGAAGAAAGCGTTTTAACAAAAATGTGCCTGAACGGGGCAGGATGCGGTGTGTACGGGCGCAGAATGAGGTTTAAGCAAAGGTTGTCTACCAAAAAAAGGCGACGTAAGTTTGCGGCGAAACAAACCCAAACATGGACGGTGATTCGATATTATGCACGCGAAAAACGGCGGCTCGTGGAGCTTCTCGAGCTGGAGCCAGGCTGCTGGGTGAACCTCACACCGCCCTTTGCGCCCGACGAACTGGAGGAACTTGCCCGCCTGCTTGAGTTTGACCCTGTTTTCCTTACTGACTCGCTGGACCTTGACGAGCGTGCCCGCTACGAGCGCGACGAAGACATTCGGTTCATCCTTATCAACACGCCCGTACTTAATGAGGCAGTGGAGGGCGAGAATGAGGCCGTGTACATCACTGTGCCCATCGGCATTATACTCACCATCGAACACGTGGTCACCATCTCCGCCTTTGAAACGCCCGTACTGGATTCGTTTCTCGAGGGCAAGGTGCGCAATTTCAATCCCTCCGACGAAAAACGCTTCGTGCTTCAGGTACTTGAACAAAACGTGTACTTTTTCCTTTCCTGCCTCAAAAAACTGAACCTGCGCCGAAACCTCATCGAAAAGGAATTGATGAACTCCAGCCGAAACGCCGAGCTCAAGCAACTGCTCTCCATCGAAAAAAGCCTCGTGTATTTCGTGAACGCGCTCAGCGCAAACGAACTGCTCAAAATGAAGGTGAAACGCACGGATTTCCTGCACATCAACGGCGACGAAGACCTGACCGACCTGTTCGAGGACATCATCATTGACAACTCGCAGGCCCTGTCCATGTCCAACGTACACACCAACATCCTCAACGGCACGATGGATGCCTATTCCAGCATTATTTCCAACAACCTCAACCAGGTGATCCACCGCCTGACGGTCATTACCGTGGTGCTCATGGTGCCCACGCTCATCTCTTCCTTCTTTGGCATGAATATTCCCAATGGCGTGCCCGAAAGCCCGATGGCCTTTTACCTCACGATCCTTATTTCAGGCGGGCTTACCGGGTTTTTGTACTGGTTCATGAAGCGGCAGCGCATTTTGTGAATTATACCCCGCACCGCAAGGTGCGAAGCTGCTTTTGTCATACGGAGCGCTGCTAATCAAAATATTAGGCCAAAGGCCATGCACAAAACCTCGCAGCGCAAAGTATAAAAAATGCCCAGTAGGGTGGTCACAGAGGCTCACCCGGAAAAAAAGAGGCTCGCAGAGTTTTTTCAAACTTTGCGAGCCTCAGTAGTCTTTGTCACACTTTTTTACCTTACATCATGTCCATGCCGCCCATGCCGTGGTGGCCGCCGCCGCCGTTCATGGCCGATTTTTTCTCCGGCTTTTCGTTGATGACGCACTCGGTGGTGAGCACGAGGCCGGAGATGGACGCAGCGTTTTCGAGCGCTACGCGGGTCACCTTGGTCGGGTCAATGATGCCCGCCTTTTTCAGGTCCTGGTATTCGTCGGTGCGGGCGTTATAGCCGAACGCGCCTTTCCCTTCCAATACTTTTTGGAACACGATGGAGCCGTCCACGCCGGCGTTTTCGGCGATGACACGGATGGGCGATTCGAGCGCCTTGCGCACGATGCTGATACCGATGGTCTCGTCTTCGTTCACGCCTTTCATGCCGTTGATGCTGGCGATGGCACGCACGAGGGCCACACCGCCGCCGGCCACGATACCTTCTTCCATGGCAGCGCGGGTGGCATGCAGGGCATCGTCCACGCGGTCTTTTTTCTCTTTCATTTCCACCTCGGTGGCGGCACCGACGTACAGGACTGCTACGCCGCCAGCCAGTTTGGCGTGGCGTTCTTGCAGTTTCTCGCGGTCGTAGTCGCTCGTGGTGGCTTCGATCTGTTGTTTGATCTGGTTTTTGCGGGCGGATATGCTGTCGTTTTTGCCCTTGCCGCCCACGATGATGGTGTTGTCTTTGTCAATTGTGACACGCTCGCAGGAGCCGAGCATCGAGAGGTCAGCATTTTCCAATTTGTAGCCCTGCTCTTCGCTGATGACGGTGCCGCCGGTGAGGATGGCGATGTCTTCGAGCATAGCCTTGCGGCGGTCGCCAAAGCCGGGCGCTTTCACGGCCACCACTTTGAGGCCGGCACGCAGGCGGTTGACAACGAGCACGCCGAGTGCCTGGCTGTCCACGTCTTCGGCGATCATGAGCAGGGGGCGACCCGTTTGCAGGGTTTTTTCGAGCACCGGCACGAGGTCCTGCATGTTGCTGATCTTTTTGTCGGTGATCAGCAGGTAGGGGTTTTCGTAGTCGGCCACCATTTTTTCGGCATCGGTGATGAAGTAGGGGCTAAGGTAGCCGCGGTCGAACTGCATGCCCTCTACCACGTCCATGTAGGTGTCGGTGCCTTTGGCTTCCTCGACGGTGATGACACCGTCTTTGGACACGCGCTTCATGGCATCGGCGATGAGTTTGCCGATGGTTTCGTCGTTATTGGCCGAAATGGCGGCTACTTGTTCGATTTTGCCAAAGTCGTCGCCGATTTCCTCGGTTTGTTTTTTTAGGTCTTCTACGATGGTTTTCACGGCCTTGTCAATGCCGCGTTTGAGGTCCATGGGGTTGGAGCCGGCGGCCACGCTTTTGAGGCCGGCGGTGACGAGGGCTTGGGCGAGCACTGTTGCGGTAGTGGTGCCGTCGCCAGCGGCATCAGCAGTTTTGCTCGCTACTTCCTTGACCATTTGGGCACCCATATTGGCCACGGGGTCATCGAGTTCGACCTCTTTGGCCACGGTCACGCCATCTTTGGTAACAGTAGGCGCACCGAACGATTTTTGGATGACCACGTTGCGGCCTTTGGGGCCGAGGGTGACTTTTACAGCGTTGGAAAGGGCATCAATGCCCTCTTTGAGTTTTTCACGGGCATCGGTATCGAAAGTGATCTGCTTTGCAGCCATATCTCAAGTATTGAGTTTTGAGTGTTGAATTTTGAATGAAAAAGGGAGGTAGAAGGGGGCAGTTTAAATCACACAGAGGATGTCGTCCTCCCGCATAATAAGATAGTCCGCTCCTTCGAAATGAATTTCCTGACCGGAGTATTTGCCGTAGAGCACGATATCGCCCACTTGAACGGTCATCAGGTTGCCGTCTTTGCCGGGGCCTACGGCGATGACCTCGCCGCGTTGGGGTTTTTCTTTGGCCGTGTCGGGGATGATGATGCCGCCCTTGGTCTTTTCTTCAGCCGGGGCAGGCTTGATGATCACACGGTCTGCGATTGGTTTCATACGTCTGACTTGTTCTAGTTTTGGTGAAAAAACGATGTTGAAAACGTTGCGAAATTTTATTCGGATGCTCTTCCGTATCAGACTTCGTGCCAAGCAAAAATCCCTGCCATTTTTTCAGACATTGCCAAAAAATCACCGACAAGGTGTCATTTCCTGACACAGGTGGCCTGCTGGACATTTTCAAACTGTAACTATTTAGCACCTGTTACGGCGAACCATTTTTAACCACAGATTTTCACAGATTCACACAGATTTTATTAAACGGAAAGGGAAAATCTGTGTGAATCTGTGAAAATCTGTGGTGCATTTTTTTTGCGTTTAGCGCCACCTCAAGCGGGCCCTAAACGGTTACTTCACAAAAATTAAAAATGCTGCGCCTCCGCTTCTCAGTGGTGTATTTGAAAATCTCCATCTGCATGCCGAAAATGTCTTATCATTGCGCCCCGATTTGTGCAGTGCTGTTCGATTCGGATTTCAAAACACTGTTTTTCAGGATAATAAACGCCGATTTCTTTTTGGATTGGCCTTAAAAAGCACCCTTGCAAATGGGGAGAACCATTGATATTTTTTGTGCGGGCGAACTGCTCGTGGACTTTGCCACTGCCGAGTTTGTGCGCACCCCCGACGAGGCGACGCTGTTCCGACGATTGCCCGGCGGCAGCCCCGCCAACCTGAGCATGAATATGGCCCGATTGGGCAAAAAAACCATGCTGGCAGCCACCGTCGGAAACGACGACATGGGCAATGTGTTGAAAAACTACGTCGCCCGATTGGGCGTGGACGTGTCCTGCATCGCCCAAGTGGAGGAGCCTACAACGCTCTTTCTGGACGTGCGTACCGCCGAAGGCACCAGCCTGCAGACCTACCGGACTGCCGATCACCTGCTTTCCATACGCCAGTTCCCGTACAGCCTGTTCGACGACGCGACCATTTTTTACACCACCTGCTTCGCTATGAGCAAAATGCCCGCCCAGCAGGTGTTGCTCCAAGCCTCCGAACGCGCCCACCGGGCCGGTATGCGCCTGAGCATGGATGTGAACTACTCCGAAAAAATATGGCCCGAACGCCGCGATGCCCAGCGCATCGTGAGCGACTACTGCCGGATGGGAGGCATCATCAAACTCAGCGACTCGGACTACCAGAACCTGTACGGCGAAGAAAAAACGGAACCGGAAGCCATTCTGGACCAAATACTTCGGCTCGGTGCCAGCGAGGTGTGCTACACCCTCGGTGCCGACGGTTGCTGGGTGGCCGATGCTAAGAACCGCGCCTTCATCCCTGCCCGGCCCGTGGAAACCAAAGACCCCATTGGCGCGGGCGATGCTTTTTGGGCGGGCTACCTGACCGCCTTGTTGGACGAACGCCCGCTGGAAGAACGCGCACTGGCGGGGCACCGGCTGGCGGAAATGAAGATCGCCAATTTCGGGCCCCTGCCTGATCAGATTGACAGCGCGGTTTTGTTCGGTGCAGCATCTTGAAGACTGGTATCTTCGCGACCAAGGATTTCGTTTTTACCTGTTGAAAACATGGAAGACTCCTACCACTTCACGGCGGTTTTGGAAAGATTAACTACAAACCGTTGCACGCCAATTTGAAAAACGCCGAACAACTGTGACAGATCGTTTATTATGAAAACAATAGGTCTGCTCTCGGACACGCACTCGTTTTTGGACGAGCGCATTTTTGAGCACTTCGCCGCCTGCGACGAGGTGTGGCACGCTGGCGATTTCGGCAGCATGGCGGTTGTGGAGCGCCTGCAGGCGTTCAAGCCCCTGCGCGGTGTTTTCGGTAATATTGACGGTGCCGCCATTCGGGCGGAAATGCCGCTTGACCTGCGCTTTTTGTGTGAAAACGTTCCCGTGTACATGACCCACATCGGCGGCTACCCGGGCCGGTACACCCCGCGCGTGCGCAACATCCTGCTAACCGATCCACCCCGCAACGGACTGTTTATCTGCGGCCACTCCCACATCCTCAAAGCAATGCCCGACAAACAATTGGGCTTTCTGCACCTCAACCCCGGCGCTTGTGGCAACGAGGGCTGGCATCAGGTGAAAACGCTGATGCGGTTCACGCTGGATGCGGGGGGGATTGGCGATTTGGAGGTTATTGAGTTGGGGAAAAGGGGGGGGTGAGGGCTAAGAAAAGGCAACCCGCCCTACCTTTGCGGCATGTACCACTTGCCACACCCGCGCTTTGCCGCCCTCGTATTGATCCTGTTTTTCAGTCAAAGGCTCGCTGCCCAGCCCTCCATCGCACGCGAGTGGAGCGAGGCCGTCCTGCAAACCATGCAGGAAGACTTGGCCAGACCTGCCGTACAAGCCCGTAACCTCTTCCATTTTTCCGTGGCGCTGTACGATGCCTGGGCGGCCTACGATACGGAGGCTCAACCTTATCTGCTCGGAAAAACCATGAACGGCTACACCTGCCCGTGCAAGGGGGTGCCCGTGCCCAAAGACGTGGAGGCCGCCCGGCGGGAAGCCATGAGCTTCGCCGCTTACCGCCTGTTGACCACTCGCTATTCGCATTCGCCGCAGGGCACCGGTGCCACCTACCGATTCCGGGAAATCATGCAAAAACACGGGTACGATTTCCGCGACTACTCCTTCGACTACACCTCCGGCTCTCCCGCCGCCCTCGGCAACTACCTCGCCCAGTGCATCCTGCAAATGGGCCACCTCGACGGGGCCAACGAAGAGCACAACTACCTGAGTACGGACTATCAGCCCCTGAACCCACCCATAGGCTTGCCAGCACCCGGCCCGGAACAGCCACTTGACCCCAACCGCTGGCAACCCATCAAACTGAACCGCGCCCTCGACAAGGACGGCTACCCCATGCTGGAATGCCGATGCGCAGGCCGCCCGCTCGCATCCTACATTGACACTATTGACCACAGTGGCCGCCGCATCTCGGGCACCCAAACTTGCCAGGTTCCGATGTGGGGTCAGGTGCAACCGTTTGCGCTGAAAAAAGAGTACCTGAAAATTCACCTGCGCGACGGGCACGAGTACCGGCTCTACCTCGATCCCGGTGATGCTTTTTTCCCGCACCTTGATACGGCCAAGGGCGGCGGCACCTCAACGGACTACCAGTGGAATTTCGCCTTGGTGGCCGCTTGGTCCGCCTTGCTCGACCCCGCCGATACCACCTTTTGGGACATTTCTCCCCAAGGCATGGGCAATGTACAGCATTACCCCAAAAACTTGGCGGAACTGCGCTTTTTCTACGACCTCGAAACCGGCCGCGACCCCGGCATCGGCCATGCAGTAAATCCCTACACCGGGCAACCCTACGCGCCGCAAATCGTGCCGCGCGGCGATTTTACCCGCGTGGCCGCCCAGTATTGGGCTGAAGGCCCGGACAAGGAAACCGCCACCGGAAATTGGTTGGCCCTGCTGAACTACGTCGGCGACCAGCCGGGCATCGTGAAAAAATTCAACGGAAAAGGCCGAACGTTGAGCGACTTGGAGTGGGATGTGAAGGCCCATTTCGTACTCGGCAGCGCCCTGCATGATGCCGCCATTTCGGCATGGGCCGTCAAAGGCTGGTACGACGGGCCGCGCCCGATCACAGCCCTGCACTACATGGCCGCCCGCGGACAGTGTACAA
>JBEBHD010000243.1:0-8193 GCA_040080915.1 Saprospiraceae bacterium
TGGGGTGGGTTCAATGACGGTCACTACCTCTGCTAACACACAACTGCAATGCTTCGCAACTCATTGACAAAGTATAACAATGAAACACGCTCTTAGCGCTGGCCTGAACCTCAAGGTACATTTTAGCAATTGATTCAGCACGATTTGCAGCCTCTGATGGTACCTATGATCCACACCGACTCCCTCCACCGCCACCTCTACGCTACCGACGCATCCATCTTCCGCGAACTGCCCGCAGGTGTGGCTTTTCCCAAAAACACGGACGACATAAAAGCGCTCATTCGCCACGCCCGCGAGCACGGACTGTCGCTCATCCCGCGGGCTGCCGGCACCTCATTGGCGGGCCAGTGCGTGGGCACGGGCATTGTGGTGGACATCTCGCGGTACATGACCAAAATTTTGGAACTCAATGCAGAAGAACGCTGGGTACGCGTACAACCGGGGGTCATCCGCGATGAACTGAACGCCGTCCTCAAACCCTACGGCCTTTTTTTCTCCCCTAACACGTCTACTGCCAACCGGTGTATGCTCGGCGGTATGGTAGGCAACAATTCCTGCGGTACTACCTCGCTCGTGTACGGCAGCACTCGTGACCACGTGCTCGCCCTTGAAACGGTGCTCAGCGACGGCTCCGAAGCCCGCTTCGAGGCGCTGTCGCCGGGGGATTTTGAAAAAAAATGCCTGGGGACAGGACTTGAAGCCGAGCTGTACCGCCAGATACGCGCCGAACTCGCACCGCCCGAGGTGCAGGCCGAAATCAAGTCGCAATACCCCAAACCCGAAATACACCGCCGCAACACCGGTTATGCCGTGGACTTGCTGCTCCGATCCAACCAGTTTACTCCCGCCGGGCCGGACTTCAATTTTTGCACCATGCTCACCGGTTCGGAGGGCACGCTGGCGTTCACCACCGAGATTACGCTGCACCTCGATCCGCTACCCGCCCCGCACGACGTAGTGCTGTGCGCGCACTTCAGCAGTATGGCCGAATGCTTGCAAGCCGTAGTGGCCGCCGTGCAACACCGGCCAACCGCTTGCGAGCTCATGGACAAACTCATCCTCGACTGCGCCAAGGCCAACCGCGAGCAGGCGAAAAACAGTTTTTTTATCGAGGGCGACCCGGCAGCGGTCTTGATGATTGAGTTCCGGGGCAACGCGCCCGCCGAAGCGGAATCGAAGGCCGCAGCGCTCATCGCCGACCTGAAGGCCAAGGGTTTTGGCTATGCCTACCCGGTGGTGCCTGCACCTCAGTCGAAGCGCGTGTGGGAATTGCGCAACGCCGGCCTCGGCGTGCTGTCCAATATGCCCGGCGCGGCCAAGGGCGTACCTTGTATCGAGGACACCGCCGTGACCGTAACTGACCTGCCCGCCTACATTGCCGATTTTGAGCAACTGATGGCTGGGTTCGGCCAAAAATCCGTGTACTACGCCCACGCAGGCGACGGGGAGTTGCACTTGCGGCCCATTTTGAATTTGAAAAAAAAGGAGGACCGCACGCGGCTGCACCAGATCGGCGAGGCGATGGCACGGTTGGTGAAAAAGCACGGCGGTTCGCTCAGCGGCGAGCACGGTGACGGGCGCGTCCGCGCCGAGTTTATCCCGTTGATGATTGGCGAAAAAAACTACGAATTGCTGCGCCGGATCAAGCACACCTGGGACCCAAATCGGATTTTCAACCCCGGCAAGATCACCGACGCGCCGCCGATGAACACCGCGCTGCGCTACGAACCGGAACAGCAGGACAAGCCCTTCGACACCGTCCTCGAATTCCCAGACGGCATCCTGCGCGCCGTCGAAAAATGCAACGGATCGGGCGATTGCCGGCGGCTCGACTTGTCGGGCGGAACCATGTGTCCCAGTTACCGCGCCACCCGCGATGAAAAAGACAGCACCCGCGCCCGCGCCAACGCCCTGCGCGAGTTCCTGACCCGCAGCGAACGCGCCAACCCGTTCAGCCATGAGGAATTGTACGAGGTGATGGATATGTGCCTGTCGTGCAAAGGGTGTACGTCGGAGTGCCCGTCCAACGTTGACATGTCGGGTATGAAAGCCGAGTTTTTGCACCAGTACTACAAAACCCATGGGGTTCCGTGGCGCACACGGCTGTTCGGCAACATCGGCGGCATCAACCGACTGGGGGCGTACACGCCCACGGTGACCAATTTTTTTCTAAAAAACCCCGTCGTGGCACCGTTGCTCAAGCGGGTGCTCGGTGTAGCCCCGGAGCGCAGCCTGCCAGCCCTCAGCGGCACTTCTCTACGCCGTTGGTTTGAAAAAAATCGGGCAAAATTGCAGCCTGCCAGCCCCGAAAAAGGCCATGTCTTTTTCTTCTGCGACGAGTTTACCAACTACAACGACGCGCCCGTCGGCATGGCGGCCATTCAACTATTGACTCGCCTTGGCTACCGCGTTGACATGCCCGCGCACCCGGAAAGCGGGCGGGCGGCTATTTCAAAGGGCCTCCTGCCCCAGGCACGCGAACTGGCCGTGCGCAATGTGACGATTTTTCAAAACCTCGTGTCCGGGGCAACACCGCTGCTTGGCGTGGAACCGTCGGCTATTTTGAGTTTCCGCGACGAGTACCCGCGCATGGTGCCGGGACCGATGCAGGAGGAAGCCAAAAAATTGGGCACCAACGCCCTGCTGATTGAGGAGTTTCTGTTTCGCGAAGCGCAAAAAGGCAACATCACGCCGGAGATGTTTACAAAAGAGAAACGCCATATCCTGCTGCATGGCCACTGTCATCAAAAGGCCCTTGCCAGCGTGGATCCATCTGCGTGGGTGTTGGGGTTGCCCGAAAACTACACCGTGTCGGTCATTCCGTCCGGCTGCTGCGGCATGGCTGGCTCGTTTGGTTATGAGCGCGAACACTACGACGTGAGCATGCGCATCGGCGAATTGGTGCTTTTTCCGGCAGTGCGCGGCGCGGCGGCGGATGTGACGGTAGCCGCTCCGGGCACCAGTTGTCGCCACCAGATACTGGACGGCACCGGGCGGGTGGCGGCGCATCCGGTGGAGGTGTTGTGGGGGGCGGTGTGAGTCGTTTTGCCCTCCGAAAAGCAATGGTGTGGCGTTTTACCGAATGAAATACGCCACGCTCATGCCCAATGTCGTGCCCAACTTGAACGATTCGGCGGTGACAGTCTCGCCTCGGAAGTCCATGGTCTTGCTGTTCGCCGGGTTCAGCAGGTTCCGGGCCGACAGGGTGATCTGGTAGTGGTCGGCAAACCGCTTGGTGAGGTTGAAGTTCAATAGCGGGAACTCTTCCTCGTACACGTCGGGCGTGGCGGCAAGTGAGATGCTGTACAGGCGGCGGCCCGACACGTTGAACGACAGCGACGATTCCCAGCCCCGTTCGGGGTCAATGTACGACAACACGGTGTTCACGATGTACGGGGCCTGGCCTTGGAATGGGCGCGTAGTCAGGCTGTACGACGGGTCAATTTGTTGCGAAGCAGCCACTTCATCCGCCGGGATGTTGTACGACGAATGGATGACGGCCACGTTTGCGCCCAAGTAGAAGTTGCGGGCAAAGCTGCCGATAAAACCGAGGTTTTTACGCAATTCGACCTCCAAACCGTACACGTCAGCTTCACCGATGTTCACATATCCCAGTTCAGGGATGGTTGCCGAGGGAGAGAAGCGGCGGAGTATCGGATTACGAAACTGCTTGTAAAACAGGCTAAAGGCAAACAACTCACCAGGATTGGGGTACACTTCGTAGCGGATGTCGTAGTTGTCAATCAACGTGCGCTGGAGCGCCGGGTTTCCGATGTTGAAAAAGCCGTTTTTGGTGTCGAACTGCTCGAAGGGTGCCAGTTCCCGCATATTCGGGCGGGCGAGGGTGCGCGTAGCGGCGAGGCGGATGTTCGATTTTTCGCTTAACCCGTAGATTAAATTGGCCGAATACAGCCAGTCCGTCAGGTCGAGCGCACTGGGAGCGAGCATGGTGTCGCGGCTTTCCACGAACAGGTCGGTTGCTTCTACACGGGTGCCGACGATGGCCTTCAGGCGGGGTGTCAGGCTGTACACGAGCATGCCGTAGGCGGAGGTTATTTTTTGCTCGCCGTCGTAGAAGTTTTTGTTGTTGACCTGGTTGATGTAGTGATAGCCCAAGCGGTAGCGCTGCACCGAGCCGTTGGCAGCGAATGTAGTGTCGATGATACCGAAGTTGTTGTAGTCAAAATATGCATTGAAATCACCGCCGAAACTGTTGAAAAAGCGATCAACCGGAATGTCCGAGTGGCGGTTGTGCAGGAACTGGTATTCGGAAAAATTCCGGTTCATGGCGTTGTACAGGCCGCCAAACTTGATCTGGTTGGCGCTGTTGAGGCTGTTCAGAAATGGTATGGAAACATCCACCTTGATTTCCTGCGACTCGTCGTTCAGGTCACGCCAGAAATGGAACGGCGGTTTGAACTCGGCTTCGTTGATCTCGAAACGGTTTTCCCCGTTGTCGTCCATGTAATTGATGTAGGCAAAAAAGCGCGTGTCCGGCTCTTTCTGGAACGATGAATTTCGGGCACCGCTCCAGCGGATTTCGATGTCATTCAACTCGGGAAACAAGTGGCGTCCGCTGAGCTGGTAGGATACGTACTGCCGGCGGGCAAACTCCAGCGAGTTGGTATTATACACGGCAGTCGGCGTGGAAAGCTGACCTACCCACGTTCCGTTTTGAGAACGCCCGGTGATGTCTGTATCGTTGTTGTAAATCACATTGGCACTGATGCCGTGGTTGCTGCCGATCTGGTAGCTCAGGTTGAACAGTCCGCCGAGGTGGGGTGTTTCGGTGCTTTTGGTTTCGTTCAGCAGCTGGTAGCCGAAGAGATTGGGCGAGCTGTTGTTCAGCCAGGTATTGACAGCACCGTTTTCGTAGTGGGTAAACTCCCGCGAGTAGTTTACACCAAAGGAGTAGCCGAGCGTGTTGCCGAACAGTTTGGTGTTGTTACCAATTGAAAAATTGATGCCGTGGTTGAGCGGTGTGGACTTGGGTGTCGGCGTGAACGTATTACTCATCGCAAACGAGGATTCGTTGAGTAGTGCCCGCAGGTCGTTGTACGTCTCGCTCGGGTTGCGGGCGTTCAGGTAAGCGCTTTGGCTGAGCAGACTGCGGTTTTTTTCGTCAAGCAGCACTTTGGGCAAGTCGCGACCTCCGTCATCAAAACCGAGCCAGTCGGTACTGCCGGCATCTCGCCCATGCCCGAGGAAATTATCATTAAATGTCGCCTGCGTGTTGTACGAAGCGCTCATGCCGAAGTACAGGTTGAATTTGTCGGGGATGGATTTGGTCGTGATGTTTACCAACCCGCCGGAAAAGTTGCCCGGCTGATCGGGGGTGAAGGTTTTCATCGTCACAATATTGTCAATCATCTGGGAGGGAATCAGGTCGAGGCTCGAGCTGTTGCGGTAGGGGTCGGTGCTGGGCATGGTGATGCCGTTGAGCTGCGAGATAGAATAGCGGTCGCCCAAGCCGCGCATCACGATGAACTTGCCGCCTTCCACCACGGCACCGGTCACCTGCTTCATGGCATCAGCGGCGTTGGATACTCCTGTGCGGCTGATCTGTTGGGAGGAAATACCGTCCTGAATGGACAGCGAGCGCTTTTGCAGAGCGATGAGCGAGGCATCCGTGTTTTTGATCACCGTGGCCACCACCACCACCTCGGCGATCATGGCCGACTCGGTGCCGAGCACAAAGTCCAGCGTGTTCAGAATACCAGCCTTGGCCTCGAATTTTTCCACGGTTTGCGGCTTGAAAGCCGTATAGGTGGTTGTGATCATGTATGTGCCCGGTTCCACTTCGAATCGGTAGTTGCCGTCGTAGTCGGTAATGGCACCGCGTATTTCGCCACCGGCGTTGGTGGCTTTGACGGTTACACCAATCAGTGTTTCGCCGGTCTCTTTGTCAATAATCTTGCCAGCGATAGTCGCTTTTTGCGAAAAAACCTGGGTAAAGCAGATCACCCAGATACAAATCAGTAAAAGGGAGCGGAAGGAATTGGAAATTTTGCTCATAAAAATAGTAAAAATAGTTAGGCGCTGAAATTGAAATTGGCAGCAGGTTTTTCGCCGATGCGAAAAGCCTGCTGCCATTGCTATATTGATTAAAAAGAAAGGTTACTCTACGATGAGTTTTTTCGTGGTTGACAGTCCGTTTTCGGTGCTAAACCGGATCAGATACATGCCTGTGCCAAGGGCGTTGATGTCCACCTGTTGTACCCCGCTTTGGAGGCTGACGCGCTGCTGTACCATGTGGCCCGACAGGTCGAAAATCTCAATGCTGACCGGTTCGTCGAATTTCGAGTCCACGGTAAACATTCCTTTTGCCGGGTTGGGGTATATGCTGAACGCGCCACTCAAGTCAGCCTGATCAGTACTCGTTGTTGGGCAGGCTTCAATGGGTGTACGTGTCAGGTGGTTGTTGTGGTGGAGGGCCGTCCAGTCGCGAATCCACAGGTTGTTCCATTCATTACTGAAAGCGCCTTTGTAGTTCGCGGCGCTGAAAAACAGGTCGGTGGGCGTGGAAGCCAGCGGTGTGGTGTATGCCGAGCCGATGGTGCAGGGGCGCGGGTCAAGTTGTTCGTTTTGCGTGCGGCTGATCGAACGGATGTACGGGGAAAACAAAGAGGTTTGGTTGGCCTTCAGGAGCGAAACCAAAGCGGCGGCACCTTTTTCTTCTGCTGTCGCACTCACGCGAATTATGCCCGTCGCGCCAGTATCAATCGTACTGAAATTGCCGATTTTGTAAAAAATGTTGTTCAGCAGTTTCAGTTCGCCCCCTACCAATTTGGAGTAAGCATCTGCCACGCCAGCGGCCTTGTCCTGCACCTCGAGGCCCTTGGCCTTCATGTCGGTCAGGATGCAGTTGGCCAGCGTGCCAGCTGTCCCAGCGCGCAGGTTCCAGCCCACGGGGTTGGAGGCTGCGGCACCGGCACCGGAGCCGATGTGTGTCCAGTTGTACACCGTCGGGTTGGAGTAGGGCGTGCCGTCGTCAGGCGTAGTGCCGTCGAACTCCCCGCCCGAGTCAGCCACATCATCGCGCTGGATGGAAAACCAGAACTGGCCCTTGCCAGTATACACCTCGTCCCAGTCGTAGCTGTCGTCTTCGCAGAAAGCAACAACCGCATACTTTAGGTTTGGTGCGCCGCCGAAGAATTCGATTCCATCATCGGAGTTGGCATAAATTTCAATGTATTCCAGGGTAGTTCCGTTGCCAACGGCACCCAGGCTGAGGCCGTTGAGTTCACTGCCAGAGGCGATTTGGCGGCCGCCGTGGCGGATAGACACATAGCGCAGCACACCTGAATTGTCGGCGTTGTTGTTGCCGCCGTAGCTGCCACGCGGCTCGGTGGTTGGGATGCCTTCGAGCTGTACCGGCGAAACGCCGTTCTTTTGCGTGATGCCCCTGCCGAGCAGGGCGAGGCCACCCCAAAGGGCGTTATCTTTCGGGCCGAGATCGGTGGGGTTGTTCACGTCGTCGGCTTCGGCAGTGAAAATAATCGGCTCGGCGGCGGTGCCGTTGGCGAAAATTTTGCCGCCCACGGCCACGATCAGTGCGGAGGGGTTGCCCACATCTGCACGCGGGGTGAACTTCACCACCGTGCCAGCTTCGATGGTCAGGGTGGCGCAAGAATCAATGAACGTCAAGCCGTCCACGATATAAGTCTTGTCCTTCGTCCAGGTCACGCTGTTGCAGGGTTGGATCGAAGCATCGTTGACAAAAACCGTTTGGTTGTTGTTGTCCAAGTTTTTGAGGTGGTTATTGCGGTCCAGCGCCGTCCAGCCGCGGAGCCACATACCGGCGGCAAAGGGCGGGAAGGCCCCTTTGTAGTTTGCTTGTGTGAAGAACGCATCGCCTGCCGGATAGGCAGCCAAATCGCTGTTGACCGTATTGCCACCTGTTGGGCGCGGGTCCAGCAGGTTGTTCTGGGTGCGGCTGATGCTCTGGATACCCGGGTTAGCCACGGTGTTTTTGTTCGTCGTCAGGTGCGTTTTCAACGCTGCTGCGCCGAGGTCTTCAGCCGTACCGCTGACCCTGATAATGCCTGTAGCACCAGTGTCAAGCGTAGTGAAATTGCCGATGTTGTGAAACACGTTGTTCAGCAGTTTCAGTTCGCCCCCTACCAATTTGGAGTAAGCATCTGCCACGCCAGCGGCCTTGTCCTGCACCTCGAGGCCCTTGGCCTTCATGTC
>JBEBHD010000244.1:0-8186 GCA_040080915.1 Saprospiraceae bacterium
AACAGCGGCGGCAGTAGCCAAACGGCCATGTTCACCAACATAACCACCACCACGACGTACACCGTCACGGTCACCGACGGTAATGGCTGCCAGGGAACGGACACGCACACGGTGACCGTCAACCCGCTTCCCACACCGGCAATTACCGGCCCGGCCTCCGTATGCAGCGGCGGCAACGCCACGCTTGACGCGGGTGCGGGCTACTCGACCTACGCCTGGTCGAACAGCGGCGGCAGCGGCCAAACGGCCATGTACTCCAATATCACAGCCATGACGACCTACACTGTCACGGTCACCGACGGTAACGGCTGCCAAGGAACGGACACGCACACGGTGACGGTCAACCCGCTTCCCACGCCTACCGTCAACGGACCCACTTCGGTTTGCAGCGGCGGAAATGCTACGCTCGACGCGGGCGCTGGCTACTCGACCTACATCTGGTCGAACAGCGGTGGCAGCAGCCAAACGGCCATGTTCACCAACATCACGACTACCACGACCTACACCGTGACGGTAACGGATGCAAACAACTGCCAGGGCACGGACACGCATACGGTTACCGTACCGGCCAACGACCCGCCCGTAATCTCCTGCCCCGGCCCCGTGAACATCGCTTGTTCAAGCCATGTTCCGACTGTCAACCTGGCGGCACCCGCTGCATCAGACAATTGCGGAACGCCTTCCATTTCACACGATGGTGATGCGACCAGCAACCAAACTTGCGCCAACCGTAAAACCGTCACCCGTACCTATCGTGCCACAGACTCTGGCGGCCTGAGCGCCACTTGCAACCAAGTTATCACGGTGTTCGACAACGTAAAACCGGTCTTTACATCTGTGCCAGCCAATATGACCGTGCAATGCAACAGTGTACCTGCTGTGGGTACGCCTGTCGCCACGGACGGCTGTGGCGGCGGTGTGACAATTACATACGACGGCCAAACCAGCGTGGCGGGCACTTGCCCCGATGCATACACGATCACGCGCCAGTGGACAGCTACGGATGCCTGCGGCAACACCCAAACCGCCACGCAGCGCATCACGGTAGTGGACACGCAACTGCCCAATTTCACAAGTACACCGGCGAACGTCACCGTCCAGTGCAACGCGATCCCCAACCCCGCCAGCGCCATAGCCACAGATAATTGTGATAATATGGTGGCTGTGACCTACAACGGACAAACTAGCACTGTGGGCACTTGCCCGAACGCCTATACCCTGACCCGCCGCTGGACCGCTATGGACAATTGCGGCAATACGCGCAGCGTGTCCCAACGCATAACTGTCGTGGATAACGGTAAGCCTGTTTTCACCGCCTTACCTGCCAACGTGACTATTGGATGTACAGGCCCCATACCGCCCGTCGGCTCGGCCACTGCATCGGATGCCTGCACGGGCTTGGTCACGGTAACGTATATCGGGCAAACGACTGTCAGCGGTACCTGCCCCGCCAGTTACCAGATCAAGCGGACTTGGCGTGCCACCGATGTATGCGGAAATAGCACGGTGGCTACCCAAACGATCCAAGTGGCAGACAGTGGGGCGCCCGTGTTTACTTCTGTTCCGGCAGCGCTCACCATTTCCTGTACAGCGCCCTTGCCACCAGTGGGCACGCCTACGGCTACGGATGCTTGCGGCGGCTACGTCCAAATTACGTTCTTGGGTCAAGTGGCCACTGGTAGCGGTTGCGCGGCCAACTACACCATCACCCGTACCTGGCGTGCCGACGATTTGTGTGGAAATACCGCCATGACGACGCAGTTGATCACGATACTGGGCACGAGCTACGGGCCGCAGGAAACGGAAAATCGTACCCAAGGTGCGGAACGACCGAACAGTATACACCCGCAGGAAGGGCGACCGCAAGGGTCGCCTCTCCGGATACAACCGAACCCAACGACGGATTGGCTTTGGGTTGACTTGTCCGACTTTGATCGCGAGGTGGTGACCATTTCCGTTTACAATGACTTAGGTCAGGCGGTTTTGGTGCGTCAAGTGGTATTGGTGGACAATCATAAAATTTCCCTGAGCCTTCGCGAAGCAGGCGCTTCAGCAGGAATTTATACGTTGAGCTTGCGCGGTGCAAGTGTCAGCGCGGTCAAACGGGTAGTACTGACAGATTGATCGTTGGCATCAATCCGTCGAAAAGGCGCAGAGCGGAAAGCCTGTGGGCGATCCAGCTCTGCGCCTTTTCGCTGCTCATGGTGAAAACCCCAAGCGCGGCGTTAAAACACGCCTGCGTTTTTTACAAATACTCGATCCGATGCTCCATCGGGCTGTTCTTGTGCAACATGGCCGATATACCACAGTATTTTTCCAACGACATGTTCACCGCTTTTTCCACTTTTTCGCGGTGCTCGTCGGCTACTCGGATGCGGTAGATGATCTGAATGGTTTTGAAAACCTTCGGATGTTCATCCGTCAGGTCGGTTTCGGTTGCGATTTCAAAATCGGAAAAGGGTGTCCGCATCTTGTTCAACAAGGAAACCACGTCTATGCCGGTGCAGGCGGCCAACGTGCCGAGAAGCAATTTTTTGGGCGAAGGCCCGCTGTCGTCGCCGCCGATGTCGGGAGTGGTGTCCATGACAACCTTGTGGTTGCCGATTTCAGTTTCAAAGGCCATTTTGCCTTTGTGTCGGGTGGTAATGGAATAGCTTGTCATACCGCTTAGAACCGAATAGAATCGGGCAGGTTCACCGGGCAGGGTGGTCTTTTTATACTTCGCGCTGCGAGGTTTTGTGCATGGCCTTCGGCCTACTATTTTGATTAGCAGCGCTCAGTATGACAAAAGCGGCTTCGCACCTTGCGGTGCGAGGTATATGATCAGTTTCACCACTTGGAGCCGAGCATTCCGGTCACGTAGTACATGTCCATCATGCCTTTGTTTTTGGCGGCTACTTTGCCACGTGGCTGCCACTCGAACTCGTACTTGGCCTTCCAGTAGGTGTCTTCGCTGACGTTGACGCGGCCCGGCGAGCAGGTTTCCTCCATGCGAGCGGCGGTGTTCACGGTGTCGCCCCAGATGTCGTAAGCAAACTTTTTTTCGCCTACCACACCTGCCACAACAGGGCCGGTGTGGATACCGATGCGGGCCTCGAAGCAGGGCATGCCCTGGTTCATGCGCTCGGCTTTGAGGTGGAGCAGAAAATCCTGAATTTGCAAGGCGGCCTTCACCATATCGGTCGGGCTGGCGTTTTTGTCCGACAGACCGCTGGCGCAGATGTACGCATCGCCCACAGTCTTGATTTTTTCGATGCGGTACTGGCTGATGATGCGATCGAAACTGCTAAAACAGTAGTCCAATTCGGCCACCAATTGTTCCGGGCTTAGGAGTTCGGACAATTGGGTGAAGCCTGTAAAATCAATGAACATGACCGTGGCATCGTCGTACTTCCGGGCGGCCACCTTTTTCTTGGTCTTGAGTTCTTGGGCGATGGCCAAGGGGAGGATGTTGAGCAAGAGCTCGTCGCTGCGTTTTTGCTCGTCTTCAATGATCTTGTTTTTGTGGGACAAGTCGTTGGCGGTGCGTTGTTTGGAGCGGAAAAGCAGGAAAAACAGCGCCGCTATGACCAAAATGAGGGCAGAAACCATGACAAGGAAATTACGGGCCGACTCGGACTTTTGTCGGGCCGCGTCTATCTCGGCAGAAATGGCTTTTTGGGCCTGTACGTCGCGCTCCAATTGTACTTTGATGATGGAGTCGAGCATCTGTTGCTTGTTCATTTTTTCCAATTCCCGGCGCTTGACCCGCTCGACGGAGTCTTTTTCGGTCGAAATTTGGGTGATGGTTGCGTCGCGTTTGCTCACCTCCTCTTGTGAAAAAGCCTCCACCTGTTGGATTTGTTCCTTGAATGTGGTTTCCAGAACTGCTGTTTGGCCAGTGGCTTGTGCGAGTTGTTCGCGCAGGTCGCGGTTTTCGGCCTCCAGCGCTGAAATTTGTTTTTCCAACCGCCGCGCTACGTCGCCGCTGCCGGAGGAACGCCCGCTGTTATCCTGCAAATAACTGATCATTTCCTGGCTCCATTTCAGAGCCTCGGCAAGGTTTCGCTGCTCTTTGTTGATGCTCAGCAGGCGCTCAGCAGCTTGTAGGGCCACATCGCGGTGGCCGTAGTTTCGGGCGGTGTTCCAGGCTTCGATAAACCGCGTGATGGCATCCGGATAGCGTTTTGCCCGGTATTGCGCCTCGCCGCTGAGGAGCGCGGCATCGGAAGCCATGCGCTTTTCGCCCAATTGAATGGCGATTTCATGGGCAGTATAGGCGTTCGAGGCGGCTTCGGCATACTTGCGACCGGACATGAGCGCCTGTGCCAAATCGTAGCTCAACTGAAGGCGTTCGGGCTTAGTTTGCGCTCGATTGAGGCGTGCTTTGAGCTCGCCGACCGACTGTGCAGCAAGCGGCCCATTGCTCGAAATGAGCAAGAAAATGACAATGGAGACGGAGTAAAACTTCATAAAAAAAACGGTGTGGGGGACTGGAACGGCAAATTGACCGCCAAAAATGAAAATTTCCTGACTACTGGCCGCAAAAAAAATAGGATTGCCGCTACTTTTACCTCCCTAACCAGCCACCACCATGCACATCAAGCCCTTTCGGGCCATCTATCCCATTTTTGATCGAATCCCCTCGCCGGACACTTTTTGTTCGGAAGCAAAAAACGCGTTTCTGGACTACCAGCGCAACCGACTCCTGACGCAAACCGACAGCGAGGCCATTTTTATTTACCAAATTGAGGACGCGCACCGCAGCCATATCGGGCTGGTGGCCGTGAACGATGTGCGGGATTTTTTCCTGGGAAAAGTAAAAAAACACGAAAAAACGCTCAGCGAGCGCGAAAACAAGCAAAAAGACTTGCTGTTGCGCTGGGGTGCCGTGCTCAAGCCGGTGTTACTTACGTTCCCGCCTGTTGCCCAAATCAACGCATGGATGCGCGATCACGCTACTGCCAGCACACTGCTTTTCGAGACCCGGTTTGTTGCCGACGGGCAAACACACCGCGCTTGGGCTGTGGACGATCCCGATGCTATCAGGCACTTGCAGGCGCTGTTTGAGCAACATGTGCCCAGCGTGTACATCGCCGACGGCCACCACCGGACCAGTACTCTGGCCCTGCTGCACGAACAGCTCAAACCTGAATACCCGGAGCTAGATTTCGACAACCTGTTTTCCGCGTATTTCGCCACCGACCAGTTGGATATTCTGGACTACAACCGCGTAGTGGAAGGGCTAAACCGGCTCAGCCCGGAGCAGTTTTTTGGCCGCTTGGCCAAGGTGTTTTCCATCCAGCACGTGGAGCACCCGCGCAAGCCGCGCCGGAAGTTTGAGATCAAAATGCTCTTCCGCGAGCACTGGTACCGCCTTCATTGGCGACCGGAGCTGCTGAACTCGTTCCGCCCGACCAAGCAATCGCTGCCCGTGCTGCTCGACGTGACCCTGCTCAACGAATTGGTTTTGCACGACATACTGGGCATCCAAGACCTGCGCACTGACACGCGCGTCACGTATGTGGAGGGAAACAAAGGCTTGCAAGGTATCCGTAAGGCTGTGCGAAACGCCCCCGACAGGACGGGGTTTGTGCTGTACCCAGTCTCGTTCGACGATATGATGTGCATCGCCGACGCGGGCAAGATTTTGCCGCCGAAAAGCACGTACTTCGAGCCGCGCATGAAGACGGGCACGTTGATCAAATCATTGGGAAAGGAGTGAGTAAGAGCGTGTCTATGCCTGCAGCGAAGTATTATTCACCACAGATTCACACAGGTTCACACAGATTATCCACGGATGAATCTGTGTGAATCTGTGTGAATCTGTGGTGAAATCACACGCCAAAGTTGTTTCAATTATTGGTTCCAGCCAGGTGCCTCCTTGGACAGCAACTGACCAAACCGTGCGTCCGTCCGCAGGCTCTCCAAATCGCCGGATTCGCGCAGAGTCGAAAAATCCTTGTCCCTTTCCCGCGCTAATTTCAGGTTTTCGCTGGCTTGTTCCGGCTGGTTGTTCAACTGACCGATCTGGGCGAGGAAGTAGTAGCCAATCGGGGATGCGGGCAGAATTTGAACATAGCGCCGGAAAGCCGCCTCTGCGTCAGCGGTTTTGCCCTGCGACAAGAAGAACTGGCCCATACTGTGGTAAGTTGGGTCTGAATCGGGGTTGAGGGACAGGGCCTTTTGGAAATACCGGAGGGCCTGCTCGTTTTTGCCGAGTTTGATCGAGACCTCGCCGAGGTTGGCAAAAAAGAAATGCTCTGAGGAGTCGCGTTTGGCGTACTCTAACCACATCCGTTCGGCATCGGCGTATTTGTTCTGGGAAAAATACACGTTCCCCAACTTGAAATACGCATCGGCAAATTCCGGGTCGAGTTGCTGGGCGGTCTTGTAGTGCTGCTCGGCCTTGGCCAAGTCAAACGTGCGCCTGTAGGTGCCAGCGAGATTGTAGTGCGCCAAGACCAAGTTGTTGTCCAAGGATACAGCCTTTTTGCCAGCGTATTCGGCTTTGCCGTACGATTCTATGTCATTGTAGCTGGTGCATAAATTTGCCCACGGCAAAGCCCATCCCGGCGAATACAAAATGGCTTTTTCGAAATGGCCGATGGCATCGTTATTCTTGTCATTGCGGCGTTCCAAGATTCCGATTTCATTGTAGGCGTAGGCGGCGGTTGGCTCCAGAGCAGTACATTTTAGTTGCTCGGCCAGTGCCAGCTTGTACAATGCCGGCGTTTTGGTGCGTTCGCCGCGCAGGCGGTAGTTCAGGCCGGTGAAATAATGAAACCGTGCCTGCAAGGCGTTTTGAAACGGGTTGGTTGGCCCCAACAGTTCGTCGGCCTTGGCGAGGTATTCCGGGTAGTTTTCATAAGCATCGCTTTTGCTCCAGCGTTTGCGCAGTTCCACCGGGTCGGAGCGCAAGTAATCATTGATGGCTTGTTGAGCAGACGATTCAAGAGCGGAAGCAAGGTTGTGCCGCATCAATTCCAGAAAAGGAGCCAAAAGCGTTTCGTTTTTTAGCCGATCGAATAAGTCCCAGGCGGAGGCAGTCCCTGCTCCCAAGAGGTGACCATCCTGAATGGCTTTTTTGAACGCGTTGTACTTGGCCAACAGGGCGGGGTTTGCGGCCAGCGCTTTTTCATCGGCGATAGATTTGTCGTTGCCGGGCACCAAGCCAATGGTGGCGTTCGGGTCGGAAGCGGGCGACCGTGCTGCCAGCACAGCCGGGTCAACCTTGGCGATGACCGCCGCCTTGTCGCCCACCGTCACCGGTATTTGCTGGCGCTGGGTGGCCTCCCGAACATGGTCGTACAGAAAAAGATCAATTTCCTGCAGGTCTATTTTGCCGTCGGCATCGCGGTCGGCCTTTCCCTCCAACCCTTGCATGAGGTAGAACGAAAAAACGCCTCTGCCGCCGCCCCAATCCGGGCTTTCCTGAGAGAGCTGGTCAGGCTGGCAGGACAGGATTTTTATTTCGTTGGAAAACAGCGCCTTCATGTTGTTGGCGGCCACTTGGGAACCGTTGTTGGCGCTGCCAGCCAGTTTGCCCGCCCGGCAAGCATCGGTGATCAACAAAACCCGTGATTTTTTTAGGGCCAACGTCTTGACGATCTTTTTCAAGTCGTCCAACTCAAGGGTGCCGCCGCCCATGTACACGTTCGCAGGGGAATCCCAGCAGAGCAGGTAGCCAGGCTGGTCTTCGAGGGTGCTTTCCACATCACCGTGCCCGGAGAAGTAAATAATGACCTGGTCGCCTTCTTTTACCTTTTTGATCAGCCCGAACAGGGAGTTGGCCAGTTCGGCTCCGGTTGCGTGCTCGTTGAGCAGCACGGTGAGGTGTTCGTTATCCAAGCCGCCGCCAGCAGGGCTTTGCAGGTATCGGGCAAAGACTTCGGCATCGCGGTGGGCGTATTTCAACTTGGGAATGCCGTCGTTTTGATACGAGGAAATGCCCGCCACCACGGCCCAGGTGGTGCCACCTTCCGCTTTGGCACCGGATTTTACCGGTGCTGCGCCCTTGTACTGCTTGTCCTGTTGCGCGTGGAGCATTCCTGCCCCCAGCAGGATCGCTAAACAACAAATTATGGTTTTCATAATAGCTATGTTTTGAAAGAAGACAATCTATTTAGCCCCGCTTGCGGCGTAACATTTTTCACCACAGATTTTCACAGATTCACACAGATTTATTCAACGGAAAAGGGAAGGTC
>JBEBHD010000245.1:0-8159 GCA_040080915.1 Saprospiraceae bacterium
TCTTCCGCCACAACCGCCCTCCGTTCCGCCAAGACCGCACGAACAACACTGCAAATAATGCCGAGGCCCCGTACGAAAACCTGCTCGTACGCTCGTCTCCGTTCCGGGCGAGCCACCAGCCAGCCGCCAAAGCACACACCGCCAGCAGCGCAAACAGCACCTGATGCACGGCCAGGTACAGTAGCCGGGCGCTGTCGCGTACATCAGGGTTGAGCATTTCCAACTGACCGCGACGGGCGCGTTGCAGGGTTTGGCGCAGCTCATCGGGCAGCGCCAGCGTGTTGGTAAGCGTGTTTTGGATCAGTTCGCGGACGAACGTAACGAGGTCGCCGCGTTTGCCGAGCACGAAGTTTTGGGCAAACGGCCGCACCACATCCAATGGGTTTAGTTTGGGGTCGAGCGCGTTGCACAGGCCAAGCAGTAGGGTGAGCATCCGGTTCAGCAACACATATTCCTTGGGTACCTGCACCGCACCGGTGATACCGCTGATCCCGACCTCCTGGATCAGGCGGAACAGGCTGTTATCGAAGGGCTTGACCTGGATGTCCTTGAAATTCAAGCCCTCGAACTGCACCTCGTTTTGCAGGAAATTGCGCAGGGCGGCGATCATTTTTTCAGCCATGACCTCGGCCTCGCGCCCGTCGGCGAGGAAACCCATACGGCGGCAGGCGTTGATCATGCCGTCGGTATCATTTTTTACCGCAGCCTCAATGAGCGCCGGGATACCCTCGCGCATGGCGGTGCTGAGCAACCCTGTGGCCCCGAAATCGAGCAGCACCAAGGTGCCGTCGGGCTTGACCAGAATATTGCCGGGGTGCGGGTCGGCGTGATAAAAACCATCCACGAACACCATTTGGCAATAGGCTCGCAACAGGCGCTCGCCGAGATCGCGCCGATTCACCTGCCAGGCATCAACTTGTTCGAGGTTGGAAATTTTCACACCCTCGTGCCACGTCGTTGTCAGCACGCGGGCGCTGGAAAAAGCCAGATGTACCTCGGGCACGAGCAACCCATCCTGCCCGTGCAGGTTGGCAGCAATTTGCTGCATGGCTGCGGCCTCACGGGTGAAATCCAGTTCCTCTTCGATCATCTTGCGCACCTGCGTGTACAGGTAGTCCATGCCCTTGATTTCGTAGAACCACGACAGGATGCGGGTGATCCGGCGGATCACCTCGAGGTCAATGCGGGCGATTTGCTCAATATCAGCGTGCTGCACTTTTACCACCACCTCGGAGCCATCGTGCAGACGGGCACGGTGTGCCTGCCCGATGGAGGCGGCAGCGAGGGGCGTTTCGTCGAAGTAGGCGAAAATCGCTTCGGGCGGTTTTCCGAGTTCCTGCACGATACGTGTCCGCACCTGCTCCAACGGGCGCGGAGGGATTCGGTCTTGCAGTTCCTCCAACGGTTTTTGGAACGCCTCGGGCAGGAAATTGCCGAGAATGGACAGCATCTGTCCCACCTTGATGAACAGACCGTTCAATTCAAGGATGGCCGTTTTCACCCGCTGGGCGTTTCGCAGATGCAGGCCGAGGATGCGTTTTTCGTAAAAACGATTGCCGAAAAACTTGCGCCCCAGCATCAGCAGGCCGTAGCTCGCCATGACCCGCAGGGCTGTCCAGTGTGCCTTGCGGGCACGGCTGGCACCGGAAAAAGTTCGTGTAGCCATGATTTTCAGAGCAGGGGGCGTAGTATTTTCCACACGGTTTCGGCCACGATGCGGTGACCGGCCTCGTTCGGATGGATACCATCGGGCAGGTTCAAATTCGGGTCGCCACCCACGCCCTCCAGTAGGAACGGTACGAGCGTAGTGCCGTTAGCCTTGGCCAGGTCGGGGTACATGGCGGCAAATGCCTTGGTGTAGGTCGGCCCGAGGTTGGGTGGTGCGAGCATGCCCACCAGCACGATCCGGCAGGTGGGGTACTTGTCTTTCACCCGGTTGATTATTTCCTGGAGGTTGCGTTTGGATTCGTTCACGGGCAGTCCGCGCAGAGCGTCGTTGCCGCCCAGTTCCAGCACGAACACGTCCACTTGCTGGCTCAGTATCCAGTCCACGCGGTTTTTTCCGCCAGCCGTGGTCTCGCCGCTGTTGCCCGCGTTCACACAGCGGTAGGCCAAGCCCAGACTGTCAATTTTTTGCTGGATCAGCGCCGGGAACCCCTGCTCCGGAGCCAATTGGTAGGCCGCAGTCAGGCTATTTCCAAAAAAAACGATGGTCTTGCGAGCCGCCGCATCAGGTAACGCTGGCGTAGAGCCATTCCCGGTTGCATCGGTAGCATTGGGACCGGCGGCTTGGTTTTGGCAGCCAAAAAACAAGGCCACAAAAAAAGCCGTAACGAGCAGGCGGAAAACATCTGCCGTAACGGGGCTGGCTGGCCATCGCGTTTCAGGGTAGTTGTAAAAGAAAAACATGACGTGTTGTGTTTCGGCAAAGGTACGTCCCCGAACGAGAGCGAAATAGCGCCTACTTTTGCATCATTCATCATTCATCATTAATGATCAATGCGCACTGCTGAAGAATTCATCCGTAGCATCCGCTCCGGCAACCGCGTCGTGCTCGCACAGGCGATCACGTTGGTGGAAAGCACACGCCCCGAGCACGCAACGCTGGCCCAGACCGTGATCCAAGGCCTGTTGACGGACAGCTCCGAGCACCCGCCAGCGCTTCGGATCGGTATCACCGGAGCGCCGGGAGCGGGCAAGAGCACCTTCATTGAGGCCTTGGGAACGCGGTTGGTGGAGCAGGGGAAAAAGGTAGCCGTATTGGCCATTGACCCGTCCAGTTCCGTCAGCCGGGGCAGCATTTTGGGCGACAAAACACGCATGGAGCGCCTGTCTGTATCGGAGCGGGCGTTCATTCGCCCTTCCCCTGCGGGCGATTCGCTGGGGGGCGTGGCCCGCAAAACCCGTGAAACCATCCTGCTCGTAGAGGCTGCGGGCTACGACACGGTGTTCGTGGAAACCGTCGGCGTGGGCCAATCCGAAACGGCGGTACACCGCCTGACCGACGTGTTCGTGCTGCTGCTACTGCCCGGAGCGGGTGACGAGCTTCAGGGCATCAAGCGCGGTATCGTGGAAATGGCCGATATCTTGGTCGTCAACAAAGCCGATGGCGACCGCGTCAAACTAGCCAATCAGGCCCGTGCCCACTACCTGAACGCCACACACCTGTTGCCGCCCAAAGCCAGCGGCTGGGCACCTCGCGTGTTGGCTTGTAGTAGTCAGGAAGGCACAGGTATTGCCGAAATTTGGGAGAGGATCGAAGCGTACCGGCAGGATACGGTAGCCAATGGTTTTTGGGCCGACAACCGCCGCCAGCAAGCGCAGTACTGGCTTGAGGAGGCATTGGAAAATGGGCTTCGGAAGGTTTTTTACACGCATCCCGATGTTCGGTCGCGGCTTGCCGAGTTGGAACAGGATGTGCTGGCAGGGCGGGTTTCGCCGTTTGCGGCAGCGGAAGAGGTGCTGCGTTTTTTTAGCCAAAAACTGCGTTGATAGCGATGGCCAACCCGGCAAGCACTTGAGATTCTACGGAATCGTCCTCTTCGCCGAGAGCGACCAGATCATAAACACCGGCCGTCAGGGCGTATACTTCGATGGTTCTGCTACGCGGGTCCGCGATCCAGTATTCCTGAACGCCGAGGCGCTGGTACAACCGGTGCTTGGCACCCCGATCGGTTCGGTAGGTGCCGGGCGAGAGGATTTCCACCACCAAATCGGGCACGCCCACGATGCAGCCTTTTTGGATGATGTGTGCGTTTTTCTGGGCAACGAAGATCAAGTCGGGCTGAACAAGGTTTTCCTCGTCAAGGTAAACATCGTATGGGGCAAAAAACACTTTTCCGAGTTCCTTTTCTCGTACATGGGATTGGAGGAAGAAAGACAAATTGGATGCTGCGCTCTGGTGCTCGGTGTCGGGGGATGCTCTTTTCACGATTTCGCCATTGATGAGTTCGTAGAGGTAACCGTCCTCGAAGGTGCCCAAGTCCAAAAACTCGCGAACGGTCAGGGTTTTTTCTTCTGTGAAAATCATGTCGGAAAAATTTTAGCGGAACAAATGTACGCAAACATGCCATTACCTTCGCCACATGAGAAAACTGACTGCCACCGCCCTCGCGCTGCTTGTGTGCGCCCCTGTTGTTTTTTCCCAAAAACTGGAGCACTTCGACGTGGCGCTTTTTGCCATGAACCGCAAGCCCGACAACCTGTGGTACCCGTTTGCGCCGCGCTTCCTCACGGCGTTCAACTCGACGGGCTACAACAACCAGCCGCAGTTTGTGGCACCGCACGAGCTGTACCTGACGGTGCAATTGCCCGCCGATACCACGCAGACGGACATTTACGCGCTCAACTTCCTGCTCGGCACCACCGCCCGCGTCACGGCCACCACTACCGCCGAATACTCGCCCACGCTCCTGCCCGGCGGCAAGCGTTTTTCTGTGGTGCGGGTGGAAACCAATGGCGACCAACGGCTCTGGTCCTTTCCACTCGACCGCTCCGACAACGGCCAACCCGTGTTGCAAGCCATCACCAACGTGGGCTACCACTGCTGGCTGCGCGATACCCTGCTCGCGCTTTTTTTGGTGGGAAAAAACGACCAGCCGCACGCGCTGGCCATCGTCGGAACCGGCCAGCAACAGCTCCAGCGCGTAGCCTCCAGCATCGGACGGGCGTTGCATCGGCTGTCCGACGGGCGCTTGGCCTTTGTGCAAAAAGCCACTGAACAAACCTGGTACATCAAAACCTACGACCCGGTGAGCAAAGCGACCGACATTCTGATCAAAACCCCGCCGGGCGTGGAGGATTTTGCCGTCATGCCCGATGGGGTGCTACTGTCGAGCAACGGCAGCAAACTGGTCCAGTACGACCCGCACCGCCAAACCGACTGGGTAGAAATTGCCGACTTGAGTATGTACAACATTCGGAAAATCACCCGGATCGCGGTGGGCAGCGATGGCAAAATAGCGGTGGTGATTCAGTAATCTCGGAGCAATCCTTTGCCCACTTTCCAGGCCCACGACCATTCTTTTCGCACCCGGAAGTACGGTTTCGGCTCGGCACCAAACTGCCGACGCACGCGCTCGATCGGCTCAATCATACTGCCTGCGAAGTCGAAGGTTTTTAGCCCCAGCGTTTCCTTGGCGTGGCGTATGGCCTCCCACGCGACCAAGATACCCGCGCCGGACCGACGCAAAGCGGGATCGTCGCCAGCCAGCAGGTAGTAGGCCGAGTGGCGGTCCCAGGCGAGGTAGGCTACGGAATGCACGACTCCGGTTTTTGGGTCTTTGGCAAAAAAAATCTCGCGGGCCTGGTGCGCAGCCAAGGCGCGGTCGAGCCGCTGGAGCAGGTCGAAGGGCACGGGCGCGTCCAATCCTTGGCGTTGGTAGGAGCGGTTGTGGATTTGAAAAAAAAGATCGAGGTCATCACCCGTGCGGACGTGCAGTTTGGCGGCGGCCTTGGGCAGTTTGTTGTTCCGGTAGTCGGGCGCGAGGTTGGCACGCAGGGTTTTCAGGTCGGTGAGCGGAAGTGTGTACGAGTAGCGCGTGGTTTGGGCGTAGCCGCGCCAATGAAAGGGCAGCCAGTTTTGGGCCGTGTAGTTGAAGTCCTGCTCGAAGGCAGCCAGGCGGGGTAGTTGGCTGACGAGTTCCTGCAGCAGCGGCATTTCCTTGCGCGGGGCGCGGTACTCGGGCAGCAGGTACGGCCCCATCATTCGGCACAGTGGCGGCATGGCCACGTAGCGCCACCAGAGTTTTTTTTTCAAAAAAAATGGCAGTACGCCGACAGTACGTTCGCCCTTGCGGGCAAAAACAGCATCCCAATTCCCTTCGCCGCACACGGCATCCAGGTACCAGTCGTGCATGAAAAGCGGCAGGTCGGGTGCCGTTTCGCAGACCCGTCGGTAAGTCGCCTGTTTGTTGTCCATTTAAATTCCCGTGTTGATGTTCAGGTAAAAACCGCTGCCGCCCACCCCTTTCCAACTCCACTCGAACTTGGCCACCATGTTGTAGTAGGCTACCACGTCGAGGCCGATGCCGTAGCCGTGCAGGAGGCGGTTGGTCAGCGGGTTTCCGGCTGCATAATACGGATCGTTGGCGTACCCGAGGTCGTTGTTCAGCGACAAAAAGACCTTCAACGGCATGACCTTGAACGCTTGCATGGGCATGATGCGCCCGATCTTGAAGATGTGGTCGAGGATGCCGATATGGAGCGAGGCACGGAACAGGCCGTAGTCCAACCCGTCCATGACAAAAAACTCGTAGCCGCGCACGAGGTCGTTGCCGTACCCCAAGGCTTGGTTATTGAAAAACGGCGGCTGGCGGCGCGGCAGGCTGACGCGGCCCTTCAGCACGGTTTCGAGGCTCAGGCGCGGTGCAAGAAGAAAGTACCGGCGCAGTTCGGCAGCAGCGCGGAACAGGTGCAGGTCGTCGGTGGGCAGGAGGCCGTTTTGGCGGATTTCCAGAGCACCCAACCAGCCGCTGAGCGGATAGGGCCGGATATCGCGTCGGTCGGTTACAAATCGATACACCAAACTGAAATGCCGCTGGCGGGTTTTGCTGCCGAGAAAATAATCGGAGTTGACCTCCGCTGCGATGGAGTCGCCGACTTGGTTGTGGTGGTACTCCAGCGTGAGGGCGTGGTTGTCCAACAGTTTGGGCCGCCAGTTGAACGTCAGGTTGGCGTAAAAGCGCTCGCGCTGCCAGATATCGGGGTTTACGGAAAAAAGTTGTTTGTTCTCTTGCGTGCCATAGGCTACCTCGTGCGCCCGGCTCAGGCCTACTGCCGCCCGGAAGCCGAGGGTTTGGCGGCGATTGAACCACGGACGCTCGTACACCACTTCGTAGCGGTTGGTATAGCCGAAATTGAGGTTTATTTTTAGCACATCCGCCCAGCCGCTGAGGTTGAGGTGCGTCCAACTGATGCCGTAGTTGACGCGTTTGAGTGAGCGGTTGAACTCCGTCCACCAGACGTTGAAATTTCGGTCGGCCAGTTCGAACACCGGTATCGGGTAGATGTACCAGGTTTCGACTAATTGGAAACGCACGGCGAGGCGGTCGCCCGGCTCCACGGTTTCGAGGCTGACGGCGGAGCTGGAAAACAGGCTGGTGTTCATCACGCGCAGGCGGTTGCGTTCGAGCGTTGCGGCGAGGGTAGTCAAATCGAGCGTATCGCCAGCGGCAAACTCCAGTTCGCGCAGGATAAATGCCGAGCGCGTCTTCCGGTTTCCCTCCAAAATGATGGTGTCAATACGGATAAAGGCTTGCACATCGGGCGCGACTTGACCCGCCAGAGCGCACGGGAACAGGGCCAAAAAAAGCCACCGAGAAATGCTTGCGCAGCATTTTCGGCAAAACAAAAATCGGTTCGTGTGGTAGGTCATCGGTTGCTCAAACGGCCTTTTGTAAGTATTCAAAGGGCACAAGAACGTGAAAAAAAACAAAATTTTGACCTACTCGATTGATTTGCACCAATTTGCGCTACCTTTGGTCGGAAATCCTTCGGTTGGCAATGGAATTTTTAAGTGATCCGGTACTCTTCGGGCTGTTTTGGACAATCGCCGTGCTGGCGGGCGTGCTCATCGGCTGGAACCTTCGAGCCTCCTGGCCCGAACGCGCCCTGAGCCGCATTTTGGAGCGCACCACGCAGGAACGAAACGCCTTGGCCCGCCTGTACACCCAGGTCAAGCACTACTACGACCTGCGCGAAGTGGACTTGCGCAAGACCACGATCGAGCTGGGAAACCTCCGCGAACAGGCCGAACAGTACGAATCGGAACGCAACCTGCTGCTCGCCGCCGCCCAAGCCAACACCGCCCGCATGGAACGGGCCGAGGCGAACACCGTCCTTTGGGCCGACCGCCTTCCGGAATTGGAAGCCGAAAACCAGCGCCTGCAAACCGAAAACGCTCAATTAGAAGCCGACCTCGGCCGTATCGAGAGCCAAATCGGTGCCTGGAAAACCCTGCATGCCGACTTTGCCGGTATGCAGCGCCAACTGCGCGAACTGGAAGAAAAAAACCTGCTACTCGAACAAGAACGCCGGCAGTTGCGCGAACAACTTGACATTGCCCGCGCCCGCATCGAACAACAGGTGCGCGAACTGGAACGCTACGCCATCCAGATGCGCCATCTCTCCGAAAGCGCCGCCGCCACCGACGGCGACTC
>JBEBHD010000035.1:0-28690 GCA_040080915.1 Saprospiraceae bacterium
GGATATGCACCCCGTTCAGTACGGCCTCGTCGGGGCAATCGCGCCGGCGGGCGCAAACCACGTGTACCTCATGCCCCTGCCCGGCCCAGTGCTCGGCAATACACGTCCAGCGGTGCGCACGCGGGTGGATGAACGGGCTGTACCAAGCCGAAATGATCAGGATGCGGGCCAAGGCACAAGATCAGTTTTTGAGCACCGCTTCTACGTCGCGGATGAGTTGCTGGCCCTCCTGCGAAAACCTGGCGGTCACGGAGTTGTCTTTTTGGGCTTGCATCAGAAACGAAAAATTGTCGGCCAACACCTCATCGGGGTGGATGATATAGCCCGTGTTGTCCTTGATCTGGTGGAAAAAATCGGGCACTTCCCGCATGTTCAGGGTGCTGGTGTAGCCGTCTGGCTGGGTGACCACGTCCCACCCGCCTTGCTTGTTTTGCTGAATTTGATACAGGCTGAAGTCCACGTAGCCGAAGAACGAGCGCTTGCCCGGTTTGAAGCCCATGTGTTTGGAAAAGATAATTGGCACTGCATGAATCGTGGTGCCATTGCCCATGTCGAGGGTTATTTTTTGGGCGAAATCCACGCCGTCGGGGTTGTACAGCACCCGCAGGGCGAGGCTGTCGGGCAGGTGCAGGTTGTCGGGGCCAAGGTGGTCGAACCCGATCAACTTGTAAAGGCGAGCGCGTTTTTCGGGGTTGAGGCGCGAATAGACGTGGAACAGTTCGTGGTACATCGTGCTCATAAACGCATCGCGCTTACCCGATGCGAGGGCATCGGCGGGAATGACGATGGTATTTTCACGGGTGTAGTACACCGAGTTGCCGTAGTGGTTGCCCTTGGTTTTGATGAGGATGAGCGTGTCGGGGAAAATGCCCGGCGCGACCCCTTGGCAGGTGTTGAAAACCTCCTGCATGACCTCGGCCGACAAAAGCGACTCGTCGGGCGCAAAGCCCGCCACGTCGCGGCGCAGGTAGTCCGTGAACGCGGGCAGCAGGTCGGTACGAGTTTGACCCGGTTCCAGCGGTTTTTTTATCTGGATGGACATTTCGGAAGCCGTGACCCGATCGAAGAACCGATCGGTGTCGTCGTGCAGGAGCGTACGCGAGGCCTCGGTACTGTCGAGCAGGAGCAAAACGTGGCCCTCGCCGAGGGTGAGCGAGCGGATGTTGAACGGCTTTTGAGCCGTGCAGGAAAGGCCGAAGATCAGGCAGACGAGGGCAGCGACAAACTTGTTTTTGTGCATGATAGGGTGTTTAAGCCGGAGGCAGTTGCTCTGGGTCATCTTTTACTACGAGATGGCAAAATTACATGATGCCCGCTGAAAAATGGGGCTTATGCGAATAATGGGTAAAAACAACCAATGGTTGAAGGCGGGCCGGTCTCGGAGGGCCTCGGCGTGCTCAACCTCGCGGGCCTGCTACTGGCGGTGGTTGGCGAGCGGGCTTAGGGCTTGGAGCAGGGGGTGGAGGGGAAGTTAGGGGATGCTATTTCTTCTCCAGGGCATCTGCAAACTGCACCCGAAACTCCTCCAGCAAAGCCTTGGTGGAAGTAGCAGCCAGTACGCTCGTCCGGTCTATCTGCTGATAAACGAGCGCAGGCAACGGCATCCGGGCTACCGACCGTCCGCCGTTCACGTTCGTCATGAACTCGCCACCGTCGGGAGCAAACCGCGCCAACGGGTTCGGCCCGGAAGCCCAGTCGGTCCAGATACTGCCGTCTGTGTCCCATAGTTTGGCCGTACCGTCTTTCGACGTGCTCAGGATAAATTTCCCGTCGGGCGAAAAAGCCGCGTTCGTGACCCCGGCCCGGTGCCCGCGCAGTTCGCGGAGCAGCTGGCCGCGGCCGTCCCACAGCCGCAGCACATGGTCGTCGGCCCAGGTGAGCAGCTCGTTGCCATCGGGTCGGAGTGTCATGCCGACCACGTTGGTTGGGTGCTCGCAGGCGGCCAGCGGGTCGCCGTCGGGCGTACAAAGCCGCACGGTTTTGTTGCCGAGGCGCACCGCCAAACGCGGGTTTGCGGCAGCGAAACAGGCATCTTTGACGGTCTGGCCAGTGGGGTTCAATGCTGCAACCACCTTCCCGTCGGCGGCGTACAACCTGGCCTGACCGTCCGAAAACAGCGCCGCGAACCGTTTGCCATCGGGGGCCATGCGCAGGTCGAGCAGGTATGCGCCATCGGCCTGAAGCACGCCCACCAACGCTCCTTGCACCGACCAGATGCGGGCCGTGCCATCGGATGCCCGCGTGAGCACGGCCGTGCCGTCGGGCGAAAAACTGACCCACTGTACGTTGCCGGAATGGCCCTCCAGCACGGCCAGCGATTTGCCCGTGTTGGCCCAAATTCGGGCCGTGTTGTCGCGGGAGCCGGTGACGACAAGCCTGCCGTCGGGTGAAAAAGCCGCTGCTCGAATCGGTTCGGCATGGCCGTTCAGCGCGGCCATTTCCGTGCCCGCAGCATCGAAAATTCGAGCGCTCGGCCCTGCACCCCAGCCCACAAACCGGTCGCCCTGCGGCGAAGCGACCACGGTCGTGTTTCCGGCATTAATTTCAGTCACCTGCATCTGGCGGTCTTTTTGGGCAGGCTGCACGATAAGGTACCCGCCGCCTTTTTTTTTCAGCAAAAAACCAGCCGCACCGCCAGCCAGCGGCTCAATGTGCGCAATTTGGTCAGGGCTGTTGTAAAACGGTACCACAAACGAATCCCGCACAGCATCCGAAAAGGCCCGCATCATGGGCGGCGAAGCATTGGTGCCTGCCATTTGCAGGGCCAGATAAGCCAGGCGCATGGCATCGGACGTGCGGCCCTTTTGGCGCACCATGTCACTGACCAAGGCCATGCGCAGGGATTCGGCTCGAATGCCTTGTTCGCGTGCTTTTCGGGCATTGTTTTCGGCTTCCTGTCGGGCAGCAGCCTCCGATTGCTTGGCCGTTTCGGCTGCCTGTCGTGCATTTTCAGCAGCCTGATAGGCCTCTTTTTGTTGCTGCACGGAAGCCTCGAGGTCATGTACCCACTTGGCCTGGCACTTTTGGAGAAGGTCACTCAGGTCGTTGTCATCCGGCTTGTCGGCGCATGTGAGCATAGCCGCCCAAAACGTGTTGCTGGCCAGGCCGTAGTTTTTAGCATTCATATATTTCAGTCCGTCCGAGCGCATTTCTTTGTAACAGGGCTGAGCAAGGGCTGGGCGCAAACAGCAGACAAAGGCAACCAACAGGAAAAAATAGTGGGTGTTTTTCATGGCCGTGACAAGGAAAACGTGATGGAAAAACCCACGCCGGGCAGGGCACTCGTCGGGAAAGCCGTCGGGCGTACCTGGAGCAGAGAGGTTGAGGGCGGTGCGCAAAATTTGTCGTACGCCTTTTGGCGGCGCTTGATCTTCATGGCCCGCAGGGCATACCACACGGCATCTGCGCCGAGCAGCGCCAGGCCCACGTACGTACACATTTCGGCAGCCTTCTTTTTATCCTCGGCGGTTTTCAGGAACGGGTCTTCGGCTTCGTCGCGGGATTTGCCATCGGCCCAGTACGCCCGATACTGCGCGTAGGCATCTATTTTTTGCTGGTTGTACACTTGTCCCAGCCCTACCAAGGCCAAGCCCGCTCCGGCGGCGGCGTAGTGGGGCAGTTGTTTTTTCAGGGAAAAAACGGGGCGCTCGCCTGTGCAATTTACTGCCCCCATGAGCGAGCGGCGGATGTACAAGCCATACGGCCCTTCAAATTCGGGCAGGTGCTCCAACACGTCCAACCAGACCAATTCGCGCTGGTCGCTGTTCGCGCTGTTTGTATTTTCCGCCCGTTCGTGCGGCAACGGCTCGATACGACTCCCATCGGGCAGGTACAGCGCCAATTCGATGGTGAACGACTGCTCGGCGGCCGAACGCCCCGGCGCGTACTGCACCACGAGGTCGCTTTCGCGCAGGAAAATGGCCGCCACCTCCGGGTAGTCACCGCGTTTGGCACCTACCACGGCATCCGGCGGCGCGAGCCATTGGAGCGCGGGCAAGCGGTTGGCGGCAACGAGTCGGAAGGCAAGGCTGTCGGCGATAGACTGGAGCGGGTACAGCTTTTGGGCAAAGCCGAAGTCATGGCCCGCAAAAAAGGCAAAAAGCAAAAGGTAGCGCATGGTCGAGTTTATTCTTCCGGGGTGTACATCCATACATCCCGGTGGATGACAGGGAGCAAATTTTGGCCATTGTTGATCACCATTTGGGAAAGGCCTGTTCCGAGGTAACCCCGGTCGCCGATGGCAAATCCAAGGGCGTTGCCGCGCCGCCCGCCGATGAACGGGGTGCGTTTTTTCCACGGCTCGGTCGCTGCAGGGTCAAACTCCCAAAAGTCGTCGAGGTAGCCCGCTTGGGTGTTGTACCCGGTGCCGTAGTAGCCTTTGTCGCCGATGGCAAACGCCGTGGCATCTACGCGTCCCGGACCGGGAAAAAAGCCGGCCAGTTCCCACTTTCCGGTATCCTGCAAGCCTGTGGGCGGGGTAAATTTCCAGAAGTCGGTCAATTGTAATCCGCCCTTAATTTCACCGCCGCCCACATAACCGGTTCCGGCGATGGAAAATGCAACGGCTTCGTACCGACCCGTGAAGTACGTTTTAGTGTCAAAAAAACTGATCCGAACGGGCAGCCCCGCCACAGGCCGCCAACTGGCGGCGGCAGGGGTGTATTCCCAAAAATTGTTGTGGTACTCCTCAACGTTGTTCGGATACTTGATTCCCGCGCCCACATACAGTTTGCCGTTGGAAACAAAGCCGACGGCTCCGGTTCGAAATGCGTCCTGATCGGGCAGTTTTGCGCCTTTTACCCACTGGTTAGTAGCCGGAGCGTACTTGTAAAAATCAATCACCGGTAACGTGTTGCCGGTCTGGTTATGGGAATAGGCTCCAAAAATAACGTAAACAGTGTCGCCCATTGCCAATGACAGCGCATTGGTGCGCTTTTGACCTTCGCCGATGCCGTCCGGGAACGGTGCCGCCGGTTGCCACTGGCCGCCCGGTGGCGCTGCGGGGTCGAATGCCCAAAGCGCAGGCGGCAGGTCGTTTTGGAAGCAAGTGCCGGTATTGCCACAGCCGAAACCGGCGTAACCGCGGCCACCCGACCCGATGCCGAGGCCATCTTTGAAATCTGCGGGAAACGAATCCACTAACCGCCACCCGTCACGCACCCGGAACGTGTCCACCGTTTGGCTGTAAAACGTGTCTTGCAGCCCGACGGCGTATGCCCGTACCCGGTAGGTCGTATTGAACGCCAGCCCCTTCAGTACGCTCACGAACGACCTGTCTTCCAGGGTTTCCAGCGGAGGCGTGGCGAGGCAGCCGGGCAGCCCGAGGGCAGGTTTTTGCGCGATGCCCTCCGGCGCGTACACGTGCCCGTACCCGACCTTTGTTTTTTGCAATTCCACACCGACCAGGCGCCCGAGTACGACAGCGGTGTCGTTGAAAACTGTCGTTTCATTCATGGTCATCACCACGATCTGGTCAAGGCTGTACGGTTCCACTTCGCCGTACACGCGCCGTTCTCCCAATGCTGCCCAGGCGCGAAAAAATACGACCTGGCCCTGGTTGAGCCGAAAAGTCGCCTCGAAAGGGCCGTTTCGCTCCGGTCGGTCAGCCGCCGGTATGACAGCCAGGCCGGGCTTCAGGTCGCGTGCGGCTTTTTCGTCCTCCGACCACACGAACCCGCAGGAATCCACGCGACCGAGGTTCAAGCCGTCCACCCGGCCGTTCAGTCGGATGGTGCCCGCATCGGTGGGGGTCGGCGGCTCGGTCACAGCAACCACGAATTCGAGTGTCTCCAAGTTGTCGTCCAAACAACCGCTGGACAACAGCAGGGCCAGCAAAAAAAGTCGGGTGGTGCGCATGGTATCAGTGCTTGGTCAGGTTGATTTTTCGCGTGAGGATAGTGTCGTCCATTAACAGTTGCACGAAGTAGATTCCCGTGGCCTGCTGCGAGAGGTCGAGCGTCAAAACACCCGTTTGGCGGCTGCCGTGCTCCTGCCCAAGTACCTCACGGCCAATGGCATCCAGCACCCGCGTCGAAATTTTCGAACTCGAAGGCAGGTCGAGGCGAATGTGTAGCATACCCGTAGTGGGATTGGGGTACATGACGACTAATGCGCTCCACTTGGGATCGCCCGCTTCCGTTGAACCGATAGGCAACACGGCCGAGGCGACGGTGCAGCCGAGGCTGTCTGTGATCGTGACTTCGTAAAAACCGACCGGCAGGGAGTCCAGCAAGGGTTCTTTCTGCCCCACAATCAGGGTATCGTTCTGAAACCACGCATACGAATACGGCGGCAGGCCGCCCTGTACGGCCACCTGCAAGGCCCCGTCGGCCTGGCCGGGCGTGGCATTGGTGGTGTTTACATTGGCAATGACCAGTACGGCAGGCTCGGCGAGCAGGTATGTTGCGATGGCGGTACAGCCAGCATTGTCGGTTGCTGTGACGGTGTACATACCGGCGGGTAATGCCCCGACTGTTTGCAACACCGAGCTGTTTGACCACTCGTATGAAAAACCGGGCGTTCCGCCTGTCATGTTGGCTTGGATCACACCGTTTGCTCCACCAAAACACTGGATCGGGACGACCTGCTCCACCGCCACTGAAACCGCCGGGCTGACCGTCACGACCACCGAGTCGGAGGCTTCGCAGCCCGCCCGGGTTACGTCCAAAAAGTACGTTGTCGTTGCCGAAGGCGACACGGTGACGGACTGGGTGCTTGCCCCGGTGCTCCACAGGAAACTGTAGCCAGTGCCGTCCGTTGCAATTAGTATGGCCGAACCGCCGGGGCAAACCGCCTGATCGGGTCCCGCGTTTGCCATCGGCAACTGCCGGATTTCCACTTCGACCGGAGCTCGCGCCGAGGTGCAGCCGTGGGTGCGGTTGCGGGCCTGGGCAAAAAACAGACCGGCAAACCCTGGTTGGTACTGAGCCGTATCTGAAGCGAGTAAAATTCCTCCGGTTTCGGCGCTGTACCAGTCCACCGTTTCATCGGCTCCGGCCTGTGCGCTGATGACCGGTATCGGTTTGTCGGCACAAACGCTGACGATAGGCGGCACGGCGGGCGGATTTACCTCCGGGCACGCGCAATCCAGCACGGGGAATGTCGTCTGCGCCGAACAATCGGCATTTTCGGCCATCACGGTCAGGGCAGCGCCCTTGCCGATGCCACTTACCCGGTACCGGTTGTTGCCCAGTGCGGAGAGCACACCCGTTGCGGGCGTGACCGAAAGCGCATCCGAGAGGAATTCGACAGAGTAGGTTTGCAAGTTCGGGGCGCAGTACGCCGTGTCGGGCATGATGGTCGGCAACGAATGCACCAGAATAATCATGGCATCGGAGACGGGCGGGCAAGGCCCGGGCGGATCCGTGCTGGTCAGGGTCAGAGTCACCGTGCCCGCTCCGGCTGGTGGGAGGTAATGCTGGGCGCTCGCGGCGTTGTTGTTGGGAAAAAACACACCGCCAGGCACATTGGCGCTCCAGGTTCCCCCGTCCACGCCATTGAGCGTGACCGACAGCGGCACCTGCTCGCCTGCACAAACCGCCCGGTCGGGGCCGGCACTAACGGTGGCCGGTGCGCGAACGGTGAGGGTGACGGGTGTACGCCCCGCGCTGAGGCAGTTGGTTTCGGTGTCCCGGGTTTGGGCGTAGTACGTTCGGGTTTGCATCTGCACGGGCTGGAAGTTCAGCGTGCCGATACCGCCGCTGATGATCGGCACGCCACCCGTAGTGGTGGTGTACCAGTCGGCAGTGTGGGTAGGTTTATCCACAGAAACCCGCAACATCGGGAGCGGATCGCCCTCGCAAATTTCCTGATCGCCGAGGTTCGTTGGTGCGGCCACGGCGGGGCAAGGGCACAGGTTGACGACCACCTGTCGGGCAAACATGCAGTTGGTGTTGGCGTTCAGGGCTGTGATGGTCACCGCCGCGCCCACCGGTATGTTCAAAATGACGAATGCGCCCGGCCCGGTCGGTATTTTCAAATACGCGGGTGCCACTTGAATATCAGTGCCATCGGTCAGCACCTCCAGGCTGTATGTCAGCAAGTTGTCGGAGCAGATCGTGTCGGCCAGCACGAGGGTAGGCGCGGGATTCACGGTCAGGGAAACTGCCGTCCGGGTCAGGCTCCGACAGTCGTCCACAAGTTTTCGCGTTTCGGCAAAATAGGTGCCCGCTGCCGTAGGCGCGAACGCCTGACCCTGGCCCACCTCCACGCCAGCGGCGTTGTACCAAACCGCTGTTTGGCCCATTCCGACGTTCACCGTTAGCGACGGAAATGCCTGCCCCGCGCACACCGATTTGTTTCCGCCCGTTTCGGGCGGCAAAATAGTCGTATCGCAGGTACACACGGGTGCCGTGACTAACAGCGAGGCCGAGCAATCGGTTTGCCCGTTCAGGGCAGTAATGGTCAGGTTGCTATTGGCGGGCACGTTGTACACCAAAAACTGGCCGTTGCTGCCAGCCAGCGTGCCGAGGCTGGGTGTGATGCCCACGCCCGGCTGGGTGGTTAGCGCTACGGTGTACGTCAGCAGGGTGCTGTCGCAGTTTTTGGCAGCAACCTGCACGCCCGGGAGCGGGTTGATCACAAGCGAGACCGTGGCGGCATCGGTGCTGGTGCAGTTGCTGATCGTGTCGCGAGTTTTTACCGAAAATATGCCCGCGCCAGCGGGCTGGTACTGGAGCGTTCCGAGAGCGAGGGTGCCGCCGAGGGCGTTGTACCAGTCGGCGGTCTGGTCGGAACCTACCGTCACCGAAAGCATCGGAATGGGTTCACCGGCGCAGATTTCGACCGTGCCGGGCGAACCCGGGGGCGGAATGTTTTGCACACACGGGCAGGCAGGCGATACCACGACGGTGTCGCGGGTGCAGCCAGTGACATCGTCCGTGGCCGTCAATACCAAAGCCGTGCCAACGGCTACTCCGCTCACGGCGAACACACCATTGTCGCCCGCAAGCACGCCGGACGAGGCCGACAGGGAAACGCCAGGCGCTGTGGTCACGGCCACGCTGTATGCCTGGCGATTGGGTGCGCACTGGGGCGTGGCCGCCGATAGCGGCGGCAGCGGGTGGATGCTGAGTGTGAGGGCTGTTTGGCCTGCGCTCACACAACCGCTTGCCGGGTCAATGGCCTGCGCGAAATAAGTGCCGGGCGCGAAAGGCACAAAAGAAAGGGTGTCCGAAGCAACGGCAACGCTGTTAGCGTTGAACCAATTGGCCGACAGGCCGGAAGCCACGGTCACGGTGAGCGCCGGGAAAGGCTGGCCGGGACACACGGCTGCGTTGCCGCCCGACACCGGAGCCGGTATGGTCAGGCAGGCGCAGTCGGGCGCTAACACGGTCAGGGAGCGAGCACAGCCGGTAGCCGGGTCGGTGGCCGTGAGCACAATGTCCTGCCCGACGGTGATGTCGCTCACCGTGAACGCGCCATTGCTGCCGCTGACGGTGCCTGCGTTTTGCGGGGAAATACTCAGCGCGGCAGCGGGGGACGTGCTCACGGAAATCTGGTAATCGCTCAGGTCCAATGCACAAACGGTATCAGTGACTGTGAGCGACGGGGTCGGGTTTATAGTCAGGCGCACCTCCGTGCGGGCGGCGCTCACACAGCCATTGAGCGTGTTTCGGCCTTGGGCAAAATACGGGCCAGCGGTAGTAGCCTGGAAGGAGGAGGTGCCTTGCCCGCCCGGCAAAACGGTGCCGCCAGTGGGCGCGGCATACCAGTCCACAGTTTCGTGCGGGCCGGTGGCGGTGGCCATGAGGGGCGGCACGGGCTGGTTGTCGCAAACCGTTTGGTCGCCGCCGCTTTGCGGCAAACCAACGGAGCACACACAGGTTGGCGGCAAAACCTGGGCTATCGTATCGCAAAAAGCATTGACCGCCGTCACCTGCACCGGGCTGGCGATGGGCACATTGAAAATGGTGTAGGTACCGTTGGCAAATGTTTTTTGGCCAATGTTGACGCTCAGATCGGTGCCGTCGGTGGTAGCCGTAAAACTGTAAGTCAGGTGTGTGGAATCGCAGGCCGCTCCGGCTACGGACAGGGAAGGCAAGGGATCCACCGTGACGGTGAACTGACGACGCGTCAGGCTGGGGCAGCCGCCTGGGTTTTGGGCCTCGGCGTAGTATTGGGCGCTGATGTACTGTGTGGGCTTGTACGTGAGGGAATTTTCTTTTAACAATATACCGCCTTGCGGCTGGTCGTACCAGTTGACGGTCGGGGTTGGCTGGCCCGAGGGAGTTTGGACGGTCACGGCAAGCGTGGGCAATTGTTCGTCGGCGCACAGCCGAACGGACACCGGGCTGGCCGCCGTGGGCGTTGTCGGGCGTTTACCGACGGTAAACGTGATCGTGTCGGCAGCCGATTGATTGCAGTTGCGGTTGTTGTTGGTCACCGTCACGGAGTAGGTGTTGTCGCCCAGCGCCAGATTTTGTGCCGACAAGCCGATCACGGAATCGCGTTTGAAAGAGGGTTCCCAGCGGTAAGCGTACTGCCGGGCAAGGCTGGAATCGGGGTTGTTCGGATCGAACCCGACGAAGGCCTTCAACGTGACGCTGTCGCCCTCGCATACTACTGCCGGCGTTTGCTGGATGGTCACGGAAGCCGGTATGCAAACGCCGTCCTGCCGTATTTCCATGGCGTAGCGGTACATATCCGGGCGGTCTACCGAAATGAAGCGCAAGATCGTCCGGCGGGTCAGGGCCGAGGTGTTTTCGTCCATGTCAACGGTGATATCGTACGAGCCGCCGCCGCCGCCGGACAGAGGCGACACAGACAACCAGTCCACGGGCGGGTCCACTTCGATGTACCACGGTATGCTGGAAGCAAATGCTGTGCTGATTTGTGTGGTGGTGGGGCTGACCGTGCGGCCAAACGACGTGCCGCCGAACGTGACGGTGTTCAGCACGTTCATCGAGGAGATGGAGCTCCGGAAGTTGCCCGGCAAGGTGTCCACCACGAACCTATTGGTAGCATTTACACCGGGCGTGGTGGCGGGATCTTCGTACACAACTGCCATTTCCTTGAAATTCCGGCTACCGGGCGAGGTTTGGGTGAGCCAGATAAATATGGTGTCGCCGCCGTAGTGGGAACATTTGGTATCTTCATTTTGGAGCGGCTGTAGAGTACTGCTCAGGATATACTCCTTGTCCTGGCCGGGCGGAGCGTCCCATTTTTTGGTCAGTCTTGCGCTGCTGGTCAGGTTTCCATCCGTTGTGTCGCGGTACAGAAACTGGATGTAGTCGTCTGCTGCAAAATCGTACGCCCCTGATTTGATGTTCAGGTAATGGCTGAAAAAGTACGAGGCGCAATCGCAGTATTTTGGGTCGTAGGGTTGACTGCTCTGTTCTGCCACGCTCGGTTTGTCGAATGAGACCCCGCAGCCGAGTTCTTTGACGATGTCGAAGTAGGATTTTCGGGTACACTCGACGCTAATTTCAAAATCATTGCTCGTAGGCGAATCAAAGGCTTTGTCTACCACGATAAAGTAGGTGCCTTCGGTCAAAAACTCTGTGAAATAGGCTTGCTCGCCGTTGCCCTCGGTTTCGGCGTAGTCCACACATTCTTTGCCGCAGAGAAAAGCGTACAAAAACACCCCTATTTGTACATCGGACTCTACGCGCACGCGGATAGCAGCGGGGTGTGTGAGCACGAACTTGAATATTTTTTCACCGCCTGAATACGGCAATGAGCCGCCGTAGCAGGTTTCGTACACGTTGCCCTGGGTCTGGGTATCGAAGCCCGGAGCAGAGGTCGCCGACACTGTGTATGTGTCAGAATTTGCTCCGCTGCCAGGGAAATCGGAGCAAAACACCGAAAGCAATTCCGCATTCGTACCGCAGGGGCCGTTTGGCAGTACGTTGAGGTCGTAGGCCGTGCCCACGCCCCCCGACGTGACCACGATGTAGTAAAAACTGTCGCAGGTCAGCGGGGTGTACACGTTGCTGGTACCGATTTCCGCCAGGCAGCGCTGGCCGGTGGTGCAGGAGCCGTCGGGGTTTCGGGAATTGCAGGAAAAAACAAAGGTTTTGATGTTGGCCGGTGTAGGCGAGTTCACGATCAGGTCAAGGGGGAGGGTGTCTTTTTTGGAAAAAACATAGATGTCGGCGTACAATTTCGTCGGCACATTTCCACCGTAGGCGCTGACCACGCAGGGGTCAATGCGCACGAGTTCGGGTGCGAAGTCGGAGGCATCGAGCACGCCGTCGTACTTGTCGCCACGGTAGATGAACGTACCGCCGTAGTCGCACACGGAATTGCAGTGGGTGAATTCGAGGGAGGTGTACAGGTCGCAGCGGGCGGCATTGGTGCTGGAGTAGTTCAAGCCGTTGTCCACGCACACGGGCAAGTCGCCGGTGCAGTTACCGGTTTTGCGCCAGATGCAGATATTGTCTACCCGGAAATCCGTGTTGGTTTCCGATACGAACTCAATGGCGTTCAGGCGGTTTTCGCTTTGGGGAATATCGAATTGGTTGTATCCCGTGCTAAATTTCCAGCGGGCCACGTAGTTGTTGTTGATCCACAGTTCGGCGGAATCCTTGCTCATGTCCACGATCTGCATGACGTTCATCCACGTCCCGGAAGGGAACGGGAACGTGGCGATGGGGGCGTTGTTTGGGTTGGCTATGCGCAATTGGCCAGTGTTGTTGGCTGCGAAAGTGACGTGGTAGGCCCAATTGATGAAACTGGTTTGCGGGCCCCGGTGCAGCATGTTGTAGCGGGCCGTTTTGCCAGCGGCAATGTTCATTTTCCAGGAAACTCGGTAGCGCCCCGTGCCGGCAGGTGGCGTGTTGTTGTCTTGCAGCTGGTAGATCAGACGCGGCTTGCTACTGCCCACCGTTTGGAAGCGCGTGCCCTGGCCTGCAAATCCATTGGGCGACACCACGGCATCCACGGCCAAACTGTCCCATTTCATCCAGCGCGATGACTGCGGGTCGAGCGCTTTGTTGGGCAGGTAGTTCTCGAAATCGTCGCAATAAACTACTTCGCCGATTGGCGCGTCATTGCTCGGCTCAACGCAGGTGCAGGAGCAGTCCACGATCAGGTTGTAGTCGCCGTGGCCAGCAGGTTCATCGCCATCTACGATCAAGCTATACGTTCCCGGTGTTTCCACATATACATCGAGCACCTCCCGGTAAATACCGGTAATTTGGTTTCGCTCAATGGTGAAACGACAGGCGTTAAAGGTCGGATTGCCCGGGCAGTTTAAACCAAAAACAAGGTCCAAGTCCGTACTGTCCAGTATCTCCAGCACAAATCGCAAGGACATAGGCTGGGCAACAACGATTTTGTACAATCGGTCAAAGCCTTCAAGCGGATTGTTGGGGTCGTCCGGTATGCAGATGTATGAGTTTACATTGTTGAAATCGCCGATAAACCCCTGCGTGGTCTGGTTCAGCAGCGTGTCGCCGCACTCGATCCAGTCGAACTGGTCGCAGGCGGAAGGGCCTTGCGCCAGCAGCGGGTTTGTGAAAAGAAAAAGACTGCACAGCATGGGCAGTGCCAAGGCGAGGGTAAAGTTGTTTTTCATGCGGCGGTACGATAAGATGAGACAAAAAGGAACAACGGCCCGGTGGTGCCGGGAGGTAACGGGGAAAGGAAACGTGTCGAGAGTGGGGCGAGAACGCGGTCAGCGGTGGCGGCCCTGGCGGGATTATTTCATCGGTACTAAAGGTATGTGTGGCAAATGTAATCCGATCAGTACAAACCTTCCAGGTTGTTTTAATAACCTGGAAGGTTTCCCGCCCGCTGCTTGGCTTCTGCGTCGTCGGGCTTCAGTCGCAAGGCTTTTTGGTAGTTTTCGAGCGCCATATTGTACTTTTTGGCATTGAACAGAGCTTCGCCGAACAGCATGTACTCTTTGAATTTCCGTTCGATGTCCTTTGTCGTTTGCCCGATCCGGTTGTCAATGCGATCATCGGGACTGATGCCCTGCGCCTGTCGGTAGCGGTCGAGGGCGGCCAGCAGATTGCCGCTGGCGCTCAGGCTGTCGCCCGCGTTCATGTGTCGGTAAACAGCCCGCCAGTCTGCTGTCAGCCTTTTGATCTGTTCCTGTTCGGGTTTTGTCAAAACGCTGGCAAACTGCTGTGTTCCCGCTAATTGCGCCAGCGCTTCCGGGTATTTTCCCTCCACCTTGAGCGCGGTGGCAGTGTTGCGCTGCGCCTCGAGGGCTTTTCGGGCTATTTCGAGCCTGGCCTCGTCGGCTTTGAGGTATTGGAACCAAGCCAGCACAAACCCCAGCAGCGCAGCGGCAGCGAGGGCCATACCGACGATGGCCACCCGGCGTGCCTGCCGGCGTTTGTGGCGCTCGGCTTCCAGTTCGGCTTGTTCGGTTTGGCGGACGTGCTCCTCGCTTTTTTTCACAAAAACCCGTACCGGTTCGTCGAGGCGGGGTTCGAGGACGGGCCAGAGGTCGTCCAAGTAATTGATCTGCTTGCGGGTCAGAAACTCGCCCGTGTCGCGAAACTCGCGGAAATTGCTCAGCAACCGGGCCGTAGCCTCTTGCAGCCTACGCTGCTGGTCGGAGCGTTGGCCATCAATGAGGGCGGCCAGTGCGTCGTGCGCCAGTTCGATATGGCGGTCGGCAAAACGCAACAGCCGGGCTTGCTCGAGCAACTGACAGCTACGGCCCAACACATCATCGGGCAAAGGCTGGAAAAGCGGTGCCCAGCGCGCGTCCACCCGGATGCCGCGATCCGTACGGCTGTATTCCACGGGGCGTTTGGTGCCTTCCTCGGACACAAAAGCATCCAGTACTTTTTCGACCGCGTCGTCGGCTATTTCGGGAAATTCCGTACGCATCTGGCGCTGAATGGCGCTTTTCTGCTGATGCAGGAAACGCTCCAGCACGTTTTCGATCTGGCCCAGCGCGGCCACTTCGCTACGGCTGAGCTCCAGCGGCAGCCATTCGCCTGGCTTGTTTTCCCGGTCGGGGTAGCTGCGGCGGAAATCCTCGCGGTACAGCGTGTCGAGGTACACCTGCAAGTAGGGCAGTTGAATCCCGGCTCTGCCCCCGCTCACGTTGTCAATGATCTGCTGCATCGTGTCCCCTTCGGGTGCCTGCACGCGGATGTTGAACCGCTGAAACGAACCGTGCAACACAGTCCTGACTTTGGCTATGCTCATCGGTTCCACGCGCAGGCGCCGATCAAACAGTGTGGGCAGCACTTGCTCAAAGCCATACAGGTAGGCCAGGTATTCTTCCCGGATCACGAAAACGACCCGGCACGGGACGCTGCTTTCCAGAATGTCGCGGATGGTGTGCATGAATCGCGCCCGCTCTTCCGGCGTGCCGAGCACAAAAACCTCTTCCAACTGATCAAAAACGAGGTACACCGGCCGGAGAAAGGTCTCGAAAATGGTTTGCAAAGCCTCGGTCGCGTTTGGTGCCGCCAGTCCGCCCACGACGGCGGCAAGGCGCTGTTCGAGTGCGGCGTTCAGATCGTTTTGGCGGCGGACAAAAATCGGATACCAGTCCGTCGCGTCGAATTTAGCCGCCAGGCCGCACTGGATCAGGCTGGTTTTGCCCGTTCCCGACTGGCCGTACACGAGGATGAGCCGGTTTTTGGCCACCATGTCGTACAAAGCGGCCACCTCTTCGTCCCGGCCAAAAAAAGCCTCGCGGTCTTCCGGCGCGTAGGCATCCAGAAATTTAAACGGGCTTTTCATACGGACGGCATGGGTTGTTGGAGAAGGAGATCGGCAAAGGCCTCAAACTGCTCTTTGATCAACGGGTATCTGGCTTCCGAGATTTCGAGGTACGGGTCATCGGGTTTGTTCACATACTTGAAGCAGTAAGTGTCGGCAGCCTTGAGGTAATGGGAGAAGAAAAAAAGTTTGCACACGTCCGTTCGCTCGCGGAAGGCGTTTTCGTCCACTATAAACGGTGTGAGGTTGAGATATTCCCAGGTGTCTTCGTTGAGGAGCAGGATGGAGCGGTTGTCGAGCGATACCTCCAGGTTGATGGCCGACACGTCGAAGCCGCCGAGCAGGTCGTGGAGCATGACGGTGGCGTGGTTGTAGCGGGGGTCGCGCCGGTGGCGGTATTTTTCCACGTCAATGCTCTGGATGGTGGCGAGTTTGTAGCGGGCCATGAAGCCGAGGTGGGCGTACAGGTAGGCGAGGCATTCTTCACCGCGTTTGTTCAGGTAGCCCATATCGGACATTTCCACCTCGTTGCGGCGGGCCTGCAGGCGCAGACCGTTCAGGAAGTGTACCGATTCGAGAAATTCCGGGTCTTGTTCCGTCAGTTTCCAGATTTCGTGGAGTTCTTCTACAAAAAACTGAATGTCATTTTGGTGAAAAATCGAGCGAAGCGTGCCGATAAGCGGCAGCAGGTCGTAGGTTTCGCGATCGGTGCGCGACAGGCGGAAAAAAGCCCGCAGTGCTTCCCGTTGTTCCGGTGCGATGGTCAACGGGGGCGTTTGGTAGTAGGCATCCCACAGTTCGGCCATCATGGTGTAGCAGAGCATTTCCATGGAGGTCGTGTACGCTTGGGCGATTTGGCGCAGCCTGGCCCCGCTCACCTTGTCGTACCCTTCGTTTTCTTTTTCTACCGGCACCATGAGCTTGCGCAGTGGTTCCGCCAGGGGAGCGGGCAGGGCGTTCAGCAGGGCCATGCGTTTTTTGGGGGCAGGAATCTGCACGCCACGACGGGCCTGTTGTTCCAATTTGCGCACCTCATCGTTGTAGGCGCTCAGGGCCGAAAATAGCGCGTCAATCAGGTGCTGGTTGGGGGTAAACGAGGTTGTTGCGGCTACTTCCGGTGCGGCGTGCAGGGGCAGTTTCCAGTCAAGCACGTGTTCAGTTTTTTCTGAAAAAAACAGCCCCCACGACGGTTCCTCCGCCAACTTGGCACCAAATCCCGCGTTGCGAAACTGTGCCGTCGAAGCCCCTGCAAATGTCATTTCCAGCGCGCCTTTGGCCATTTCAAAGGCTTCTCGAATGGTGAACTGTTGCTGGAGTGCCTCAAAAAAACGGACGGAAAAAACGGTCGCCTTGCGGTCGTTCACCGGGGCGCTGGTAGCCAAAACGACCGGTACGCCCGCCTCCAGCAGGCGGGCTACCTGCCCCTGCGTGGAGCAGCCGTTGAGAAAAACCAACCGCAAATTGGGGCACTGCCCCAGCATTTGTGCGATACCGCCAGCATGCGCTGCGCCGTCGCCCAGCATCAGCACATCGCGCCCGGCATGCCCGCTGTACAGGAACAGGGTCAGGCTGTCGCGGTACATGGTGAGGTACGTCGGCAGTTTTTCCAGCGTGACGAACGATTCGCGGTGGAGCTGAAAATGCCGCTCTTTGGCCCTTGGCGCGAGCAGGCGGTTTATTGCGTCGTCTTCCTCCTGCAGAGTGAGCAGCAGGTCGGCGGGCTGGTTGGCGAAGGCGAGGAAAAGGGTGTCCATGGAAAAATTCTGGGATAGATCGGACGCAACTGTTCAGCCGATGGCCCATGCAGGGCCAAATATCGTTAGAAATGCTAACCCCACCACCCTACTTTTGCAAGCACTAATTTTTTTCTCGATGCACAAACCAGTTCTCTTTTTGCTCGCCCTGCTCGGTCTGGCCGCGGCCACCGATCCACTCCCGTCCGGCACCACCACCATTCAGCCTTCGCCCCAGCGAACGGGCGACCCCGCCGCCGGGTACCAATACCTGCTTTACGGCAACATGGTGGGCCACGGCATACCGCTGGAACTGTACCGGAAAATTTCGGGCGGCACCAACCCCGACGACCTTGGCCGCACCGGCAACAGCCAGGGCATACCGTACATGCTCAATGTGGTGGAAACAGCTGGCGGCGTGAAAGTGGCAGCCCCTGCCTGCCTGACCTGCCATGCCGAAAAACTGAATGGCCAACTCATCGTGGGTCTTGGAAACAACACGTACGATTACACCCGCGACCTGTCGGCCACTTTCCGTGCTTCCGACCTCGCCGTGCAGATGCGCTACGGAAAAGGCTCGCCCGAATGGGAGGCCTACCAGCCGCTCAGCCGTGGCTATCAGACCGTGGCCACACACATCCGAACCGCCGTGCGCGGCCCCAATCCTGCCGACAAAATTTTCGCCGCGCTGGCCGCCCACCGCAAAGCCGACGACCTGACCTGGCTTGTCGAGCCACAGTTCGCCGTGCCCGCCGAGGTGGTACCCACCGATGTGCCCGCTTGGTGGTTGCTCAAAAAGAAAAATGCCCTGTACTATAACGCCCTCGGCAGGGGCGATTTCGCCCGGCTCTCCTCTGCTTCGGGCATGCTCACCATGACCGACACCGCAGAAGCACGCCGCGTGGACGAGCGCATGGTGGATGTGATCGCCTGGATCCGAACGCTGGAACCACCCAAGTACCCGTTCCCGGTTAGTGCCGATCTGGCTGCACAGGGCCGCATTCTTTTTGAAGAAAAATGCTCGGGCTGCCACGGTACTTACGGTGAAACACCGGACTACCCCAATCTCGTAGTTGATCTCGAGGTCGTGGAAACCGACCCGATGCTGGCCCTCGCCTACCAAAGCCATCCCGAATACCACACCTGGTACAACAGCAGCTGGTACGCACAAGGGCCGCACAAAGCCGAAATGCAAGCCACCGCCGGCTACATCGCCCCGCCGCTTGACGGCGTATGGGCCACCGCTCCCTACCTGCACAACGGCTCGGTGCCCACCGTGGAGGATTTGCTGAACAGCAAACAACGACCGGCCTACTGGAAGCGCACGTTTGACAACAGCGACTACGATCCCGCCAAACTGGGCTGGCATTATTCCGTAACGGATAAACAGGCAGACAAAGAAACCTACGACACTACATTACCCGGATACAGCAATAGCGGCCATCGTTTCGGTGACTCCCTAAGCGCCGAGGAACGGCGGGCCGTAATCGAGTACCTGAAAACGTTATAGGGTTTCTGGTTGGAGGGTTAGGGGGGTAGGTTTGTCACCCCTAAACCAGAAACCCTATAACCCTACTTGAATGGATTTTGGATGTCCGGGTTGTTTACGAACGTCGTGTCGGTCAGCGTGTGCAAAAATTTGACGAGCGCGTTTTTGTGCGCAGCACTGAGTTCTGTGTACTGCAAGGGGCTGGTGCCGGGTATTGGATAACCGACTTGAAGGATGAGCGGGTCCTTGTTTGGCGAGTTTTTACCGTGGCTGCTGTAGTGGTTAATCACCTCTTCCAGGGTATTGAAACGCCCGTCGTGCATGTACGGGGCGGTCAGGGCGATGTTGCGCAAGGTGGGTGAACGAAATTTGCCGTTGTCGTTGGCCTTGTTGTTGAATCCGCCCCGGCCTTTGTCGGGAAAATCGTCGAGCGTGGCTGCTTCGTTGAGGCCGTTATTGAAATACTGATTCCCAGTGAGGGTAAGGCCGCCGTGGCAGTGGAAGCACTGGACATCAGGCAGGCCGACCGGGCCACCTTCTTCAAAATACATGAGCTTACCATCCAGTTCGTCGTCGTCGAAAAGATCGCGGTCGCCCTGCAGGTACAGGTCAAACTTGGACGTGCCACTGCTGATGAGGATGCGCTCGAACTGGGCAATGGCCCTGGCTGCCAGTTCTTTGCTGATTTCCGTGGTGTTCTGGATGCCAAACGCCTTGCGAAACAGCGCCGGGTAGGTCGGGTGCGTCTTCAGTTTGGCAATGACATTGGCCCACGTGTTGTGCATCTCGATGGGGTCTTCCACCGGGCGCAGGGCCTGATCTTCGAGGCTGGGGGAGCGCCCGTCCCAGAAGAGGCCGTTGGTGGCGTAGGCAATGTTGAGCAGGCTCATGGCGCTGCGCCGCCCTGCTATGCCGTCAATGCCGACCGACACGGCGAGTTTGTCCGTGAAACTGCCCTGTGGCAGGTGGCACGACGAGCAGGACTGGGTGCTATCGCCCGACAGGATGGGATCGTAAAACAGCCGGCGGCCCAGCTGCACGCCGTCCACGGTCATCGGGTTGTCGGGTGGTATGGGCACTTGGGGAAAATGTTCCGGTTTGACCACCGTGTACGGCTTCGGAGCATAGGCGATACCCCGGAGGTCGGCACCCGGATCGCCCGGAACCGGTGTTTCTTTGTCGCAGGCCGACCAAGTAGCCGTGCTCAACGCGAGGGCGAAAAGAATGGCAGCACGCCAAGTCAATGGTGCGATAGTTGTTTTCATAAAAAACCTACTGTTTGACGGTGGTGGCTGTATCGAAGTTGTCCATCAGTTTTTTGGCGATCACCACATCGTTCGCATCGTTGGAAGTGATGTGGTTGTACGGGTCGTTCAGGTCGAGCCAGGTGCCGCTGATGACAAACAGTTTTTTCAGATCAAACTCCACGACGATGTTTCTCGCGCCAGGTCCTACGGTAATGGGCAGGTAGAACTCGTACTCGCGGTACACGGCGTCCGAGCCGCAGTGGTAAATGAGACCACCGTCGAACACGCCGTTGTTGTTCAGGTCCACCTGCCCTTCGATCTTGTTGAAAATGTAACTGCCCCAGCCGAGCCAAAACTCGTTTTCGCGGCTCAGCGGGTGCCCGGCAGCAAAGTCTTTGGGCTGAAGCGCATTCAGTGCCTTGGGTACCCCGTAGCCCAAGTGGAGGCCGGAGTAGGTGCCGTCGGGCACGCCCGAGAACGTAGCGGACACATCTACGGCCTTGTCGGTAGGCGCGGAGTCGGGCGTGAAATCCACCCAGCCGATGTCGCTGAGGGCCAGCACACTATTGCCGCTGATCAGCCCGATATTGGCCATGAACGTGTTGAAACGGGTGAACTGGACGCGGTACGTGTCGTAATCGTACTGCTTGTATTTTTCGAGGGGCTGGCCGTCGTACACGGCCTTGAACGTGATGGTCACATCGCTGGCAGCTGGTTCGTCGAGACAGCCGGAGAGGGTGAGCAGGGCAAAAAAGAGGCTGGAAAAAAAGATTTTTTTCATGTCGTATTGTGCTAGTGGCGCGAGCTACAAGTGGCGTACTGGTGTTTGGGCGGCAAAGTTGCCGTTTTTTTCACGGGGAAACACGCAACGCCTTGGGCAAGTTGGCCACGATTCGGGCTTTCCATGCAGGAATGTCTCCATTTGACAAATCCAAGCCGCGAAACATCTCTCGGAAGTCGGCTACCAACTGGAGCGAAAAATCATACCCGCTCTCGTGCCTAAAAACGCCGTCGGTTTGCACCAGCACCGGTGCGAAGTCGGGGCGGCTGAACAGCAGCGTGTCCGGCACGGTGGCCGCCAACGTGTCGCGGGATATGATCAATTTGAGCGCCACAAAACCCGTGTCTGCCCCTAACCACAAGCCCTCGTTTTGTAGGCCCAACGGGTGCCCCGCAGGTGCAAGCGCGGGTATGACGCGCTGCGCCGCATCGGGCACGCCCACGCGAAAACGCACCGACTCGAAAGCGCCCGCAGGCCGAAATCTGCCCACTGTGTAGTTTGCCGTGGTACGGCGCACGAGCAGAAAATCGTTGGTGAACACCGTGCGCAAGGTGTCGCCACCGGTACCGAACACCGACAGGCCGAGGGTATCGCTCACTTGCAGTTCGACACCGTTTTGTACCACCCGAAAATCGGACAGGTAAAAAACGGCCTGGTGGATGCGGAACCACTTGCCCGGCTCTAATTGGTAAGCGGTGTCTGGCTTCCAGACGAGGGTATCGAACCGGGGCTGAAACGTGAGCTGCAACGCCGGGTAGGTGCAGCAGCAGTTGTTGTCCGCTGCCGCGTCAAAGTTGGTCGCCTCAATGTCAAGGCAGCCTTCGCGCGGTTCGTAGCAGGCGGAAAAGGCCAACAGAAGCGGCAGGAGGCGCAAAAAGGGAAGAAAAAACTTCATGTTTTGTTCGATTTGGGTAATGTATTGAAAAAACTGTGGCATACCTTGCGTAATATTGGAGGCATCTGTACTCACAGATACTTCGCACTGCGAGGTTTTGTGCATGGCCTTCGGCCTAATTTTTAATTAGCAGCGCTCAGTATGACAAAAGCGGTTTCGCACCTTGCGGTGCGAGGTATAAAACACAAATTCATGAAACTCCGAATCAATCTCTGCCTAATCATTGCCGCCACTCCCCACCTTGTCTCGATGGCGCAGTCAAATGCCGTTCACATCATGGAAAAGGTCAACGAGCGTATCTTGGCCAAAGAGACGGGTTTTTTTGAAATTCAAGGCCTGTGGAAATCCGCTACAAGCGACGACACGACTAAGCAAAAGGGAGAAGTTGTTTTTTTTAGAAAGGAAACAAGCAACCCCGACAGTATTTGCGCTTTTATCTTGAGCAGAGACGGCCAGCAACAGGAGGCGTTCGACGGTCAAACATATTTCGACATCAACCATAAATTAAGCAAGATCGTCACTTGGCAACCTCAAAAGGAACGAGGCGTGCGGGATATGATACGAGGCGGTTACAGGCATCGTTGGGCCTTTCCATCCTTCTTGGTCGCCAATGGGAAAGCGCCGTTCACCTTGACAAAATTTGAGCAAGCCAAGGTGGACACCGCGTTGGTCAACGGCTCCCCTTGGGCCATAATTCAAGTTTTGGATAAATCTGTGAACGAGCACAAGTTGAACATCTCTGACCCGGAAATGATGACCGTTAAGGAGGTGTACGAAGTTTCTTTGGAGGATTATTCATTGCGCCGCTTGGTACAAGAGGTACATTTCTGGTCAAGCCCCCAATATGAGGAGTTCATTTTTTCTCCCATTGTTTCGATGCCAGACAGCACGACCTTTTTTCAGGTCTTTAAACTGGATTCTTTGCTCGCAAGCGGGTTTGAATTAACGGAAAAAAAGCCGCGCACGCTGGCTCCGCCTCCGGATGGCCACATCAAGCCGGGCGCAAGCCTAAACCTGCCCGCGCTCATTGGCCCGCAGGGGGATACGATTGATTTAAAAAGCACCCAAAGCAAGTTGCTTTTGCTGGATTTTTGGTTTCGGGGCTGCCCGCCTTGCATACAGAGCATGCCGACCATCGAGAACATTTTCAAAAAATACAAGGCTTCCGATCTTGCCGTCTTTGGCATCAACAAGCATGATCGCGACGTGGCGAATTTTTTGATATCCCGCCAAATCTCCTACCCACCCTGCTTGATTCGGACGCGTCCTTCACCAAGGGCGTTGGCGTTGTTTCATACCCGACGATCATTTTGATGGACCTGCAAACGGGCACCATCCTGTATTCCGAATTTAGATTCTCGGATGACTTTGAAAGCCGAATCAGTGCGATAATTGATGGCGCACTTAAATGAACTCACCGACCGAGGCTGAGTCAGAGGCGGTGCTGTGAGCGGGAACTTGACAAAGAGGCGGCGGAGTGGTACCTTTGGCGCAAAAAAATGCAAGATTTCCTCGCGCCTAATCGTCTAAAACAAACCTAAAAAAATGTTTTACCAAGATATCCTGCTTCGAGAAGCCGCTGCGCTACCAGAATACCTGAAGCGCGAACTGCTCGATTTTCTCTACTTCCTGAAAAAAAAAGAGGCCCACCCGCTCATGTCTATTGGTTCGGGTATTCCGTTAACCAAGCCTGCTTTTGGCTGTGGTTCCGTTAAAATCCAGATTGCCCCGGACTTCGACGCGCCGCTGGACGACTTTAAAGAATATATGCAATGAACCTCTTACTCGACACGCACACCTTCCTCTGGTATTACAGCGGCTCGACCGAACTGAGCCAAAAGGCACGGCAGGCTATCGAACACCCGGGCAACATTTTTTTTGTCAGCGTGGCCAGTCTATGGGAAATTGCCATCAAAAACAGCCTCGGCAAACTCGACCTCGACGCACCGTTGCCTGTTTTTTTCCAAGATGTCTTGCAAAAGGGCTTTAGCCTGATGCCGATTGACCTAGCTCATATTTTGCAATCCGCAACATTATCCTTTCACCACCGCGATCCGTTCGACCGGGTCATCATCGGCCAAGCGCTGTCGGAGAATATGCCGATCGTTACCAAAGACTTGCTTTTTCAGCCTTATCGCCTTTCGTCGGGGCTGCAAATCATTTGGTAAGCACATCTCGGGCGTTCACGCCGGTGTCGGTCACGCGGTCGAAGGCGGAGAAGCCGAGATGGTTGTCGGAGAAGTGGAGGAGGCGCATATTTTACAACCCATACACCACCGGCACCTTCATCTGGTACAACATGAACGCCAGCATGTCAGCGGCCTCCTCAAGCAGTTTGCTGGTAGGCTTGCCTGCGCCGTGGCCCGCGCTGGTCTCGATGCGGACGAGCACGGGCTTGTCTCCGGTCTGTTGTTTTTGCAGTTCTGCGGCAAACTTGAACGAGTGCGCCGGCACCACACGGTCGTCGTGGTCGGCGGTGGTGATCATGGTAGACGGGTAGGCCGCCGGTTTCACGTTGTGCAGCGGCGAGTACTTGATGAGGCAGGGAAATTCCTCAGTATTGTCGCTGCGGCCGTAGTCCACCGCCCAGGCATAGCCGATGGTGAACTGGTGGTAGCGCAGCATGTCAAGTACGCCCACACGCGGGAAACACACACCGAACAGATCGGGGCGCTGAGTCATACACGCGCCAATGAGCAAGCCGCCGTTGGAGCCGCCCTCCACAGCCAGACGCGGCGGCGAAGTGTATTGTTTTTCAACCAAATACTCGGCAGCTGCGATGAAGTCGTCGAACACGTTTTGCTTTTGGCACTTGGTACCGGCTTTGTGCCATTTTTCGCCGAACTCGCCGCCACCACGAATGTTTGCCACCGCGTAGATGCCGTTGTTTTCCAGCAAAGCCGCCCGCGAGGCGGAAAAGCCCGGCGTGACGGAAATATTGAACCCGCCGTAACCGAATAACAAGGTCGGGTTCTGGCCGTCCATGGCGATGTTCTTTTTCCGGGTGACGAACATAGGCACGCGGGTGCCGTCCTTGCTCTCGAACCAAACCTGCTCCGTGGTGAACGCATCGGGATTGAAATCCAACTTGGGTGCTTTGAAAACGGCTGTTTCCAACGTATTCATATCGAGCGTGAAAATTGTAGCCGGGCGCAGGAACGACGCAAAGGAAAAGAACGCCTGCGGGTCGTCGGGCGAACCCTGCATCGCACCGACAGTGCCAATTTCGGGCAATGCCACCTCCTTGATCAACTTGCCGTCGAGGCCGAAAACACGCAGGGCGCTGGAGGCATTGTGCAGGTACGAGCACACGATCTTGCCGCCGCAAACGGCGGCACCCTGGAGCACGTCGAGGCTGTCCTCGGGCACCAGTGTTTGCCAGTTGGCTTCGGCGGGTTTGGCCGTGTTGACGAGGATCAGGCGCTGGTTCGGAGCCGAATGGTTGGTCAGGATCAGCAGCTGGTCGCCGAGGTTTTCCACTACCTCGAAATCGTGGTCGAACTTGGTGCTTATCGGCGTAAGGGCCGATGCTGGCTTGCTCAGGTCTTTGAACGCCAGGGTGTTGCCGCTGGTGCTCTCTGCACCCGACACGAACAGGAAGCGCTCGTCGTCGGTGGTTCCGGCACCGAAGTAGTGGTCGGGATTTTTGCGGTCACTGTGTACGAGCCGGTCTGCACTTTGCGGCGTACCGAGTTTGTGGAAATAAATGGCGCTGTGCTGGTTAGCACCTTTGAGCGCGTCGCCGGCCTTGGGTTCGGGATAGCGGGTGTAGTAAAACCCGTCGCCCGCCCAACCGATGCCGGTGAACTTGGCCCATTTCAGTTGGTCGGTCAACATCTCGCCGGTCTCCATGTTTTTCACGAGAATAGTACGCCAGTCGGAGCCGCCCTCCGACATGGCGTAGGCGAAGTAGCGTCCGTCTTTGGAAAAACTGTACTCCTGGAGCGAGGTGGTGCCGTCGGCGCTGAAGGTGTTGGGGTCGAGCACCATTTTGGCCTCGCCGTCAAGGGTTTCCTGGCGGTACAGCACGCTCTGGTTTTGCAGGCCGTCGTTTTTGAAAAAATAGTAGCGGCCAGCCTTTTTGAACGGCGTACCGTATTTTTCAAAGTTCCAGATTTGCTCCAATCGCTCCTTCACCTTGGCTCTGAACGGGATTTGCTCCAAAAAACCGAACGTGACCGCGTTTTGGTCTTTCACCCACTGCTTGGTTTCGGCGCTCTGGTCATCTTCCAGCCAGCGGTAGGGGTCACGCACAGTGGTGCCAAAGTAGGTGTCCTGCACCGAGGAGTCTTGTCGGGTATTCGGGTATGTCACAGGTATGGATTTAAAGTCAATGACGGTCTTGGGTTTGGGGTCGGAGCCACAGGCAGCCAAAGCGAACAGGCAAAAAGCGAGCAGGAAATTTTTAACTGAAGTCGGTTGCATCGTTGTAAAGATTGAGAACGTGGTACTTTTGTCGGCGCAAAGAAAAGAATAGATTCGCAAGTAAAGGGGGCATCTGTGCGGACAAAGACTTTCCAGGTTTTAAAAATCTGGAAAGTCTGGGGACCTTTCGAAACACGCTTTTGAGAAATACATGAATTTGAACCAATCCATAGTTTCCTTTTTTGGGGCCTTCGCCCTGATCCTGCTCGGCCAAACCACCGCGTTTGCCCAGCACCCCGACTTTCCCGACCTCGACCCGCTGCCGGCGCTGGACTCGCTGCCGGGCTACGAAATGGCCGCTCTGGCCCGCCGTTTGGCCGATCAGACGGGCCAAATCCGCGACGTGTTCGTGCGGCAAGCCGATCGCGCAGCCTTGGAGCGGGAGGTACTGGCCGACCAGTTGGCCGCCTCTCTGGCCGATACCCTGGCCCCGCCCGAAGAGCGCCCGGTGCTGGAAAACGCCCTGAAAACTGCCAAAGAAATCGAAAAAAAAGCCTTGGCGGAGGTGATCAAGGCCGACAAGGTGTTGGTCTCGGTGCAAAAAATCGTTGACCAGGAGGGCGATGTGCTGCGGAAAAGTTTGCCGAAGGCGCACCGGCAAGTAACCGCGCTTATTCCCAAACCGGAAGTAGTGGAAACGCCCATCGCTGAGATCATCGGGGTGCCGGGCGTGTCCGATTCGGCCAGTGTTGGCACTGAGCAGCCAGCCCCGCCTGCGGCGGAAACCGCTCCCGAAGCACCGCTGGTGGAGGTGAAAAAGCAGCCCGCTCGCCCGCCGTTCAAAAAGTACGACCCCGCTGCCGATGTGCTGCTCAACCCGCCCGCCCGTGCCTGTACGCTGGCCGTGGACGCTCGCGACGAATTTTCCGGCGAACGCCGCCGTGAGGTGCAAAAAGAAGAACTGTTCCGGTACACCAACCCATCGCTGAAGGCTTATCTGACCGACCGCGACCACGTCGTATGCAGCGCCTCGGTGGCCGTCAAGGGCAGCACTACCCTGCTCAACCTCCAGTTCAGCATCAACGATGCCAATGCCAAACGTGCCTTCGGCGGCTTGCCCAAAAACAGCGTGGCTGTGCTCAAATTCCTTGATGGCGAAACGGTCACGCTCTACAACATGCGGGCCGACGAGGGCCTGACCGGTGCCGATAAGATCGCCCACACCTTCATCGGGCAATACGGGATTGACCCCGGTATGCTCAAAAAAATGCAAAAATCCTTGCTCGACAAGGTGCGCATAGCCTGGGCCACGGGCTACGAAGACTACGATGCGCACAACGTGGATCTGCTCGCACGGCAACTCGCCTGCCTGCTCAAATGACGGACATGACCAACCTTTTGTCCTACAACACCTTTGGCATCGGGGCGCACGCGGCGCATTTTGCCGAGGTAAAAACTGTGGCCGAACTGCGCAGGGAACTGCGTTCCGCCACCACGCCCGTACTCGTGCTCGGCGGTGGCAGCAACATTTTGTTCACGCAGGACTGGCCGGGCACGGTCGTCCGAAACGCTATCGGCGGCATCGAGGTGGTGCGGCAGTTCAAAAACCGGGCGTGGGTGCGGGCGGGCGGCGGCGAGTCGTGGCACGGCTTGGTGCAGTGGGCCGTGAGCCGTGGCCTCGGCGGCTTGGAAAACCTGAGCCTCATCCCCGGAACGGTGGGCGCGGCCCCCGTGCAAAACATCGGCGCATACGGCGTGGAACTCCAGGACCTGTTCATCTCGCTCGAAGCCGTGGACCTCGCCACAGGAAAAAACCGGCACTTCAGGCGGGCGCAATGCCATTTCGGTTATCGCGACAGCGTGTTCAAAAACACCGAAAAAGGCCGCTTTTGCATCACCTCGGTCACGCTTTCGCTCTCGACCGACAGGCACCGCATTCGCACCGATTACGGCGACATAACCAAAACCCTGGCCGAAATGGGCATCTCGCGGCCCGGCATCGCCGATGTGAGCGCAGCGGTCGTACGCATCCGTTCGGCCAAGTTGCCCGACCCGGCACAGATCGGCAATTGTGGCAGTTTTTTCAAAAACCCGACGGTGATGCGCGTCGTTTTTGAAAAAATTCAGCAAAACCACGCCACGGCACCGCACTACGATTTGCCGGACGGAAGGGTGAAAATTCCCGCTGGATGGCTCATCGAACAGTGCGGCTGGAAGGGCAAACGCGTGGGCAATACCGGTTGCCACGACCGGCAGGCCCTCGTACTGGTAAACCACGGCGGTGCCTCGGGAGCAGAGGTGGTAGCACTGGCGCGGGCTATCGTTGAGTCGGTGGAAAAAACCTTCGGGGTACGGCTGGAACCAGAGGTGAATGTGCTGTAGAAAAAACTTGGGCAGCATCGGGGAATTACCAACCTACCTTTGAGGCTGTTTGGAAAACCTGCCAACCATGCAGCGCGAGTTTTTGCTCAACATCCTTTTTTAACGCCGCGCTTGGTGTTTTCACCAAGCGCACACCAATCCGTTTGCGCTTGGTGAAAACAC
>JBEBHD010000395.1:0-2126 GCA_040080915.1 Saprospiraceae bacterium
CGCCGATGTGCTGCACCGTCGGGTTTCCGCCGCAGTTGTCCGTGGCCGAAACGCTGGCCGCCTCTGCTGCCGGGATTTCGGTGGAGCAGGAAACGGTTACGCCGTCGGGGCAGACAATTGCGGGTTTGGTCTTGTCGTCCACGAGGATCGTCTGCACGCAGCGGCTCGTGTTGCCGCAGGCATCTGTGGCCTCGTAGGTGCGGGCCACCGTTGTCGGGCAACTGCCCGTGGGTTGGTCGCCGATGTGCTGCACCGTCGGGTTTCCGCCGCAGTTGTCCGTGGCCGAAACGCTGGCCGCCTCTGCTGCCGGGATTTCGGTGGAGCAGGAAACGGTTACGCCGTCGGGGCAGACAATTGCGGGTTTGGTCAAATCCTTGACGGCTATCAGCTTGGAGCAAATTGAGCCACAAAAAGCATTTCCGACGAACAACGCCAAGGTGTAACTGCCGTTGCATGTAGCATCTGCCAGAACCGTGACACACGGCTCGTCGGTAGCGCTGATGATTTTCCCGGCACCCGAAATAGACCACGAATAGGAACCGGCTCCTGTGGGTGCGCAATGCTGCGTGGCAGCGCTTGGACAAACTTGGCTTGCTCCGTCAATGGAGCAAGTTCCTGAGCCAAGTACAACCACATCATAGGTACAGGTGCTGCACAGGCCGTTGTTTGAGGTGAGCGAAACTTGCAGGGTAAAATTTTGCGTACCGGCCAGAATGCTAACACAGTTACCAGAGGTGGAGCCCGAAATCGTGGCGTTGCCGCTCACCACCGTCCAGCTGTAAGTAATATCCGATTGGTTGGGTACGCAGAATTGGGCGTTTGCACTGGTGCAAAGGGTGTCGGGGCCCGTGATGTCGCAAACAGGTGCCACGGCACCCGAACTGAGCGAACGGTCCTGGCTGCCCAAATTGCTAAGGCTCCAGCCGACGAGGCGCATGTGGTAAGGTGAGCCACTGATGCCACCTGCTGCGTTGCCCGCTCCCCAATCGGCTTGGGTGGCGATGTGCCCCCCCCAAGTAAGAACGACATCGGGCGTAGTAGCCCGAAAAACCACGTTTATGGTCGTTTCAGACTGGCTGGCGTTCAGGTTACCATGCGTGACATAGTATATCGTATCAATAGTGCCACCGTACAGCCGCATGAGCCGCTCACCAGACGGCAACGCATTGAAACTGTTCGTTGGCATGCCAGGTTTTGGTGAACCTGCCGAAGATGGAACGGGTATCGGATAGGTAGTAAAATTCCCGGTAGCGGGTGTGACGCATTCTGCTGTCTGGTGGTTGGCCGTGCAAAACACGTCGTGCGGGCTAAGCCGGTGAAAAAACGTGAGGTAGTCCAGCGCGTGTTTTCCGCTGTTTTTTACGTCATAGCCCAGTGTGAGTGTGATCGGCGTATTCAGCGGCAAGTTGGTCATGACACAACGGTACGGCACAGACCATCCCTCAAGGTAGTGGGAATTCTGGGAGCCGACGTTGCCGTTTACCCAGTTTGTGCAGGACGTGTCAGGGTTGTTGAAAGGCCCGTTTCGGTATTGGTCAATGTCGGCAGAAGGTGGGGCCATAAGGGCAAATTGGGGTCCTTGGGCGGTGTTTCCGAGAACGGAAATCTGGGTTGTCGCTTTCAGAACGGAGGGCACATGGGCGGTTTTTTGGGCGAAGCCCGAAACAACGACAACAAGTACGAGTAAGAATGAATTGGCAGAGGATGTCAATGAAATTTTCATGTTAGAGAAAATAAAACAGGTTGGAAAATGGTCGCACCCGCTTCCCCCGGCACGGGGAGAGGCGGAAATGCGCATTTCCGAAGACAGCGAGATGGAGTACGGGAGGTGGGAGATTAGGAAAAAACAATACGCGACTGGTGCTTGCCGGGCGCAAAACGGGCTTGGGACGGCACTGGTGCCCAAGGTCACAAAAACAGAAAAGCGGGAACAGGATTGGAGCGCAGCGACGCAGGTCTAGGGCCAGCAGCGCCTCGACACGGGCAAAGGAGATTGCTTGACGTGATTTGGTTTGCAGGGGCGAAGGTATGGCAAGCCTTCATTCAGGAACGTGTAAAAAATAAGTTGTGAACTTTGAGAATGACCTTTGTGGTCATGGAAGTATTTACAGAAGACGAAATTAGAT
>JBEBHD010000036.1:0-28621 GCA_040080915.1 Saprospiraceae bacterium
AGTACTACACGGGTTTCATTCTGTACATGGGTGGACTGCTGCTGCCACTGTACGTGCTGGTGGCGGTGGTGTTTTTTACCTCGCGCATGGCGTTCAATGCCGAAATTTTGTCCATCCTAAACGCTGGCGTTAGCTTCGGGCGGCTGTTACGTCCATACCTCGTGGCGGCAGGAGCAGTGGCCGCGTTGCACTTGGCACTCAACCACGTTCTGATCCCGATGGCCAACAAATCCCGGCTCAAGTTTGAGCGCGCGTATGTGTGGACGGACCAAGAAAAGGGTAAAAAATCGTACGTCCACCTGTTGGTGGGAACCGACCGCAAGGTGTACGTGCAGGGCTACGACAAAAACAACCTGACCGCAACCGGGCTGCGCTTGGAGCAGTTTAAAAACAATCGGTTGGTCAGCCTGCTCGATGCTCAACAGGCCGTTTGGAAAGAAAAAACCAAGCGCTGGGAACTGAATAATTACTCGGTCCGAACTTTTGACGGATTGCGCGAAACATTCCGCCGCTACGCTACTCCACTCGACTCGGCCATCAACCTGTCACCAAGCGATTTTATCTGGTACCACACCCAAAACGAAGAAATGACCTCCTCAGAGCTCAAGCAGGCCATCGCCCGGGATCGTAGCCGCGGGCTGCTTACCTCCCGCAGCTACGAGATCGAGATGTACCGCCGCACCGCTGATGCGTTTACCATCCTCATCCTGACGGTCATCGGCCTCGCAGTAGCCGGCCGCAAGGTACGCGGCGGCATGGGGCTGCACCTTGCCATCGGTATCGGCTTGGGCGCAGGGTACATTTTGTTGTCCAAGTTCGCTGTTTCGTTTGCCGCCAGCGGTACGGTGCCGATCTTGTTCGGTATGTGGATACCCAACCTCATTTTTGGTGCGGTGGCACTGTGGTTGGTTGGAAGAGCACAGAAGTAACTTCGATTTCACAGTTCAATCACACACGCCCGTCCCCGGCAAGAGGCGATTTTATCGAATAATTTAGTTTAATAAATAAACTTATCTACTTTTGTGGGCAATTTAAAATTTGAACTAAACATTTTTTACAATGGAACAAGAAGAAAAAGTGCTCAACCCGCAGGAGAGCCTGCGCGTGATCCGGGAAACCATTGACCTCGCCAAGCGCGGGGTGGGTGAAAGCGGGTTTCAATTTTTGCTGTGGGGTTGGTTGGTGGTAGCCGCCAGTTTGGCCGAGTACTGGATGCTCATAAATGGTTTTGGAGCGCGAGCACATCTGGCATGGGCGATCATGCCAGCGGTGGGCATACCAATTTCGATGGTGTACGAGTGGCGGCGTGACCGGCTCAACAAGGGGCACAATATCGTGCGCGAATGGTATGGCTACCTGTGGTTGGCGTTCGGGATTTCATTGATTCTGGGGTTGCTAACGACCATCTTGCGGCAAACGCCCCCGGTACCAATGGTGCTGATTCTCGCAGGATTTGCCACCTTTTTGTCCGGTGTATTGATCCGATTTAAGCCGCTGAATTTCGGCGGTATCGTTTTGTGGGCGGGTGCATTGCTTTGTATAGCAGTGCCGGTACCGGAGCACTCGTTGGTGGAAGCCGGTGCAGTGGTATTAGGCTATCTCGTGCCAGGCTACATGCTGAACCGAAAAAAAGAGTCCGGTCATGTTTAAGGAACTGGACCCCTTGTTGTTGTCACAACTGCGCCTTGCCATCATGTCGTACCTGATGGTGGCCCGGGAAGCTGAATTCAATGCACTGCGGGAGCAGACGGGTGCCACGGCAGGTAACCTCAGCGCCCAAATCAGCAAGTTGCAGGAAGCGGGCTATATCGCCGTTGAAAAGACGTTTCGGAACAACTACCCGCTCACGCTCTGCCGCATCACCGAGCCGGGCGTAGCGGCTTTCGAGGCGTTTTACAAGGACTTGAAAACGTACTTCTAAATCACTGTTTTTTTCTCACAATCAATCTTTCCCAACATGAAATATATTCTTTTCCCGGCAGTAGCGCTCTGCTGCTGCCTTGGCAACCTGTTTGCCCAAGCCAATGTGGTGCCCAGCGCCGAAACCATCACCGCCATTGAAAAAATTCGCTTTATGGAAGGCAACTGGAAGGGAACAGGCTGGATCCGCATGGGGCCGCAGCAGAACGAGTTCATCCAAGCCGAAAAAGTGGTCGCGCACGCCAATGGCACGGCGCTGACCATTGACGGCTTAGGTCGCGATGCTGTCAGCCCAGACAAAATCATTCACCAGGCGTTTGCCGTCATATCATACGACCAGACCGCCGACAAGTACCTCATGCGGGCCGTCCGCGGCGATGGCAACCACGTGGATGCCGACTTTGTGGTAAACACCGACGGCAGCATTACCTGGGGCTTCACCCACCCAATGGCCGGACAGGTTCGCTACACGATCCGCCACGAGGCGGGCAAATGGGTAGAAAATGGCGAGATGAGCCGCGACGGAACGAACTGGGTACCGTTTTTCGAGATGCGGTTAGAGCGGGAATAAGAGCGTGTTTAAATTTCAGTCGCTGGGCTACAAGCGGCAAATTTTGCTTCATGCTGCGTTAAAATTTTCGCCATAGACAAGACAACCGGCTATGCCTGCAAATTTTGCCTTGCCTGAAACAAAATTTGCTCGCTTTCGCCTCGGCACTGAAATTTAAACACGCTCTAAGAAACAGTTTTTGTTTTTTGGGGCGCTGGTTGGGGAAATACATTCAGACAAGCCCTACTTTTCGGCCCGAAAGCGAAAAAAGTTTGAATACCGCTACCATGCCCGACACCGCCGCACCGAATTGGCTCCAACGCACCGAACTACTCGTGGGTGCTGGCTCATTGGAAAAACTCCGCAACCTGCATGTTCTGGTGATCGGTCTCGGCGGCGTGGGCAGCTATGCGGCAGAATTTCTCGCCCGAGCCGGTGTGGGCAAAATGACAATCGTGGACGGCGACACGGTGGACCTGACCAACACCAACCGCCAATTGCCCGCTCTGCACAGCACAGTCGGCCAATCCAAAGCAGAACTCATGGCCGCCCGCATGCGCGACATCAACCCGGCGCTCGACCTGACCGTGCTGGACACGTTTCTCAGCCCGGAGGTGGTGAAGGTTACCTCGTTTCGCCAGTACGATTATGTGTTCGATTGCATTGATTCGGTGCAGCCCAAGCAATACGTGATCGTTGCCTGCAAACAACAGGACGTACGCGTGGTGAGCAGCATGGGCGCAGGGGGGCGGCTCGATCCGTCCAAGGTGCAGGTAGGCGATATTTCCGAAACCTACAACTGCCCTTTCGCTCAACAGGTGCGCAAAGGCCTGAAACGCAAGGGCGTGCGGCGCGGAGTCACCGTCGTTTTTTCCTCTGAAATCGTGGACCGCGATACCTGCATGATGACCGACGGCAGCAAGTTTAAAAAATCGTTTTACGGCACCATTTCGTACATCCCCGCGCTGTTTGGCCTGTACATGGCCAGCGTGGTGGTGCGGGAGGCCGCTGGCAAATAAAAAACACCATGCACGTATCCGTTTTTGACACGTACGTCCGCAAGCCGGACGGTTCTACGGCTCATTTTGACATCATCGTGCCCGAGGGCGCTGCACCCGAACAGGTGCTGGCTTTCGGCAAAAACCACCTCGCGGCATCGGGCATCGCGGGCGACATTTCCGCCAAAGAGTGCCAGTTTTGCCACATCGAAGAACCCACCGCCGATATGCTCACCGATATCGAGCGGCAGGGTTTTTACATTTTGGCGCTCGACGATATCCCGGACGTTTTGCCAGAAACGCCCAACCGCCGCCAACTCATCGAGCACCTGCGCGCCCGCAGTGAAGCGCACCGGTTCGCCAATTTTCGCGGGGTGGGGGAAGAGGAAATACGAGGGATTTTGGCAGAATTGGGGGGAAGCGGCATTACGGTGCCGCCTCCCGCAGGCCGCGCATGACCGAACATCGCCTTGTCGCCCCTCACTGGAGCAACGTCACCGTCCCCCGCAGTTCTCGGCGCTCTCCGGTGCTGGCCTCCCGGTACACGAGCAGGTAAATGTACACCCCTGCTGATGCGTGCTGGCCTCTGGTGGTACCGTCCCAACCGGACAGTGTGGTGCTCGTTTCCTGATAAAACAGATCGCCCCAGCGGCTGAACACCGACAGCGTTGCTTCCCCAATATTTCGGGCGCTGATGGCGAACAGATCGTTTTGCCCGTCGTCGTTGGGCGAAAAAACATTGGGCACGTACACCTGCGAGGGGCAGCCCAACACGGTCACCGAGGCCTGCTTTTCGCCGCATACGCTGTACGACCGCAGGGTGTACACCACTGGCCGTGCGACGGTGATCATCGGCCCGGTGGCACCCGTGTCGGTGGGTACTATGCTTTGATCCATGATTTGAGGGGTGAGGATGATCGTGGTGTTGCTCGTCAGAACTTGCAGGATAGGCCGGGCCGTGTTGATCGGTTGGTGCTGCGTGAGCGTCATGGCCATGTTGCGGATGCCGACGACGTTGTATTTGGCAAATAGTTCGTGGGTAGGGGAAATGTAGACGCGCCCTCGATATAAGGTGCCGGGCTCAAGGTTGGACATGAGCCGGGCCTGAATGTATTCACGGAACTCTCCGTTCGGATTGAATACCATATTATTCGCAAAAGGAGATATTCCCATATATGCTTGGCCATCTTGGGCAAATTGAAAACCAATCTGGTTACTTGGCACGGAGTGGTTACCTTCATCACCTTGGCATGCGTTGTAATAATCGGGGGATCCAAGGGTTGGGGATATCCAAAACCGAACATCGCGATACTGTGCCGAGTCGTCGAACCACGTGGTATCAATGCCCCAATGGTTGAGTAGGCGGGTGTTGGTTACTTCAAAACTGGGATTGAGTAACAGATTGGGCTGCGCCCGCAATGCAGGGGGCAAAGCCCCATAACCTAGCACGACCTACCAAATTGCTTTTTTCATATTTTGCCTAAAGAAAACAGCCGCCCCACCCCACCTTCTCCACATACCGGCACCCGTCGTCGCACACGAATTTTTTGAGGTAAGCCAAAACCTCCAACTAGTTTTTAAGCGATCCAACCTCTCGTTTATAAAAAATAATCAGTCAAACACTTGCCCCCCCAAATAGAGTACCGCACATTAGCTCCAAAATTAACCAAACAGTTAAACCACATGGCCAAGCACGAGGCGGCCGCTGTCCCGACAAGTGATTCCACCGAGCAAAAAATCTTCGATGCGGCGCACGAGGTTTTTTCCAAAAAGGGCATGGACGGCTCCACCATGCAGGAGATTGCTGACCGGGCGGGCATCAACAAGGCCCTGTTGCACTACTACTACCGCTCCAAGGACAAACTGTACGAGATGGTGGCCCGGGCGATACTGACCAAGGCGCTCAGTGCCATTCGCCATGTGATCGAAAACGATTTGCCGTTGGAGGAAAAGATTCGACTTTTCATCGAGACCTATATCGGCATCATTTCCCGAAACACCTTCATCCCGTTGTTTATCCTTTCAGAGATCAGCAAACACCCCGACCGGTTTTTCGAGACGATCCTGCCCCGGGACCTGCCCAAGCCGCACGCGTTTTTCCAACAAGTGGAAAATGAAATATCCGCTGGCCGCATCCGGCCCATCCGACCGCAGCACCTCATCGTCAACATCATTTCGATGTGTGTTTTCCCCTTTGTGGGCAAACCGATGGTGGCTGTACTGCTCGGCTTGAACCAAGACGAGATGCGGCTTTTTTTGAAAGAAAGGACAGAAGAGGTGACAACATTCGTGCTGGCAGGGCTTCGAAATTGACGACCGGGTTTTGGCACTGAGCGCAATATTTGCCGGGTGGTTTGTAGTACACTAAACTAAAACTGTTTTTCATGAAAATAATCTTGAACTTGGAAGAGTGGGCTGTTTGCGCGCTGTGTATTTTTCTTTTCAGTAACCTGCCGTTCGTATGGTGGTGGTTTCCGGCGCTGCTCTTGTTGCCCGACATCGGAATATTGGGCTATTTGGTCAGCCCTAAAATTGGCGCGTGGACGTACAACCTGCTCCACCACAGGGGCATTGCAGCCCTGGTGGCAGCGTATGCTGTGTGGTCGGACAAGCCCAACTGGAAGTTAGCGGCGATCATCCTTTTTGCGCACATTTCCATGGACAGGGCCTTGGGCTATGGGCTGAAACATGAAACCGGTTTTTCCCATACGCACCTCGGCGTTATCGGGAAACCCCAAAACGAACAATAACGATCGGGCATGAAACACATCCTTCTTTGGGTCGGTGCTCTCCTACCATTTTTCGGCTTTGCCAGCGACACGCTCACTGTGCAGCAGTGCCGCGAACTGGCAGAGCAACAAAGCCCGTTCCAGCAGAAAAAACTGTATGCAGAAAGCACTGCCGCCCTGCAACTGCAAAACGTGAAAAGCAACAGCCTGCCGCGCATCGCGTTCGGGGTGCAGGCTTCGTGGCAAAGCGATGTGTTCGGCTTGCCGTTCGCGTTTCCCGGCAGCGATATCCCTCAGGTGCCCCAAGACCAGTACAGACTCACAATGGACGTGGCCCAGCGCATCTGGGACGGCGGCTCTGATCCATACTTGCGCCGCCAGCGCGAATTAGAGCGCGATATAGCTGTCGCACAGGCGGATGTGGATGTGTTTGTGTTGCGCGAGGTGGTCACCGACCTGTTCTTCGGGGTGCTGCTGCTCCAGGAAAGCGAGGCGATCCTGATGGCTGCCAAGGCGGATTTACAAAACCGCTTGAAGCAGGCCGAGGCTGCCGTGGCCGAAGGTATTGCGTTGCGCACGACCGCCGATCAGGTAAAAATTCAGGTTTTGAAAACCGAGCAACAAATTGCTGCCGCCAAGGCCGACCAGCAGGCGCTGCGGGAGGTTTTGTCCAAATGGATTAGCCGTGGCAGCACGGACTTTCTGCTGGTGCCGCCGGTTCTGCCCGACGAGCACCTGCCCTACCCAGCAAAAAGGCCCGAGTACCGCCTGTTCGAAGCTCAGAAAAACGCGGCCCAGTTGCAGCAGGATCGCCTTCGGTTGTTGGCCCGGCCACGCATCGAGGCGTTTGCCCAAGCGGGACTTGGGCGGCCCAATCCGTTCAATTTTTTTGAAACCGGCTTGGAGCCGTTCGCCATCATCGGCCTGCGGGCTGTTTGGACTCCGATTGACTGGGGCAATCGAAGCCGCGACGCGCAGGTTTTGGCAGTGCAAATGAAAACCGTGGACGTGCAGCGCCAAGCCTTCGAGCAGCGCTTGGATGCAAGCACCGTGCAGGATATTTGGTCAATAAAGGCAAAATACCGCGAACAACTGAAACAAGACGAAGCCATCATAACCTTGCAGGAGGACATCGTGCGCCGCGCGGATGCGCAAGTGAAAAACGGCGTGATGACCGCCACCGACTACCTCGCCCAGATCAACCTGCTGACACAGGCCAGACTGGCGCAAAAGACACACGCATTGCAACTGGCGCACGCCCGGGAACGGGTGGTAGCGAAGATGGGAGGGTGAACTAATAATTCGTCAATATACAAACAGGTATGGAGGCATTATCTGCCAACAGCAAGGGCAAAATCATAGCAATGCGACAATTTATAATTTTAACAACCACCCTTTTCCTCACGGCCTGCCAGCCTTCCGCCCCCAAAGCCGATGCCTACGGCAACTTCGAAGCCGACGAGCGTATCATCAGCGCCGAGGCATCCGGGCGCATCCTCGCATTCGACATTGAGGAGGGGCAAAGCTTGCGCGCAGAGACTGCAATCGGAGCTATTGATTCGGTACAGCTTGTACTCAGGCGCGAGCAGCTACAGGCAACCATTCGGGCGGTAGCCGCCAAAAGCCCGGCCATCAGTGCCCAGCTTGCTGTCTTTGACAAACAAATGGCCACTGTTCGGCAGCAGCTCGCTACGCTTGATCGGGAAAAGCGCCGGTTGGAAAACCTCGTGAAAAGCGATGCCGCTACACCCAAGCAATTGGACGACCTCAACGCCCAGGTCGAGGCTGCTCAGCGCCAAATGGACGTGCTGCACGAGCAACAAACTGCCACAAATGCAGCCCTTACCACCCAAAAAGGCGGACTTTTGGCGGAGATCGCACCACTCCAAAAACAGATCGAGCAACTGGACGACCAGATCGCCAAATGCCGCATCACCGCCCCAACCGATGGCACGGTGCTGGTGAAATATGCCGAGGCCGGCGAAGTGACGACCTTTGGCAAGCCGTTGTTCAAAATTGCCGACTTGAGCACCGTGACCCTGCGGGTATTCGTGGCAGGCGACCAGTTGGCCTCGGTGCAAGTAGGGCAGTCCGTGAAGGTTGCCATAGACACCGAAGAGGGCAAACAGCGGGATTTTACGGGTCGGGTGCAGTGGATTTCGCCGAAGGCGGAGTTTACGCCCAAGATTGTGCAGACGAAAGAGGAGCGCGTCAACTTGGTGTATGCCGTGAAAATCAGCCTGCCGAACCCTGATGGGGTGCTCAAAATCGGTATGCCGGGGGAGATGCGGTTTATTAAATAATACCATGCACGAAATACAGGCATACAACATTTTCAAATCTTTCGGCCTCGTCCACGCGGTGCAGGATGTCTCCATCGAAGTGCGAGCGGGCGAGGTGTTCGGCCTCATCGGCCCCGATGGAGCGGGCAAGACCACCCTGTTTCGCATCCTCACTTCGCTCCTGCTTCCCGATGCAGGCGCGGCCACGGTGGCGGGCTTGGATGTGGTGCGCGAGTACAAATCATTGCGCCAGATCATCGGCTACATGCCAGGCCGGTTTTCGTTGTATCAGGATTTGTCGGTGGAGGAAAACCTCGGCTTTTTTGCCAACGTGTTCGGGGTGCGCATCCGCGAAAACTACGACCTCATCCGCGACATTTATGTGCAACTCGAGCCGTTCCGCGACCGCCGGGCGGGAGCCCTCTCAGGCGGCATGAAACAAAAGCTGGCCCTGTGCTGTGCGCTCATCCACCGGCCCCGAGTGTTGTTTTTGGACGAACCCGGCACCGGCGTGGACCCCGTGTCGCGCAAAGAATTTTGGGACATGCTGGGCCGCCTGCGACAAACCGGTATCACCATGCTTGTGAGTACGCCCAACATGGACGAAGCCGAACGGTGCGACCGCATCGGCCTCCTGCAGCAGGGGCGGCTTATGGCCGTTGACACCCCTGCGGGCATCACCGCCAATTTTCGCTGGGCACTTTTTGCCGCCCGTTCCGATGAGATGTACCGCCTTATCCAGGATTTGCGCAGCTACCCGGGGGCTGCCGACTGCCATGCTTTCGGGGAGTACGCGCACCTGTCATTGCCTACCGGGATCGGTGAAACGCCCGAAAAAGCCATTTCGGAATTTTTGATTTCCAAAAACCACCGAAACGTGGAGGTGAAGCCGGTGCGGGCATCGGTGGAAGATTGTTTTATTGACCTCATCAAAACAGCGGCGGAGCCGTCGCCTGTTGCGTAATTTTTGTCCGAAAAAATGAACCTAATCATCGCCACCGAGCACCTGACCAAAACCTTCGGCGCGTTCACCGCTGTCAATGCCATCACCTTTTCGGTGAGGGAGGGCGAGATTTTTGGTTTCCTCGGTGCCAACGGCGCGGGCAAGACCACTGCCCTGAAAATGTTGACCGGCCTGCTCGCGCCTACGAGCGGAACCGCCACGGTGGCTGGCTTCGACGTGTGGAAACAACCCGAACAGGTGAAGCGCCGCATCGGCTACATGAGCCAAAAATTCAGTTTGTACGAAGACCTGACCGTGCGCGAGAATATCCGTCTGTACGGTGGCATTTACGGATTGAAAACGGCGGAGATCAAATCCAAAACTGCCGATATGTTGCAAAAATTAGGCATCGAGGGGGAAGCCAACCAACGGGTGAGCGCCCTGCCCCTCGGCTGGAAACAAAAACTTGCGTTCTCCGTGGCGCTGCTGCACACGCCCAAGGTCGTGTTCCTCGACGAACCGACGAGCGGCGTGGACCCACTGGCGCGGCGGCAGTTTTGGGAACTGATCTACGAGGCTGCTGCGGGCGGGGTGACTCTCATGGTGACTACGCACTACATGGACGAGGCCGAATACTGCGACCGGGTGAGCATTATGGTGGACGGGAAAATAGAGGCGCTGGATACCCCGCGGGCACTAAAGGCAAAATTTGAAGCGTACGATATGGACGAGGTGTTTCGGAAACTGGCGCGGGGATAATTACCCCACCGAATACTCCACTCCCAGTTTTTCCATTTCCTGCGCAAAATCCGAGTCGGTTCATTGTTGTTTTTCCCTTCTTGACACAAAGTTTAAGAGCGTTTTGTATGCGGAAAAATTAGACCATCTCAGTGAAATGACAATGTAGAACTAACTGCCCGCATACCGCGTCGCCTCCTCCACCATTTTCAACTGCCCGTACGAGTATTTGTCCTCAAAGTGTGCCCGGGCCACGGAGTGCAGCGCGTTCGGGTTTTCGCTGAAATAGTGGAAGATCAGGTTCACGTCCTCCACGTCCATGAACTCCAGGATGTCCACTTCGCCCGTGCCGATATAGTGCGCCAGGTGCCCTTCGATGGTCGTTCGGGCGTAGCCGCGCTCGGTGGCGATCTCGTCTATCGTCATTCCTGAGCGGTACATGTCGAAGGTCACGGACTTGGACTCCGGCTTCGGCGGTTTTGGCGCTTCGGGATCGGGCAGGGAGAGGGCATCGGTTTGCAGGTTGTGGGCCACACAATAGTCGCGCACGATGGCGAGAATTTCGACTCCAAACTGCTTGGCTTTGCCTTTGCCGATACCGCGCACCTTGCGCAGGTCGGGTGTGATGACGGGCAGCCGTTCGGCCACTTCGAGCAGCGCCTTGGTGAGCAGCACCTCGTAGGGTTCCAAGCCGAAACGCTCGGCGTAGTCGTCGCGCCATTTTTGGAGCAGGGCAAACAAAGCGGGATGCGTCGCGCCCTGGGGCGAGGGTGCTGAGCGGGGGCTGGCCACCGAATGTGATTCGGCCTGAAAATCCAGCTCGGCGTTTGCCCGCGTGCGCAAGTAGGCTTGCGGCGAAAAACCCGTTTGCGCGGCTGTGAGGCAGGCCTTTTTTACAAACAATTCTTTTTGCAGGTTGGAAAGGGCCTCTTCGGCGGATTTGCGCACGGTCTTGTTGTCGGTCGTAATGGGCAGGTTTCGGGCCGCAGGCAACAGCAGGGTAGCAATTTTGTCCAAAAACCACGCACCGGCCTTGAGGATGCGGGCCTGTAAATCGGCGTTTTGTTCGGGCTGGCCCGGCTGTTGGAAATAGCCGTGCAACTGGAATTTGAATTTATCGGCCAGGGGGAAAATGTGTGCGTCCGCCTCGTCGCTGAGCGCCCGAAACTGGCGCAGGCTTTCGGGCAACAGGGAATTTTCGTGCTCCAGCAACACGCGGCCTAACTGGTCGAGGCGGCGTTTCAGAAGGGAAAAATCAAACAATTCGAGCACAAGGGCTTGCTGAAATTCTTTTTTGGCCTGCTCCAGATGCGCTTCGTCGGGAGCGTTTTTTTCTGCCATTTCCGTGAAATTTTTGACCGTGGAATCGGTCTTCACACTGGAGTGCGCAATCCTGGAACGCAACACGATGCCCTCAAAACTTTTGCACCGACTGAGCGCCACATACACCTGCCCGTGCGCAAAAGCGGCTTGCGCGTCGAGGATCACGCGCTCGAAGGTCAGGCCCTGACTTTTGTGTATGGTGATGGCCCAAGCGAGTTTGAGCGGGTACTGGGTGAACGTGCCGAGGATATGCTCGCCCACTTCTTTGGTCTGCTCGTTGAGGGTGTACTTCACGTTTTCCCAGTCTACGGGCAACACGGGAATTTCGGCCCCTTCGCCCGGGCAAAGCACATAAATGGTCCCCTCGGCGATACGGGTTACCTTGCCGATCTTACCGTTGTAGTAGCGTTTTTCGCGGGCTGCGTCATTTTTTACAAACATGACCTGCGCTCCGGTCTTCAGCTCGAGCACCTCGTCGGTCGGGTAGGCTTGCGCCGGAAAATCACCCGTTACGGCAGCGCGGAATACCTGTCCAGAGTGTGCTATTGCGGCGAGTTTTTGGGCATTGATTTCGTGTGCCGTGTTGTTGTGGGTGGTCAGGGTGATGTACGGGTTTGCCTCGTCGGGCCGGAAATCGGGTACGTAACGGCTGTTGAGCGCAGCGAGCACGTCGGCATCCACGGTGTTGTCGCGCACCTTGTTCAGCAGGGCAATGAACGCGTCGTCCGACTGGCGGTAGATGTGCTTGAGCTCGACCACCACAGGGCTGGTGCGCAGCAGGGCATGGCTGCTGAAAAAGTAGGGGGTCGGGTAGTGGTCGCGAAGTAGGAACCACTCGTTGTCCTTCACCACGGGGGGCAGTTGGTGCAGGTCGCCGATTAGAAGCAACTGCACACCGCCGAAGGGCTTGTACGGGTTTCGGTAGCGGCGCAGCACGTCGTCCACGCCGTCAAGCAGGTCAGCACGCACCATGCTGATCTCATCAATCACCAGCAGGTCAAGGCTTTGGATGAGGCGGATTTTTTCGCCAGCAAACTTGCGTTGGCGGGCCGGATCGCGGGTGTTGCCCGGCAGGTGGAGGCCGAAGGGCAGTTGGAAAAACGAGTGGATGGTCATGCCACCCGCGTTGATGGCCGCCACACCCGTGGGTGCTACCACGACCATGCGCTTGACCGTCTCTTTTTTGATGCGGTGCAGGAACGTTGTCTTGCCTGTGCCGGCTTTTCCCGTCAGGAAAATATTCCGGTCAGTGTTGGCCACATACTCGTAGGCGCGTTCGAGTTCCGGGTTGGATTGGAGGTCCATTCGCTTTTTTTGACAAAGTTAGAGACACTCCCACCGCACCACCGCAGCCATGCCCGAAAAAAACCGCCCTTTATGAAAAAGAAATAAACACTCAATTCGGCAATTCAAAGCCAATTATACCTCATGCCGCAAGGTTCGAATCTGCTTTTGTCATGCTGAGCGCTGCTAATCAAAATAGTAGGCAGAAGGCCATGCACAAAATCTCGCAGCGCGAAGTATACCTTTGCGTGCATGCAACACACCACTGACATGGAGGCCCTGAGCAAACTCGTGCATCAGGAAAGCGCATTTTTGGAAAAACTACGAGCTGCCACGGCACAGGTCATAGTTGGACAGGAATCTATGCTGGATCGCTTGCTGATCGGCTTGCTCACCAAAGGGCATATCCTGCTCGAAGGTATGCCCGGATTGGCCAAAACACTGGCTATCAAAACGCTGGCCCAAGCCGTGGATGCGCGCTTCAGCCGCATCCAGTTCACACCCGACCTGCTGCCCGCCGACGTGGTGGGCACCATGATCTACAATCCAGCCAAAGCCGAGTTCACCGTGCGGCGCGGGCCGATCTTCGCCAACTTCGTGCTGGCAGATGAGATCAACCGTGCCCCCGCCAAGGTACAGAGCGCCCTACTCGAGGCCATGCAGGAACGCCAGGTGACCATCGGCACCGAGACCTTCAAATTGGAGGAGCCGTTTTTGGTGTTAGCCACCCAAAACCCTATCGAACAGGAAGGTACCTATCCGTTGCCAGAGGCTCAAGTGGACCGTTTTCTTCTCAAGGTGAAAATTGGGTACCCGACACAGGAGGAGGAACGGCATATCATTCGCCGCAACCTCAACAGCGCCCCCTTAGAATCCAAGCAGGTAATTTCTGTGGAAATGCTGCTGCGGGCGCGCGAGGCCGTGACACAGGTTTTTCTCAGCGAAAAAATCGAGCAGTACATCCTTGACATTATTTTTTCCACCCGCGAGCCGGCGCGGTTCGGCCTTCAGGAACTGATGCCGCTCATCAGTTATGGTGCTTCGCCGCGGGCGAGCATCGCGCTGGCCCAGTCGGCGCGGGCATTGGCGTTCGTCAACCGCCGGGCTTACGTCACGCCCGACGACGTGCGTGCCATCTGCCCTGATGTGCTGCGCCACCGTATCGGCCTCACCTACGAAGCCGAGGCGGAAAACATCAGCCAAGAGGGAATTATCGCCAAAATCTTGCAAACGATCACCATTCCATGAGAGGCGCATGAAATACGGATTCATCATAGACAACCGCAAATGTATCGGCTGCCACGCCTGCACCACCGCCTGCAAAAGCGAGCACGAGGTACCCGTGGGCGTGTTCCGCACGTGGGTCAAGCAAGTGGAAAAAGGCACCTTTCCGAACACCCGGCGCGTGTTTTCGGTGCTGCGTTGCAACCACTGCACCGATGCCCCCTGCGTCGAAATCTGCCCAGTGGAGGCGTTGTACACCCGCCCCGATGGTATCGTGGACTTCGACAAGGAGCGTTGCATCGGCTGCAAATCCTGTATGCAGGCCTGCCCCTACGACGCGCTCTATATTGACCCCGACACACACACGGCAGCCAAGTGCAACTACTGCGCCCATCGGGTGGATGTAGGGCTGGAACCTGCGTGTGTGGTTGTTTGCCCGGAGCACGCCATTATTTCGGGAGATATGGACGACCCTGAATCCGAGATCAGCGCCACGCTTTCGCGCCACCAGACTACCGTGCGCAAGCCGGAAAAAGGCACCATTCCGAACTTGTACTACATTGATGGCGACGAGTTTTCGCTATCGCCCACGGCAGCGGAGCAGCCACAGGGCAATCTCTGGAGCGAACAGACGCGCGGTGTCGGTCACTTTGCCCGTGTTACGGAGCGCTTGGCTTGGGAGGGCGAAAACGTCGTGCAGGAGCTGATGAAAAAAAGCGCCGTCGCGGTACCGGAATCTGCCGAAGGCGATTTTGCGCCGCCCAAGAGCATCGAGGTGCTTACCGGCCAAAATGCTAAACGCGTGTACGACACCCCCGGCAAGGGCATTCTTTGGGGTTGGGAAGTGCCCGCGTACGTGACCACCAAAGCCGTTTCGGCCGGGGCGTACCTGATCGGCATGCTGCTTTTTCTTGGGCAACGCGAGGTGTTCACCGACTGGGCGCTGTTGCGTTGGTCGCTGGGCATCAGCCTCGTATTTCTGGTAGTGACAACTGTGTTGCTGGTCAAGGACCTTGATCAGCCCAAACGATTTATTTATGTGCTGCTGCGTCCGCAATGGCGTTCGTGGCTCGTGCGAGGCGGTTACGCGCTCACGTTTTTCGGTGGTTTGCTGACGGTGCAACTCGCCGCCGCGTGGTTCGAGTGGGAAAATACCGCTGTTTGGTTGGTGCTCCCGGGAGTAGCCTTGGCGGTAGTCGTGGCCGTGTACACGGCGTTTTTGTTTGCACAGGCTCGCGGGCGGGATTTTTGGCAAAGCCCAATCTTGCCTCTGCACATGATCGTACACAGCGTGATGGCAGGCGGCGCTGTACTGGCCATACTGGAGGCTTTTGGCGTGCTGGAATTGGCAGCCCGTCCGTCGTTTTTGCTGGCGCTGGGCATTGTGGCCAACTTGTTTGTGCTGGCCGCCGAACTGAGCATCACTCACCCGACTTCCGATGCCAAAGCGGTGGCCAAGATGATCCTGCACGGCCGCTACCGGCGTGCGTTTTGGCTCGCCGTCTTGCTCTGCAACGTTTTGCCCGCAACGGCCCTGTATGTTGCTGGCGACAGCATGAGCGTGCAAATCCTCGCTGGCGTTTTGGCGCTGATCGGGATTTATCGTTTGGAAAAAATATGGATCGAGGGGCCGCAGCGGATTGCGTTAGCATAGCAGGATTTAATATTTCATATTTTTGCCTCAGCCTCGGTCAATGAGGCTGATTTCGTATTCTTTGCATATCAGTGTGAACACGACCCGAAGACCTTAAGCACTGGAACGATATGTTGACAAAAGTAACAATCGAAAACTTCAAGAAATTGGACAGCATCTCTTTTCCGCTGGAACAGTCAGTTGTACTTATCGGGCCTAACAACGCAGGTAAAACGACGGTCTTTCAGGCGTTTTGCCTTTGGGAGATTGGCGTGAAATCTTTTTTGAGAGCAAAGAACAAAAACGACCTAAACAATAGCGGAGGGGTGACCATTAACCGCCACGATCTGCTTAACAGCCCAATTTCGGATGCCCGGTTCTTGTGGAGAAACAGAAAAGTGAAAATACCTAAGCCAAAGGGAGGGGGAGAGCACATAAAACTGAGTGTTCAGCTCGAAGGCGAAAATTTAGGAAAACCATGGTCGTGTAAGGCCGAGTTTGTTTTTTCAAACGCAGAGTCCTTTACTTGTAAAGTAATTACTGGCTATAGCGAAATCAACCAACTGTACAAGAATGGTCAAGATATCCGTTTCGGGTTTTTGCAGCCGATGTCGGGTATTGCTACTACAGAGGATAAGTTAACTGCCGGGTCAATTGATCGGAAACTTGGAGAAGGTAGGACTGCAGAGGTAATGCGCAATATCTGCTATGAGATATTGTACCCGGAAACACCCAAAGCCCTTGGTTATAATGGTGAGGCAAACTGGAAAAGCCTCGCCACACATATCCATAGGCTGTTCGGGGCTAGACTAAAAAAACCAGAATTCATCCGTTCAACTGGATTGGTTGAGTTGCAGTATGAGGAAAATGGAAATGTTTATGATGTCTCGTCCGGCGGACGAGGTTTTCAACAAACGCTCCTGCTTCTTTCCTTCCTTTATGCACATCCGAATACGATCTTGCTCTTGGATGAGCCAGATGCACACTTAGAGGTCATACGTCAACGTGAAATTTTTCAGATTTTGACCCAAACAGCCGAAGAGGTAGGATCGCAAATTATCATCGCTTCGCATTCAGAAGTGGTACTAAACGAGGCATCAGAGGTGTCAAAAATAATTGCGTTGATCGAGAATACGGCAATTGAAATTAATGACAAACACATTGGCAGAGAAATTCGAAAAGCGTTGATCGAAATCGGTTGGGAAAAGTACTACCTCGCAAAACTGAAAAAGCACATTCTCTTCCTTGAGGGGACAACCGATTTGTCCATGCTGCTAGCCTTTTCAACCAGACTCAAGCATCCAATAGAACCTTTGTTGCGGCAAGCCAATGTTGATTATGTATCAACTAATGCCCCACACTTGGCTGTCCAAAATTTTGTCGCCCTTAAGTCTATTTTTCCAGAACTATCTGGGTTGGCATTGTTTGACCGGTTGCCGAATGAGAAAATGACCAATCCTAAATTAAAAATTATTTGTTGGAAAAGGCGTGAATTGGAAAACTATTTTGCCAAACCTTCCGTGTTATATCAATGGGCGAAAGATTTGGCTACAAGACTTGAAAAAGATGCCCAATCGTTCGACAAAACCATGCACGAAATCGTATCCGACAATACATTGCCTCGTGCGTTGCGCGATCAAAACGACACCTTCTGGGTTGATGAAAAACTCACGGACAACTGGTTAGACAGAATTTTTGCCGATTTCTTTTCTCGCCACAGCCTTTCCCCAAGTTTTTTTAAAAACGATTACCACTTTTTGATTTCACTGCTCAGCGACGACGAAATTGACCCGGAGATCAAAGAGAAGCTAGACATTTTACAAAAATTTCTCGAGAAACCTGTAGAAAAACATTAGCCCTTGCCTCAACAGCACACTTCGATACCGTCCTCCTATTGGTGCCCTGATACCAAAAACACCGCTGGCGCTTTTTCCAAAACAACTGCCGCCGCCCGCTTCCAAGCCCGCACGGGCAGGCTGCGCACCCACTCGCCCGCGCCCGTCAGGTCTTGCGCCACGCCAAAAACCGTGTCGGGCTGCAACGCCTCCAGCGCCACTTCCAGCACCATTTGCGAGCGGTAGGGCGTTTCAATAAAAATCTGCGTCTGGCCGAGTTGGGCCGCCAGTTGTTCCAAACGGCGCAGGTCGCGGGCCAATTCGGGGCGTTTGGGCGAGAGGTAGCCGTGAAACGCAAACCGCTGCCCGTTCATGCCAGAGGCCATCAGCGCCAGCAGCACAGACGATGGCCCCACCAACGGCACAACGCGCACACCCTCTCGGTGCGCCAGCGCCACAATGGCTGCTCCGGGATCGGCTACGCCGGGGCAGCCGGCCTCGGACAACAAGCCTACGTCCTTGCCCGCGCGGACCGCCTCCAGAAAAACCCGTTCGGCTCCTTCGGCGGCCCGGCCGTCGTCGGGCAATTCCTCAAAAATCATTTCCTGAATCGGCTTGGCCGGGTGCAAGCTCTTGACAAAATGCCGCGCCGTTTTGGCCCGCTCGGCGATAAAAACCTCCAAGCCGCGTGCGATCTCTTGCACGTAGGTCGGAACGGTATGCAGGGCATTCTCCGAAATGGGGGTGGGTATCAGGTACAGCATTTTTTTTAATGATGAATGATGAATGATGAATTTGACTGCCGTCGGCAAAAGTAACAAGCGCCTTCAGGCTTTGTATACCTTTGCTGGCCTTCCATTATCATTTATCATTCATCATTCATCATTCATCATTCATCATTCATCATTCATCATTCATCATTCATCATTTATTTTGAACACGTTTACCATAAAATTGCCCGTGTTTGAAGGCCCGTTCGACCTGCTCTTGTTTTTCATCGAGCGGGATGAGCTGGATATTTACAACATACCCATCGCTCAGGTCACCGACGATTTTCTTGACTACCTGCATCAGCTCGAAGCCATGAACATTGACGTGGCCTCGGAATTCATCGTGGTGGCCGCCACACTCATGCGCATCAAGGCAAAAATGCTGCTTCCCCGCAAACAGGTGGACGACGAGGGCAACGAAATTGACCCTCGCCACGAACTCGTGGAGCGCCTGCTGGAGTACAAGCGCTACAAAACGGTGCTTGACGACCTGCGCCGGTTGGAAGAGGTGCGGGCGTTTATGACCCCGCGCGGCTTTGCCACCACCGAGCTGCGCAAACTGGCCGAAACGACCCTGGCTGATGCCGAGATGGAGAGCGTGTCGCTGTACAAGCTCCTGCGCGTGTTCGAGCGCCTGCTGGCGCGCTTCGAGGAAGACCAAAAGGCCCGACGCGTCCACACGGTGTACAACTTCAACTACACTATCCAGGACCAGCGGGAGTATTTGCAGGGCAAACTCCGGCGCGGCGAGCAGGCCCCCTTCGAGGAAATTTTTCTTGCCTTGGAAAACCGTATCCACGCTATCGTAACCTTTTTGGCCCTGCTTGAGTTGCTCAATGCCCAAGAAGTGGTGCTGGTACAGGGCGAGGGCATGAACAATTTTTGGCTGACCCTGCCGGATGGCGAGTAAAACAATTGCTTGGAAAAGACCGGGGCTTTTCACCAAATTTGCGCTTATGATTGACGTACTCAGCATCGAAAAAACGTACACCATCGCCGACTACCTCGACCTGGAGGATGCCAGTGCGGTGCGCCATGAATTTCACAACGGAAACCTACTCGAAATGGCCGGAGGAATTTTGCCCCACAATGTAGTCAAACTCCGCATTGGCGGAATGCTCGACTTGCTGCTTTCGCAGCACAACATGCCCCATGTCGCGTGCAACAGCGACACCAAGGTCCGCATCGAAGCCGAAAACCGCTTCGTTTACCCCGACCTCACCATCACCTACGGCCAGCCAGCGTACTACCGAACGCCTGATGGCGCTGTGCGACGCGACATCGTCGTCAACCCCCTAGTCATCGTGGAGGTGCTGTCGGAAGACACCCGCGCCTTCGACAAATCGGAAAAATTCGACCTGTACAGCACCATCCCCGGCTTCCGGGAGTACATCCTCATCGAGCCGGAAGCCACTTGGGTCAAGTCCTATTTTTTGCAAGACCCCGATCATGACCTTTGGCACATTTCGACGCTGACCGACCGCAACGCGTCGCTGCCGGTGCAGGCGCTGGGCATCGAGATTTCGCTGACCGAGCTGTACGGGGTTTTGGAGAAACTGCCAAAGGATGCCTAATGCAATGACCAGCATAGAATTCAAGAACAAACACCGCCCATCCGTGATACGAAAAAACTTCACCCAAATTTGGGAGCAACTCCGCGCAAAAAAACGGCACATGCCCGAGTTTTTGGAGCGTATCGTAATTCGGCACCTCAGGGGAATCGAACACTTGTCCATTGATCTTGAATTCCCGGTAACCGTTCTGGCTGGCCCCAATGCATGTGGAAAAACAACAGTACTCTTTGCCCTTGCTTGTTGCTACCGCTCGCCAGGTGAACGAAAAAATCCATTTGCCCCTGCGACCATGTTTCCGAACCTGAGCCTACGCAAACACCCGGAACTGTCCGACCAAACCTTCGACAACGCCACGGACAAAAAGACGAATATTGCCAAAAACAAATTCCACAGCTTTTGCGAAACAGTTCGATTCGACAGTCTTGGCCTCATTCGGCAGATCGCCCGAGAGGAAGCCAAGCGCCAAACTGGCGTGGTCAAAAAATTTGTTGATGACCTCGAAACCCAAATCCGTAATTGGCAAAGCCGAAAATAAAGGCAACCCATGACGAAAATCCACTTCCACCTCCACTACGCTACCCAGTTCGGCGAAAACCTGTTTGTCCAGACTGAAGTCCGCCAAGGCGGCAAAACCACCACCCACGAACACCCGCTGACTTACCTGAACGAAACCCTCTGGCACGGGGCCATTGATCTCGACGCGGCACCCGATGCCCAATTGTACTACCACTACGAATGCCGAACGCCCGCAGGCCAAAGCCGCACCGAATGGGGCAGCCACCAGATCAACCTCGCCGAAACCGGCGGCACACTTGAAGTGTACGATTACTGGACACCCATGAGCGCCGTGCAAAACGCCTTCGAGACGCAGGCATTCCGCGTGCTCGCACCGAGGGAAACGAACAGCCCCAAGGCAAAAAAGACCGGCACGTTTACCCACACCTTTCGCGTCAAAACCCCGCTGCTCGCTGCCGGGCACGCCGTTTGCCTGCTTGGCCACGGCACCGCACTGCGGGCGTGGGATACCAAGGCCCCACTTTTGTTGCAGCCCGACGAACAGGGCTGGTCCGTAGCACTGGATCTTTCCCAGGAAAATTTTCCGCTGGGCTACAAGTATGGTGTGTGGAACACCCAAACGAAGGAATTTCTCGGTTTTGAAGACGGGGGCAACCGCGCCCTGTACGCTCCCGCCTCGCCAGCGGCGACGGTGGTTCTGCACGACGGCTTTGCCCGTTTCCCGCTGCCGACGTGGCGCGGCGCGGGCGTGGCCATTCCCGTGTTCAGCCTGCGCAGTGAGAGCAGTTTTGGCGTAGGTGAGTTTGCCGACCTGCCCGCGCTGGCCGACTGGGCCAAGGCGGTCGGCCTGCGGCTCATCCAGTTGCTGCCCGTGAACGACACCTCGGCCACCAACACCTGGGCCGATTCCTACCCCTACTCCGCCATTTCGGCCTTTGCCCTGCACCCGATCTACCTCAACGTGGCCGAAGTGGCCGGAAAAAACCACGCGACGCTGCTCAAGCCGTTTGCCCAAAAACAACAGGAACTCAACGCACTCGCTGCCGTGGACTACGAATCCGTCTTGCAAGCCAAGTGGGCGATCATCCGCCAGTTGTACGCCGCGCAAAAAGACAGTTTTTTGAAAAACCCGGCCTTTGTCCGGTATTTCACCCAAAACCGGCATTGGCTGGTTCCCTATGCGGCTTTTTGTTTTTTGCGCGACCAAAACGGCACAACGGACTTCCGGTCATGGCCTGCGCACGGGGTTTATCGTGAAAAAGAAATCGAAAAACTCGTGTCACCCAAGTCGGAGCACCACGACGAGGTGGCCGTCCACTATTTCGTGCAGTGGCACCTGCACCGCCAGCTCCACGCCGCCGTAGAGTATGCCCATGAGCAGGGTTTGGGGCTCAAGGGCGACATCCCCATCGGTATTGCCCGACAAAGCTGCGATGCCTGGGTGGCTCCCGACCTGTACAACATGGACATGCAGGCCGGTGCCCCGCCCGACGATTTTGCCGTGAACGGCCAAAACTGGGGTTTCCCAACATACAATTGGGAGCGCATGAAGGCCGATGGATTCGCCTGGTGGCGGCAGCGCTTTGAGCAGATGAGCCTGTACTTCGATGCTTTCCGCATTGACCACATCCTCGGTTTTTTCCGGATATGGAGCATCCCGGCCCACGCTGTAGAGGGCATACTCGGTCATTTTGTGCCAGCAATACCGGTTACGGAGCGCGAGTTTCACGAGGCCGGTATCGGGTTCAACTATGAGCGTCTCTGCCGACCTTTCATCAATGACGCGATCCTGCACGAGTTTTTTGGTGACCAAGCCGACACCGTACGCGACACTTTCCTCGACCGATCGCCCGACGGCGGCCATTGGTCTGGCGGCAGCCAGTACGTGTTCAAACCCGCGTTCGATACCCAACGAAAGGTCGAGGCGTATTTGGCAACCCAGCCTCCTCCCGTGGTGGGGAAAGGAGCTGTATCCCGGAAAACAACAGGTTCGGGGGCCGGAAAAACAGTTGACCAAAAAACGGGTGAAAATCCATTGGGCAAAAACAAAAAGGGTATCCCAAACCCCGCTAGTGAAAAAGTGCTCGAGCAAGCCCCCCTCGCACCTGGGCGAGAGCATGTCCCGAACTTCAGTCGGGAGGATGCGGGAGGGCTTTTTGCCCTGCTCGCCAACGTGATCCTGCACGACACGACCATGCAGGGCGCAGCCGAGCGGCAATACGCGTTCCGTATCGGTATGGAAAAAACAGCTTCGTTCCGCTATTTGCCCGACGAGGTCAAGGAGCAGATGAAGGCGCTGTATGTCAACTATTTTTTCCGCCGGCAAGACGATTTTTGGCAACGCGAGGCCATGGAAAAACTGCCTGAACTCAAGCGTGCCACCAACATGCTAATTTGTGGAGAAGACCTCGGCATGGTGCCAAACTGCGTGCCCGACGTGATGCAGGAACTCGGCATCCTCAGCCTCGAAATCCAACGCATGCCCAAGGCGGCTGGCGCTACGTTTTTTCACCCCAAAGACGCGCCCTATTTGTCGGTGGTTACCCCTTCTACCCACGATATGAGCACGCTGCGCGGCTGGTGGGAAGAAGACCGTGCCAGCAGCCAGCGCTTTTTCAACGAGGTGCTCGGTTACGCAGGCACCGCGCCCTATTTCTGCGAGCCGTGGGTGTGCCGCGCCTTGTTGGCGCAGCACCTGCACGCCCCGGCGATGTGGGCAATTTTTCAGTTACAGGATTTGCTGGGTATGGACGGTAGTTTGCGCCGCGAAAACCCGGAAGACGAGCGCATCAACGTGCCCGCCAACCCCAGGCACTACTGGCGCTACCGGATGCACATGACCCTGAAGGCCCTGCTTGGGGCGGAAAAATTCAACCGAGATCTGCAAAAAATGGTGCTGGATAGCGGGCGTTCGTAATTCTACTTTGTCAGATTAAAGGAATCATCCTCGGTTTTGGTATTCTGAAAGAACCCGTCCGCATCACGGCGTGCAAACCCACACAGCACCAGCCCACGATGCGGAAAAGTGCTCGCATGGCCTACTCGAAGCCCTTTTTCAATAAAAAATTTGACCTCTGCTACTGCCAGTGGCAGATAATCAGATCAACTGAAAACAGCCTTGAACTCCGAAATAGTCAAGATTTTCAGCGGGGGAAATTCCAAGTTTTTATACGGCTTGAAGTGCCTGTCCTCCGAGACGATGCAAAAGGCATTTGCCGACACAGCGCAATCAATAAACTTGTTGTCGTCTGGATCCTCTTGCATCAATTTCCATTGAAAGTGAACGTCAAAATGCTCAACATAGGGGAAGTTGGTCAAAAACTCGACGAAGTTGGAAGCGACTTCCGAATTTGTTTTCCGCGCCAGAACTTCTTCGTACTCCAGAACAATTTCGCTGGAAACGCAAAGGCGCAACTCTCCGGTGATGATTTTGTCAAAAATCCAGCGGTTCGGCGAGGCCCGGCCAATCATGGAAACGACTACGTTAGTGTCAAGCACGACTTTCAGCACGCCAGTGTTCATAGGCCCATGTGGCTATTTGTTCCGGTGTCATCTTGTTTTCCGCAGCAAACTGATCCATTGCGGCGGTCGCCTTTTCGGCAAAATACAAGCCAATCAAGTAGCGAATAGCCTTCAGGTCGGGTTCCGACACGTTTCTTGCGTACAGTTTCAACAACTCCAGTTGCAAATTGCTCAAGCCGGTTTGTGGTGCATGTGCCATGGTCGTGCGCTTTTGAATGGCCACAAAAGTACGCGCATTTTTTGTGAAGAGAGGAGGAAAAGGAAGATGCCGGGCCTCCTGGTTTTGAACTGTTTTTGTAACTGTTTTTTAGATATTCCTAACTCAGGTAAAATACGGCTTGACCCACTGCCAAAACAACAGGATGAAAATAACAGTCAGAACGGAGATAGCAATGATCATCATAGCATAGCCGGAAATAACCGCCAGTGCAGCTTTCAGCCAGCAGAGCCATTTGCGGCGTTGTGGCCGAAAAAAACCGCCATAAGCCCATGCGACATAGACCACCCACACCAACATAGACAAAGCCGTTTTGGCAACAAAAACATTTTTATCGGTACCCGCCAATCTTGACAGCGGGTTGAGCACCAAGCCGAACAGGCTAACAGCTCCCATGAGATAGGAATTCAGCACAAAATGCTCGGCGTAGTTGTAACCGGCTTTCCGAAAATACAGCCAGGAGAACAAGGCGAGGTTCGGGATCAGCAAAAAAATCATGATGGCCGGGTGATCAAAAATGTACTGCATGAATTTGGCCTGAAATTCTTTGGCTCCCGCCGACTGCCCACCTGTCTGTTGTTGGGCTACTGCGTCCATCATCTCTTTGTCGAGGCCGATCAGGTGAAACACCAAAAAATTCAATGCCGTGGCCCAAATCAAAAACTTGATCGGTTTGGTGTACAACACCCGTTTACCTTCCAAAAACTCGCGAATTGCCGAGCCTGGCCGACGCACCAATTGAAAAAAGGTGAAGAAAAACCCGCTGTCAAGGTGAATGAGGCGGTCGCGAATTTCCTCGAATACCGCCTTTGTGGTGATGCGCTTCACCTTAGCCCGCTGGCCACACTGCGGGCAATGCTTGCCGGTGTACTCGGTGGAGCAATTTTTGCAAATGATGTCGGGTGCCTCCATGGCAGAAAGGTTTGAAGGTTTCTGGTTTACCCGCCGTAGCCTTGGCGAAGGCGGGTTGTTCAACTTGACATAGCCTCGGCGAAGTTGTCTCGAGAATTATTGGGTTTCCGCTTGCAGTTTGGCGGCATTATCGGCCAGGGTGAGGGCTTCGATGATCCCGTCGAGATCGCCTTCCACCACCTTGTCGAGGTTGAAGTTTTTGTTGTCGCCTTCGAGGCGGTGGTCGGTCACCCGGTTTTGCGGCCAGTTGTAGGTGCGTATTTTTTCGGAGCGGTCGCCCGATCCCACGAGGCTGCGGCGCTGAGAGGCGAGGGCCGACTGCTGCTGGTTTTGCTGCATATCGCGGATTTGCTGGATGAGGCGGCCCATGGCAATCCCGGCGTTTTTGTGCTGGGAGCGGCTTTCCGTGCTTTCGGCCACTACGCCTGTGGGCAAGTGGGTGTAGCGCACGCCCGACTCGGTTTTGTTCACGTGCTGGCCACCGGCACCGCTGGCCCGGAACACGTCGCGGCGCAGGTCGTCTTTGCGAATGTTTACGTCCTCCGGCTCCAAGATGGGCAGCACGGCCACTGTGGCCGCCGAGGTGTGTACGCGGCCTTTTGCCTCTGTTTCGGGGATACGCTGTACGCGGTGGGCACCCGACTCGAACTTGAGGCGGCTGAACACATTGTCGCCGCTCACCTCCAACACCACCTTGGCAAAACCACCTGAAGAACCCGGGTTTTCGTCCACTACTTCCACTTCCCAACCTAATTGTTGAAAATAACGCAGGTACATCCGGTACAAGTCGCCCGCAAAGAGTGCCGCCTCGTCGCCACCAGTCCCGGATCGGATTTCCACGATCACGTCCTTCTCGTCCTCCGGGTCTTTGGGCACGATCAGGGTTTTTATTTCTTCTTCCAGCGTTTCGGCCAGCGGCTCGAGCTCGGCGATTTCCTCGCGGGCCATGTCGCGCATTTCCGGGTCTTTTTCGGTGGCCAGTATGTCGCGGGCATTGGTCAGGTTGGCCAGTGTTTTTTCGTACCGGCCCAAGGTTTCCACGATGGGCTGGAGTTTTTTGTACTCCTTGTTCACCCGTTTGGAGCGCTCCGGGTCGGCCACGATGCCGGGGTCGGAGAGCTGCTCTTCGAGGTGCAGGTACTTGTCGCGTATGGCCTTAAGTTTGTCCAGCATGGTGTGTGGCAAAAAAATTTTGGGCGGCAAAGGTAGCGACATCGGAACGCCTATTCCACCAGCCCGCCTGCCGATTGTTTTTCAAAAAGTTCGGCGTAAAAACCGCCCTTGGCGAGCAGTTCTTCGTGGGTGCCCGACTCGGCGATGCGGTGGTTGTCCAGCACGATGATCCGATCGAAGGGTAACATGCCGCTGATGCGGTGGGTGATAATGATACCGGTTTTGTCGGCCAGGGCTTCGCCCAAATAGCCAAGGATTTGGCTTTCCGTGTGGGTATCCACGGCGGAGAGGCAATCGTCGAGCACCACGATCTGGGGCTGTTTGGCAAACGCCCGTGCGATGCTGATCCGTTGTTTTTGACCGCCCGAAAGCGTCACACCGCGCTCGCCCACGAGGGTGTCGTAGTTCTTGGGCAAACCCGTGATATCGTCATGCACAGCAGCGCTTTTGGCAAAAAATTCGGCCTCCTCGCGGGAAATGCCGCCTTTGCCGAAGGCGATATTGCCTTGCACAGAATCGGAAAACAAAAACACATCCTGCGGCACATAGCCAATTCGGCGGCGCAGGGCGTACAGGTCGTGCTCGCGCAGGTCAACGCCGTCGAGCAAAATGCGGCCCTCGGTCACATCGTACATGCGTAGCAGCAGGTCGGCAATGGTCGTCTTGCCCGCACCGGTTCTTCCCACGATGGCTAATTTTTGGCCCGGCAGCACCTCAAACGAAACACCGTCCAGAGCGCGGATACCGGTGTCGGGGTAAACAAAGCCGACGTTTTCAAAAACGATATGGCCGGATGGGGTTGGGAGGGTTTCTGGTTTGGAGGTTTCTGCTTGGAAGGTTGGCTTGGCCCAGGAACCGCCGTCCACGGTTGGTTTGGTCTGGAGGAATTCGTTGATGCGTTTTTGCGAAGCGGCAGCTTGCTGGGTGAGGGAGGCGATCCAGCCGATAGCCGTGACGGGCCAGGTGAGCATGTTGATGTAAATAACAAATTCGGCGATATTGCCCGTGCTGATGGTGCCTTTCACCACGAGCAGACCGCCAGCGAACACGGTGATGATCGTGCTCGTACCTACCATGAGTATCATGAGTGGAAAGAAAAACGCGTCCACACGGGTGAGTCCCAGCGTTTTTTTGCGGTACTCCTCGCTTTGTTCGGCAAAATGGCGACCCATCGCGTCTTCCTGCGCGTAGCTTTTCACCACCCGAATGCCGCTGTACACCTCTTGGGCAGTGCTGGTAAGGGCGGCCAGTTGCTGCTGTATTTTTTCGCTACGTTTGTTCATCACCGTGCTCACCCAATAGATGGAAATGCTGAGAAACGGCAGCGGAAGCAGCGACCAGAGCGTGAGCTCCGGGCTTACGCTCACCATAGACGAAATGGTGAGCACGAACAAAAAGATCAGGTCAAGGCCGTACAAAATGGTGGGACCGAGGAACATGCGCACCTTGGACACGTCTTCCGAAATGCGCGACATCAGGTCACCCGTGCTGTTGCGTTTAAAAAAAGCCAGATCGAGCCGGGTGTAGTGCTCGAACAGTTCTTTGCGCATATCATACTCGATGAGCCGGCTCATTACAATGATCGTTTGGCGCATGAAAAACATGAACAGGCCCATCAATGCAGCCAACCCGATGACGGCTGCACCAAACCACGCGATTTGGGTGCCCATCTCTTCGTAAGCCTCCGGGTGCGCGGCGATACCGCCTGTTTCCCGATAGTGCTGCACCTGAGTGACCACCGTATCCAGAGCCTGACGAATCACCTTGGGTTGCCAAACGCGGAACCAGTTGGCCAGGCCTACGAACGCGATGCCCAGCAGAAAACGCCAGCGGTATTTCCAAAAAAACTTGTTGAGATAGGCGAGGTGCCGCATTATGGTGTAGGTTTCTGGTTGGGAGGTTCCTGGTTAGGAGGTTGTGAACTCGGTTTAGCATTTCAGAAAAATCTGGAACAGTGGTTTTCTGAAATGGGTTGCAAAGGTAACCCAGTGCTTTGGCTTGGGCGAAAGGAATATGGGAGCTTTCTGAACACTCTCCCCACTCCCCAGCGCTATGCGAACTATAAAAAAATTAACAGAAAAAAATCTTGCCTATATCAAATAGTCCTTTATTTTCGTGGCCTCAAAGATTTATCCGAGCGCTAAAAACTCCGACCATGAGGCTTTTCTCACCGCTCACCGCTCACCGCTCACCGCTCACCGCTCACTCGCTCACCGCTCACTCGCTCACCGCTCACCGCTCACCGCTCACCGCTCACTCGCTCACCGCTCACCGCGCTCACTCGCTCACTCGCTCACCGCTCACCGCTCACCGCTCACTCGCTCACTCGCTCACCGCGCTCACTCGCTCACTCGCTAGTTCCTACCCCGGCCGTTTCCCACTCTTCACTGGTTTTTTCTCTTCTCCCCCTTGACGCGTCCTGCCGTCCAAGGGCTTTCCCTTTTCGTGCCCTTACCGATTTTCGGGTCTGCCTGATCC
>JBEBHD010000246.1:0-8069 GCA_040080915.1 Saprospiraceae bacterium
AAAAAATTGTTTTTCAATATTTTAAAAAAAAAATTCCACCAAAAGAGGTGGAAATACCACGCGAACGAGCCTGCTTAGTTGTCCCCTTGTGAGGGGTGAGATGCCCGGACTTTTGACTTCGTAAACAATCAACAACGAAGTCACCATGGCAAATCAATTCAACACCCAGCTCGTCAACTCCAACCTGTCCGCTCAAAGCCAAAACAACAACCAACCCGACAACGTGATCATCATTGACATCACCGGAGTATAACAATTAGTTCAACGGCTGTTTTGGTCACGGGCCATGCTCGGACATGCTCAAACGTGCATAGTTTTTTCTTTACTGAAAATACCGTTGAGAGGATAGTTGGCAAGCTGTTTGCGCGTATCTCGTGTCAAACAAAACACTTGGGTGGGATAATCGAAGAAACCCGTAGGTTTGTTCCGCCTAATCCAAACAGTCCTCACCGCCTCCCAACTGGCGCCTGGTATGCACGCACTCCGCGAACTTGTCTCGATTGTTACCAAACAAAAACTGCGAGCAGCCTCGTTGCTGACGGTCAAGGCCTTGCAACCCGGCCCCATGTCCATGAGGCTGTACGATCTGGTGGCAGAAGGCAAAGTGGACACCGACGAGCAAGCTATGGCTGCCCTCTACCCGGGCGAAAAGCGCAACGTGTCGTACCTGCGCATCAAAAAATCCCTGCGCGACTACTTGGTGCAAATGCTGCTGGTCATTGACCCTAACCTGCCGCACTACAACCCCCGCCAAAAAGCCTATTTCGACTGCTACAAAAAATGGGGGGCCGTCAAACTCCTGTTGGGCAAAAATGCCCACCTCACCACCCTGGAACTGGCCGACGAAGTGTACCGGACAGCCATCCGCTACGACTTCAGCGACTTGGCGCTCGACATGGTCCGATCCATGCGCCTCTACCACGGCTCCATCGCAGGCAACGTGCGCAAGTACGAGCAATTAGGCAAGGAAGTCCACCGGCTCGAGGACGTACTCCGGTTCGAAAACCTCGCCGAGGAACTGTACACCGATCTGGTGATCCGATTTGTCAACGACAAATCCACCAAACGCGAAGTGCCCCAAGTGGCACGCCGGTATTTCAACCAGTTGGAGGCCGCGCTCAAGAAGTACGACACCTACCGCCTCCACTTCACCAGCCGGCTCATCGAGATCATCATTTACACCAGCGTCAACGACTACAAGAGCACGATTGACATTTGCGACAAGGCCATCCGCTTTTTCGATGCCAAAAACTATGTCGCCAACGTGCCGCTCCAAGCCTTTCTGTATCAGGAAATGGTGAGCTATGTGCAGCTGCGCGACTACGCTCGCGGGCGCAAAGCCGCTGACCGGGGCTTCAAGTTGCTCGAACAAGGTTCCTTCAACTGGTTCAAATACCAGGAATTGCTCCTGCTACTCTCCTTTCACGCCCGCGAGTACCAAGAAGCGTACGCCATTTACAAAACCACCGTGAAGCACCGCCGCTTCAACGGCCTGCCCGAAGGCATCAAACAAATATGGAAAATTTTCGAGGCATACCTTTTCTACCTCATCCAGGTCGAGCGTATCCGCCCCGACAACCCGGAGACCGTCATCAGCCGCATTCGGATCATGCGCTTCCTCAACGACGTGCCCATTTTCTCCAAAGACCGGCGCGGCATGAATATCCCGATCCTGAATTTTCAGATCCTGTATCTTATCCTCACCAAGGAACACGACGAGGTCATTGACCGTATGGCCGCCATCCAGAAGTACTCCTCGCGCTACCTGAAAAAGGACGACAACTACCGCAGCAACTGCTTCATCAAAATGCTGCTCGAAATGCCCGACGTGGGCTTTCACCGAGCCGCCGTGATTCGCCATGCCGACAAGCACGTCAAGATGCTGAAAAAAGTCCCGTTGGACTTCGCCAGCCAGTCGCACGACATCGAACTTATCCCATACGAAGACCTCTGGCAAATGGCCCTCGATTCGTTGGACAATACCATCTACAAGCCGAAGGCACGCAAGGGCGGGTAGTATATCCGGTCGGAGTGCTTGTTTGCTTGAGGCACGAACGGATTTCTGCAAAAGGGCAAACCGATGGGGACGGGAATTTTCCGAACTTTGCCGTCCGTTCGCGGTTTAGAGCGTGTTTAAATTTCAGTCGCCGGGCTGCAAGCGGCAAATTTTGCTTCATACTGCGTTAAAATTTTCGCCGTAGGCACCCGGCTACGGCTGCAAATTTTGCCTTGCCTGAAACAAAATTTGCTCGCTTTCGCCTCGCCACTGAAATTTAAACACGCTCTTAGCCATTTCCTTGTCAACGACCCGCGCCACGTTTGTCATTCCGAACGAATGACAAACGTGGTGTGTACAACCCTCCAACCAGAAACCCCGCAACTGCCACAAGTCATGTCCGAACCCGTCAGCTCCGTCAGTTTTTCGCTTTTCCGCCGCGTCCTTGCAATGGTTCGACCGTACCGTGGCACCTTTTATTTTACGGCGTTTCTCGCTGTGGTGCTGGCACCGTTGGCCATTGCGCGGCCCAAGCTGCTGCAAACGATGGTGGACGACCACATTTTCCACGGCGACGTGCAGGGCATGACCGTGCTCGCCATCGCCATCGTTAGCGTGCTGTTGGTGGAGGTTGTGCTGCGGTATTTTTTCCTGTACTACGCCGACTGGCTGGGGCAGGTCATTGTGCGCGACCTGCGGGTGCGGGTGTTCAACCACGTGGCCAAACTGAACCTGTCCTATTTTGACAAAACGCCCATCGGGCAGAGCACGACCCGTACCATCAACGACATCGAGGCCATAAACACGGTTTTTTCCGAAGGCAGTATCACCATTTTGGCCGACCTGCTCACGCTGGTGGCTGTGATGGGCATGATGTTTTACACGTCGTGGAAACTGACGTTGGTGGTGCTCTCGGTATTTCCGCTGCTCATTTGGGGCAGCTACCGGTTCAAGGAGAGCGTGCGCAGGAGCTACGAAAAAGTGCGCAACCACATCGCCACCATGAACGCCTTCCTGCAGGAGCGCATCACGGGAATGCGCATCGTTCAGATTTTCAACGCAGAAAAACAGGAAGCCGACAAATTTCGCCAAATCAACCGCGACTACACGGCGGCCAACCTGCGCTCCATTTTGGCCTACGCCATTTTTTTTCCGGTAGTGGACATCATCTCGGCCCTCTCGCTCGGCCTCATGGTGTGGTACGGCGCGCGCGGCGTTTTGTCCGACGAGGTGACCATCGGCACCATGGTGGCTTTCCCGCTGTATATTTCCATGTTGTACCGCCCCATTCGGATGCTCGCCGACCGGTTCAATACCCTGCAAATGGGCCTCATCGCGGCGGAGCGCGTGTTCAAGTTGCTCGAGACCAAGGATACCCTGCAAAACGACGGCACCCTGGCTCCGGCTCGGCTGCGCGGCGACCTGACATTTGAAAACGTGTGGTTTTCGTACAGCGGGAGAGCCGAGGAGTCGGTGCTGAAAAACGTGTCGTTTCGCATTCCGCACGGCAACACGCTGGCCATTGTGGGCAGCACGGGCAGCGGAAAAACCACCATCATCAGCCTGCTCAACCGGTTTTATGAAATCCAGTCGGGCAGTATCAAAATTGACAGTCACGATCTGCACGACTACGAAGTGCATGCCTTGCGCCGCCGCATCGCCGTGGTGTTGCAGGACGTGTTTTTGTTTTCCGGGACGGTGCTGGACAACATCACCCTGCGCGACCCCAATATTTCGGAAGAGCAGGTGGTGGAAGCGGCCAAGATGATCGGAGCGCACACCTTCATTATCAAACTGCCCGGTGGCTACCAGTACCAGGTGCAGGAGCGGGGGGCCACACTCTCGATGGGCCAGCGCCAATTGATCTCGTTTGTGCGAGCGCTGGTGTTCGATCCCGATATCCTGATCCTCGACGAGGCCACGTCGTCCATTGACCCTGAATCGGAAAGCATCATCCAGTTTGCCATCGAGCGGCTCATCGCCCGCCGCACGAGTATCATCATTGCGCACCGGTTGTCCACCGTCCGGCATGCCGCCAATGTGCTGGTGCTGGAAAAAGGCGAGGTGCGGGAGTTCGGGCCGCCCGACGTGCTGCTGGATATTGAGGGCGGGCGCTACCGGGAACTGTACGAAAAACAGTTTGTGCCTGCAAGTGCTGCGATTAGCCAATGATGCCTGTATCGCCCAAATCCACCGAAGCAACGCGGAGGGTTTATTTTTCTAAAAATCAACTACTTGAAAAAACCACCGCATCTCTGCGACTCTGCGGTGAATTTGGAAATGCCCGGTAGTATGATTTTTCCGTTCTTTGCCCAAAAAAATCATGGACGAATCCACACACCCGATCTCCTTCGAAGACCTCAACGCTGCCGCCAAAGACTTGGAAAATCGTCAAAAAGCGGCCAAGGAAAAAATCGTGAAGGACTGGCTGCCGCGCTACACGGGCATGCCGTTGGAGAAATTCGGTGAGTACATTTTGTTGGTCAATTTTGGCAACTACGTTCGCATGTTCGCCGATCAGCATGATGTGCCTGTGTACGGAGCCGACCGGCCCATGCAGGCTGCTACTGCGGACCACATCACCATCATCAATTTTGGCATCGGCAGCCCCAACGCCGGTCTGATCATTGACTTGCTGGAGGCTATTCGGCCTGCGGCGGTGCTTTTTTTGGGGAAATGCGGCGGCCTGCGCACGAAAAAAAATCATGTCGGCGACCTTATCCTGCCTATTGCCGCTATCCGGGGTGAGGGCACCAGCAATGACTACCTGCCCGCCGAAGTGCCCGCTTTGCCTGCGTTTGCTTTGCAAAAAGCCATTTCCACCACCATCCGCGAGCACGAGCGCGACTACTGGACTGGTGTCGTGTACACCACCAACAAACGCCTGTGGGAGCACCGCGAGGATTTCAAACAGCGGCTCAGCGACCTGCGTTGCCACGCTATTGACATGGAAACGGCCACCGTTTTCGTGGCGGCATTCAAAAACCGGATGCCCGCCGGTGCCCTGCTGCTCGTGAGCGATATGCCCATGACCAGCGACGGCATCAAGACCGAGGCCAGCGACAAGCACGTGACAGCCAACTTCGCCGAAGTACACCTCAATATTGGCGTGGACTCGCTCAAGCAGCTCATCAACAAAGGCGCTACGGTAAAGCACCTGCGATTTGAGGACTGATTTCAAAAATAAATTTCCTTCCGGCAGGCTTTCAGCGTGTTCATCAGCAAAGCCGTGACGGTCATCAACCCGACCCCGCCGGGCACGGGCGTGATGTGGCTGCACTTGGGCGCTACGGCATCAAAATCCACGTCGCCGACGAGGCGGGAGCCGGATTTTTTGGAAGCATCCGGGATGCGGTTGATGCCAACGTCAATCACCACGGCACCTTCTTTGACCCAGTCGCCCTGCACAAATTGCGGGATACCGATGGCCGCTACCACGATGTCGGCGCGGCGGACTTCGCCGGGCAGATCATGGGTTCGGGAGTGGGTCAGTGTCACGGTACAGTCGCCCGGATAGCCTTTTCGAGACAGCAGCAGGGCCATGGGCGTGCCCACGATGTTGCTTCGGCCCAGTACCACACAGTGTTTGCCTGCTGTTTCGATGTTGTAGCGGCGGAGCATTTCCACGATACCGAACGGTGTTGCGGGCAAAAATGCGGGCATGCCCTGGGCCATTCGTCCGAAATTGACGGGGTGGAAGCCGTCCACATCCTTGCGGTGGTCAATGGCGAGTGTGATTCTTTCTTCGTTGATGTGCTTGGGCAAGGGCAGCTGTACAATGAAGCCGTCCACGTCGGGGTCGTTGTTCAGGTCGTGTACGATCTGGAGCAGTTCGGCCTCGGGAGTGTCGGCGGGGCGCTGAATGAGGGAGCTCTTGAAGCCCACCTGTTCGCAGGATTTGATCTTGCTGCTCACATACACCTGGCTGGCGGGGTTTTCGCCTACGAGCACGGCGGCGAGGTGGGGGATTTTGCCGCCGCGCTGGCGGATGAGGTCCACCTCAGAAGCGAGTTCCAGTTTGATGTTTTCGGAGAGCAATTTGCCGTCGAGTAGTAGCATGGGTGTCGTATGTTGATGCGATTAGGCGCAGCGAAAAAAGGGGTTGACGATTTTGGCGGAAGCAGGGGGGCAAATATTTTGTTTTTTTTTGGAAATACGAAACCTGTGTCGCCAAACGAGCACAGTTTGTGTTCCTTCTCCCCAGAGGATCGGCCGTTTACCCGCCTGCGCGATAATGGTCAAATAAAATTTGGTCGAAAGTGCAGGCAAATGTGGTACTTTTGCAGCGCCCCCAAGCCACCTGTAGTTAACACCTTTTTCTTTACTGCCCGAGGTAAAAACCGTTGTAGGACCCATACATAACCGCCTAAAAATTACACTATGGAGCCATCCGGATACATGCCCATCGTTCTCCAGTCGCTGGTCGCGCTGGGGTTTGTCGCTATCGTGCTCATCGTAGTACCGATGCTCGGCCCGCGCCGACACAGCCGCAAAAAAGACGAAAACTTCGAGTGCGGGATCGAGTCAGAGGGCAATGCCCGCATCCCCGTCTCGATCAAGTATTTTATGATCGCTATCCTCTTCGTGCTATTCGATGTGGAGGTGATTTTCTTCTACCCCTACGCCGTCAATTTTCGGGCAATGGGCATAGACGCATTCCTGGCCGTGCTGCTGTTCGTGGCCGTCTTCATGCTCGGCTTTTACTACGTGTTGCGAAAGGGAGCGCTGGATTGGGAAAAATGAATGATGAATGATGAATGATGAATGATGAATGATGAATTTAACGCTGCGCTTGGTGAAAACACCAAGCGCGGCGCGAAAATGAGCGGGTGAGAGAGTGAGCAGTGGTGGAAACCAAGCAACCAGAAACCTTTTATCCAGAAACTAAAAAAAACACAAAAACTTGATAACCATTTTAGTTGTGACCGCTTTGATCCGCTTGATGCGGACGTTGAGAAAAAGAAACTGATATGACCAAGATTGCAGAAATGCCGGAAGGAATCGCCGGGGAAGGTTTTTTTGCCACCTCATTGTCAAAAGCTGTGGGCATCGCACGGGCCAATTCGATATGGCCGTTGCCGTTTGCCACATCGTGCTGCGGCATTGAGTTTATGGCCACGATGGGCACCAACTACGACCTGTCGCGCTTTGGCATGGAACGGCTGTCGTTTTCGCCACGCCAGTCCGACCTGCTCATGGTGATGGGCACCATTGCCAAAAAAATGGGGCCGGTGCTCAAGCAGGTTTACACCCAGATGGCTGAGCCAAAATGGGTGATCGCCGTGGGTGCCTGCGCCAGTTCGGGCGGTATTTTCGATACCTACTCCGTGCTGCAGGGCATAGACAAAGTCATCCCTGTGGATGTGTATGTGCCCGGCTGCCCTCCCCGCCCCGAACAGATCATTGACGGGATCATGAAAATCCAGGAATTAGTGAAAAACGAACCGCTGCGCCGCCGATTTTCGCCGGAATACCAGCACCTTTTGGAAAAATATCAAATCGCTTGAAAAGGGTTTCTGGTTGGAGGGTTGGAGGGTTTCTGGTTTGCACCAACCCTCCAACCCTCCAACCCTCCAACCTTCCAACTCATTAGAATGACGAACGAGATCGTACACGCCCGCATTGAGCAGCAGCACCCCGGCCTGATCGTCCGGCAGGAAACAGCTTATGATGGCATGCTGTCCGTAGAAACAACACGGGAGCATGTGTTGGATTTGCTGAATTTTTTGCGCGACGACGAGGAGTTGCAGTTCCATTTTTTGACCACCCTGTTCGGCGTTCATTTCCCCGACGAGGCGGGCCGCGAACTGTGTGTGGTGTACCAACTACACAACTGGCGCTCAAATATGCGCATGCGGGTAAAGGTGTTTTTCCCCGTCAGCGACCCGTACCTGCCTACGGCCACCACCCTTTGGCCCGCTGCCAACTGGATGGAACGAGAAACCTACGATTTCTACGGCGTACACTTCACCGGCCATCCCAACCTGACCCGCATCCTGAACGTGGACGATATGGAGGTGTTCCCGCTCCGCAAGGAGTACCGATTAGAAGACGCCACGCGAACGGACAAGGA
>JBEBHD010000247.1:0-8024 GCA_040080915.1 Saprospiraceae bacterium
AAACTGACGTTCCCGCCGGTTACGGGGGTCTCAAACTTGCGGCAGGCATCGCCCATACCACGGATAGCTTCGGCAAACTGGAAATACACCTCCGGGTTGTACGGGTTGCCGAAGTTGAGGCAATTGGTGATGGCTACCGGTTCGCCACCAGCGCACACGATGTTGCGTGCGGCCTCGCTCACGGCGATCATGGCACCCCGATACGGGTCGGCGTACACGTAAGCGGAATTGCAATCGGTGGTCATGGCGAGGGCTTTTCGGGTGCCTTTCACGTACACGGCTGCTGCGTCGGACGGGCGGTTGGTGGTGAGCGTTCCGGTGCGCACCATGGAGTCGTACTGGCGGGTTATCCAGTTTTTGGAAGCAATGTTGGGCGATGCCCAAATGGTTTTAGCGGCTTGTTTTAGGTCGGTGGGAACGGGTATTTTTTCCAGATCAAACGTTTCGATTTCCTGAAGGTAGGCTGGCCGTTTTTGTTCGCGCACGTACACGGGTGCGCCACCACCCAGCACGAGGGTTTCGGCGGGCACGTCGGCCACTTGTTCGCCGTGCCAAAAGTAGGTCAATCGCCCGCCCGCCACGGTCTCGCCGATGCGTTCGCAGGGCAGGTCCCATTTTTCAAAAACGGCCCGAATATCGGCTTCGCGCCCCGGCACGCACACGATGAGCATGCGCTCCTGGCTTTCGGAGAGCAGGATTTCCCAGGCTTTCATGTTGGTTTGTCGCTGCGGCACCTTGTCCAGGTCAATACGCATGCCGACACCCGACTTGGCGCTCATTTCGGAGGTAGAGCAAGTGATGCCCGCCGCGCCCATATCCTGCATGCCGATGATGGCACCCGTTTGGATGGCCTCAAGGGAGGCTTCGAGTAGGAGTTTTTCCTGAAACGGGTCGCCGACTTGTACGGCGGGCAGGTCTTCGTGGCTGTCGGCGCTGAGGTCGGCGGAAGCGAACGTGGCACCGTGGATACCGTCCTTGCCCGTGGCCGACCCGACGATGAACACGGGGTTTCCCGGTTCGCCAGCGGTGGCGCTCACGGTCTCGCCCGCGCGGACTATACCCACGGACATGGCATTGACAAGGATATCATGGTGGTAGCAGTCGTAAAAATACACTTCGCCGCCCACGGTGGGTACACCGAAGCAGTTGCCGTAGTCGCCGATGCCCTTCACCACGCCGGCGATGAGGCGCTTCATGCGGGGCGTGTCGGGTTTGCCGAAACGCAGGCTGTTGAGTGCGGCGATGGGCCGGGCACCCATGGTGAAAATGTCGCGGTGTATGCCGCCAACACCAGTGGCTGCGCCCTGGTATGGCTCGATGGCCGAAGGGTGGTTATGGCTTTCGATCTTGAAGGCGCAGCCGAGGCCGTCGCCGATGTCCACGAGGCCTGCGTTTTCCTCGCCGGCACCCACGAGCAGGCGTTTGCCGCTGCGCGGCAATGTTTTGAGCTGAAGGATGGAGTTTTTGTACGAGCAGTGCTCGCTCCACATGACGGAGTAGATGGACAGTTCGGTAAAGTTGGGGGTGCGTCCGAGGATTTTCCGGATTTTATCGAACTCGTCGGGTGTGAGGCCGAGGCTTTTGGCGGTTTCGACGGTGGGCAGCGGTTCCGCTGTAACCATGTTTTGCGGTGCGTTGTGTGGGTGAGGATTGGGTGGCAAAGGTAGGCAAAAAATTTCCTTACAGGCCTTTCACGGCCATGTTCACCTTGCCCTTGGAAAACAGTTCGACACGGATACCGGAGGGGGTGACGCGGGTTTTGTCCACCGTCAGGCTGTCCACATTACCTGTGAGCGTGATGCCGGGTTTGATCTCGTACCGGCGCAGTTTTTCCTGCACGGCGGTGCGTACTTCGGCGATGTTCCGGTCGAGCGGGAAGTTCATAGACTCGGTCATACGTTTTTTTATGGTGCCGGCGAACATCCAGGCGGCGGTTTTGTGCAGGAAATTGCGCGTTTCGAGGTGGAAATCGAGGTCGCCGACTTCAATGCGGTTTTTTTCGGGATTCATCACGGGTTTGCCGATGAAAAAAATGTTGCCGTTGAATGACCCGGACAGTTTGGCGTTGGCCACGAGGCGGTCGTTGTTGCCCCAGAGTTTGAGGTCGTCCACCACTACTTTTTTGTTGCCCGACTCGAACACCTGCCCGATCATGCTGGCGCGGGCTAAGCGTTCGGCTTCGGCGAAAGGCACGTCGGTGGCTATGCGCATTTGGAATTCGTCGGGCGCGTCGTCAAGTTTGCGCAGGTTGGGCAGGGAGGAATTGGCTCGGAAAGCGGGCTTCTCGCCGAAGGTCACGTCGTTGTGGCATTCCACCGAGACCTTGGCCCGCAGGTTGTTCCCGTCAGCGAGGAGCGGGGTGATGCCGATGGCAACGGGGGTGGTTTTGATCCACATTTGGTATTGCTCGTGCAGCAGGACGGGGTCTTGCAGCGAGGCCCAGGCGGTCTGCACGAACGGCTTTAGGCTGAACTGTTGGCTCACGATGCGGTCGAGCGATTGGCTGAGTGAGGTCTTACTGCGGTTGAGCATTAGGTTGGCGAGCGACTCGATGTTGAGGTCGCCGAGGCCGGTTTTCAGCACGGGTTTGGACAGCCACTCGTGGTACTCTACGGTGGTTTGGGTGTTGAGCGACCAGTCGGGGTTGATGCCGTAGGTTGTTTTCATGTTGAGGGCCAGGTCGCCTTCCACTTCGGCGGCACCGAGCAGGAGTTTTTGTTTGGCCCAAATTTTCAGCGGCACCCGGTACTTGATGGCATTCCCGGCGAGCAGCATGGTGATTTGCTGGGTCTTGGTAAGGCGCAACATGAGGTCGTCGTTGCCGTTGTCGGAGTAGGATTTGTCTTCGTACAGTACGCCCTGGAGGCGGGCGTTGAGGCTTTTCACGAGGTCCTCCACAGCGATAGTGACTGGGATAGTCAGGTTCGAAATCAGGGGTTCTTCCGTGTATGCGGCGTACTGTTCACCTGGATTGGGAGCGCTGGCAAACTGGGAGGTCTTGCAGGAAAACAACGTAAATAGCAGTGCTAAAAGGAACCACGAGGGGTGGGTACGGCTCATGCGGTTGGAAAAAATTAGGCGGAAAAGATGCGGAGGTCTGTGTTCATTTTGAATTAATGCCCGGCATCCGTTTTCGTATTGCCGCAATACGCTCGACTTGTACTTGGAAAATATCGGCTATTTCCTCGTCTGTAAAGTGGGGAAATTTTATGATGATTTTTCCTGCTGCTTCTGTGAAGGCTTCTTCCCGCCCCTTGTTCAAGCCCCTTTTCAAGTCCTTGTTCAAGCCCGACTTTTACCCCGCGCTGGAAAAACGGATCTTTTTTCTCGTCAATGATATCAGAAATGTTGAGCATAATTTTTTCGAAGATTTGTTGAAAGTCGTGCAGGTTGGACAAGAGGTGTAATTGTTGCAATGGAGTTCGCGTGCCATGCCTTTAGGTGTCAGTCGGCTCAATTCGTTGACCCCCTCGGCCATAACGGTTTCTGCTGTTTGTTCACCATAATCTGCCAATACGCCCATCAGTACCAACTCTGCCTTACCCGTCTTTAAAAATTCTTGGTAAGGGATTTCTTTGATCCAGACCAAGAGAAACTTGAAGTCAAGGCCGGTCCGCTGCAACGTGACGGGCATGGCTGGTCGCTTTTGCCCAAGGTACAGCACCACTTGTCGTACTGGTTGGTCTCGGCTTTTGACTCAAACGCAGAGGCGGGTTTTCTTCCTTGCTTTTTTCGCATGGTCGGGTATGATTTCCGCCAACAAAGGTGCGGCTTTTTGAAAAAAAACGCCACACGCACCTCGGAAAAATGTGCCCTACTTCCGAATTGCTTCCACGGGATCCATGCCGCTGGCCTGAATGGCGGGGATCAAGCCCGACAGGATGCCCACGATGATGGACGCGCCCACGCCGATGACCGTATTGCTGAGCGACAGGTGGATGTCGAAATCAATCAACTTGGTGATGAGCTCCGTGGCACCCCAGATGAACAGCAGTCCCAGCGCCCCGCCGACGATGCACAGCACCACGGCCTCGAACAGGATTTCCAACAGGATGAACCAGCGCTTGGCTCCGAGGGCCATTTTGATACCTATTATATTGGTGCGCTCCTTGACGGACACGAACATGATATTAGCCACAGAAAACATGCCGACCACGAGCGCAAAAATACCGATGATAAAACCCGAGAGGTTGATCACGCTGAACAGGCTGTCGAACAGGTTGCTCAGGATGGTGAGGGTGTTCAGAGCGAAATTGCTTTCCTCACGTGGCTTGAGGTGGCGGGCCGTTCGGACGATGCCGGTGATCTCGTCTTTCACTGCATCAACATCCACTCCGGGCTTGGCCCGAACGCCGATGGTGGACTTGCCTACCCAAAAGTTGCCGTCGCGGATGCGGAAACCGCGCCGGGCGAGGGTGTGGCTTACGAGCACCACGTTGTCGAATTCCATGATCCGCAGCAGGTCTTTGCCGGAAGGTACGATCACGCCCACCACGCGCAACTTGCGACCGCCTACTTTCACATACTTGTCCAAGGCACCAACACCCTCCGGGAACAGTTTCTCGGCAATTTTGGCCCCGATAATGCACACATCGGTACCGTTGGCGTACTCCGTCGGGGAGAAAAAGCGCCCGTCTTCCTGAAATTCCAAGCGAAATATCTCGGAGCAGTCTTCGGTCATACTTAGAAAGCCGACACTTTCCACGCTGTACGACTGCCATTTGAGCGTCTTGTTGCCGAGGTACGACCAGAATCCGACGTGAGAGGCTGTTTTCATCCGCTCTTTCAGCGATTCATATTCGGCGTAGCTTTGGTTGGGGCGGCGCATCCACTTCCAGAAATTGTCGCCCGGATCCTCCGACCAGGAAAACTTGTCGAGGTAAACCACGTCGCTGCCTAATTTGGCCAAGCTGCCTCGGATGTTGTCCTCCAGCGAGTTGACGGCGCTTTTCACGCCAATGATGCAGAAAATCCCGATGGTGATGCCGAGAAGCGACAGGAAGGAGCGGAGTTTGTTGGCGATCAATTGTTGCCAGGCCTGTGCGGCGCCTTCGAAGAGGATGCGGATAACTTGGCGCATAAGCGGGAAGTCGGATGTGGACGGTTGAAAAACTGGGCGAAAGTCGCTCATCAGCCTACATCTCGGCCAGCGTTTCGATCAATGGGCGCTTTGGCTCTATCAAGGTCGGTAAAAAAACAATCCGCTGAGGCGTGGAGACGCGGAGGCAGGATATTGCTTTTCAGCAATTTTTCCTCTCCGTGTCTCCACGTCTCAGCGGTTTGCTTTTCTTAGCCGTGCCTCAGCGGTTTGTTCAACCTACCGCAGCACCACTTTGCCGCTGCCAAGCGCTTGGCCTTCGGCGCTCACTTGCAACAGGTACAGTCCGGCGGGCAAGTTGCCGCGTTCGAAGCGCCATTGGTTGCCGGTGGCCTTGGCCGTGCGCACGGTGCGTCCGGTTGCGTCGCGCAGTTCGATTTGCCATTCCGACAAATTGTCGAGGCCGTTCAGTTCGAGCAGGGCGCTTTCCGCTACCGGGTTGGGCAGTACGCGCAGGTCGAGACCAGGGAGGAGCGGGTTCCAGGTGCTTACCGATACGAAGTTTTGGCCCACACGGTGTACCGTTGTGTTGGTCACAATGGGTTCGTTGAAATCAAAGAAAATGGCGGCGCTGTTCTTGATATCGGTTTGCAGCGGCACATTGGCTTTTTGAGCAATTCGGAATTTCACAAAACCCTGCGAACCGGCGAGATTGGTGTTACTGTCGGGCAGCAGGATGTCGTCGAAGGTGAACTTGATATTCCGGTCGCCGTAAAACTCAAACACATACGGGTGGCTGCTCGCGCCGGGGCGGATAGTGGCGGGGTCGAGCCAATCGGAGAGCTCGTCGCGTACCACCACGGTGAAAGCCGTATCGGTGCCCGTGTTCTGGAAGCGAATGAGGTACTCGATTTCCGTGCCGGGTTCGATGTGACGAGCGGTACCGTAACCGACCGGGAAACCCTGCTTGTCGTTGGGGTCGTAGGAGCCTATGTTTTGGCGGCAGTCAATGTCCACCCAGGCGTCGTTGTCGTCGGCGGGGAATTGGTTCACAAAGCCGACGCTGAACTGGCCGCCGTTGGCACAGCCTTCCACGGCCTCGCTGGGCATGGAATTGCCGGGGTGGAACGGCTCCTGCTCCACTTCCACACGCCAGGTGGCACCGTTGGCCGGTACGCGCACATGGTGCTCCTGGCCGGGAGCAAGGTAAATGGCGGGCGGCGGAGCCTGCATCAGCATCACCGCGTCTTCGATGATGACGTACCCCAGCGGCACGCTCGTAGCGGCAGTACCGATGTTGCGGATGGTGAAATCAAGCGTGTCCGTTTGGCAGGTGCCGTTCAGCTTGAGGCTGGCACCAGACCACAGCGGGTTGCTCGGCTCGCAAGCCCCGGTCGGGTAAATAATGGCTTCCGAGCAGTGCGTCTGCCCCAATGTAGTACTGCAACTGACGAGTACATTGAGGTGAAATGTTCCGCACTGACCAATAGGCACGTCTCCGAGATCGAAACGGTAGCGGTTATTGCCCAGATTGGTGTTCGGGATTGAGGAACTGGTAAGCGACAGGAACGGGTCCAATTGTATTTCTACAAAGGCATCATCGGCAGTTGCGGTGCCATCGTTGCAATAAAATACAGAGTAAAGACTGGGGAAACAGCGGCGCAAAAAGGGCGTGCTGATGTCCACGCTCATGGCCGGGCAAATGGCTTCGGGCTGAAGGTAGAAATCGCGTGTTATCGTCTGGCTGGAAGTAAGTGTCACACTGTAAGAAGCTACGCAGGCCGACCACAGGTTGTTCGTGGGAGGCACGACCTCGATCGTGTAGGTACCCGGGTAAACTTCGACACGATAAAACCCGTCGGTATTGGTATAGGCGAAGTATTGGTCGCCAGCAGCGTTGGTTATGCGCAGGATAGAGTTGGCAAAGCCGTTGTCTGTGCCAGCCTGAAACGTGCAGTTACCATTCCAGTCAGCGTACACGTAGCCTTCAATATTGGCGCATTCGCCGGGGTCGTTTTCCACAACCTGAGTGGCTACGGCGGTGCAGCCGTTGGCATCGGTAACAGTAACGATGTATGTGCCGGCAGGCGGGTCGGGTATCCAGTTGGTCGTACTTCCGGTATTCCACAAGTAGGCGAATGGGAATGATCCGCCTTGCGTTGCCACCCACATACCTAACGAGTCATTGCAGTCCGGGTTGTCAACGTAGTCAATGACCGCTGTCAGCGGGCCATTTTGGCCAGTCACCACGAAAAAGGCTGCGCCGGAGCAAGGCCCGGACGTGTTTGTCACCGTCACGCCGTAGGTGATGGAAGTGCCGGGAGCAGGATTGGGAACAGGAATGGACTGGGTGGTGGCACCATTCGACCACAGGTAAGTGAATGAGCCACCGCCGGTGACGTTAGCTGTCAGCGTACGGTCGTCACCGCAGCCGGGCGAAGTGGCGGTGATCGCTACCTGCGGAATAGACCCGTCCTGCGTTACCAGGATCGTGTCACCTCCCCAGCATTGCGTACTGTCGAATACGAACACCGAATATGAGCCTGCCACAGTCACTGTCGGGTTGGGGATGTTCGGCAATTGCTGTGGCCCGAACCACGAGTATTGGTAATTTCCTGCAGGGGTTACAGTGGCCTGCAATTGCACGGAAGGGTTTTGGCAAGTTAATGGAGCTGGCGGCGCGACGGTCACGGTCAGCGCGCACGGGTTTTGGGCGTGAAGGCCCAGCGCCGCGAGCAGAAACGCGGCAAGAAGCAAAAAGCGATTTTTTTTCAAAAACATAGCGAGAAGTGTTGGGCTAAAAAAGCGGTTGACGGTTGCACTTTACTTTCAATTGGCGGGGCGATTTGCGCAAATACTTTTTGATGGTACAAATGTTCAGGTTTGATCACGCCCCAACAAATACATTTTTGAGGGTTTGTTTTTTTATTTTTTAAAAAAAATAAATCTAATAAGTTGAAATTTAGAATTTTGCGAGCGTTAAAGT
>JBEBHD010000396.1:0-2089 GCA_040080915.1 Saprospiraceae bacterium
GCGCCACGTCGTGCGCCACAGCCGGGAACTGCTCGTAGCCATCCAGCAGCGCGAAACCGAGCGCACCGGTATTCAGAGCCTGAAAATCGGCTTCAACAACGTATTCGGCTACTACCTCGAGATCACCAGCAAGTGGAAAGACCAAGTGCCGAACGACTGGATTCGCAAGCAGACCATTGCCAACGGCGAGCGCTACATCACGCCCGAACTGAAGGAATTGGAAAGCAAAATACTCGGAGCCGAGGAAAAAATGCTGGAATTGGAAGACCGTATCTTCCGCGAATTGGTGAACGAGGTCGGTGCCTACATTTCCCCGGTGCAGCACAACGCGCAGGTCGTGGCCCGGCTGGACTGCCTGCTCTCCCTTTCCAGAGTGGCCGTCAAACAGCAGTACTGCCGACCGGAAATTGACGAATCGTTTTCCTTGGACATCAAGGATGGGCGGCACCCGGTGATCGAAACCCAACTGCCTGTGGGCGAGGCCTACATCCCCAACGATGTTTTCCTGGACAACGAATCCGTACAGGTCATCCTCATCACCGGACCAAATATGTCGGGCAAATCGGCCCTGCTGCGCCAAACGGCCCTGATCGCACTCATGGCCCAAATCGGCAGTTTTGTACCGGCCCGGTCGGCCCGTATCGGATTGTTGGACAAGGTGTTTACCCGCGTGGGTGCCAGCGACAATATCAGCGGCGGCGAGAGCACCTTCATGGTCGAGATGAACGAAACTGCCCTCATCATGAATAACCTGAGCGACCGCTCGCTCATCCTGCTCGACGAGATCGGGCGCGGCACCAGCACCTACGACGGCATCTCCATCGCCTGGAGCCTCGCCGAACACCTGCACGACAACGGTAAAACACGTCCCAAAACGCTCTTCGCAACCCACTACCACGAGCTCAACGAACTGGCCGACCTCCACGAGCGCATCCACAACTACCACGTCAGCACCCGCGAAGTAGGGCACAAAGTCATATTCCTGCGCAAACTCGTGCCCGGCGGCTCCAACCACTCCTTCGGAATACACGTGGCCCGCATGGCCGGTATGCCCGCCGAAGTGGTCGAACGGGCTGGCGAAATTCTGCAAACACTCGAAAACGCTGGTGCCCGCCTGACCGAGGAAGGCGGATCACCCGAAAAACGCCAACCGGCAACGGAAATCAAGCAACGGGTGAAAGCCGTTCAACCACGCATGCAACTCCAGATTTTTGACGCCGACGAGTACACCCGCAAGATTCGGGAAGAGCTGCTCGCTCTCGACCTGAACACCATGACCCCGATGGACGCGCTGTGGAAACTGAACGAGCTGCGGAAAATCGCGGAAAAGAAATGACGTGTCCAAATAGACAGAAAGCCAATCGCAGAACAGGAAGGGAGTCGCTATCGAAAAATTGATCGTTTTGAATTGATTTTGAATGAAAAAAGGCGTTTTTATCGGCTTGTGGTTGCTTTTTTTTGGGTCTTGCCAGAAGGAACAGCAACCCGTCGCGCCTGTTGAACAGGAACCGATTTTGGTCGTGCCGCCCGGTTTTCCGGCACCTGTTTTTCCCGCTGGCAACGAACTGACTGCAGCGCGTTTTGTGCTCGGCAAGCGACTGTTTTACGATGTCGTGCTGTCGCGAGACAGCACGGTTTCCTGTGCCTCGTGCCATGCGCCTACCCGGGCGTTTTCGGACTCGGTGGCGTTCTCGCCGGGTGCTGGCGGGCTTCCGGGTACGCGCAATGCCCCCACGCTGGCGAACGTGGGCTATCACCCCTATTTCACTCGCGAGGGTGGCGTTCCGACGCTGGAAATGCAAGTCCTCGTGCCGATTCAGGAACATAACGAGTTTGATTTCAATATTTTGGAAATCGTCGACCGGCTGAAAACCGACACAGCATACGTCCGATTGAGCCGCGAAGCCTACGGGCGAGACCCCGACGCATATACCATCACACGAAGCATTGCCTGTTTCGAGCGGACACTGGTTTCGGGGCAAAGTCGCTACGACGAGTTCTTTTTTCAGGGAAAAACCAACGCGCTGACGATCTTCGAACAGCGCGGCATGGACTTGTTTTTCTCTGAAAAAACGAACTGCGCGGGCTG
>JBEBHD010000248.1:0-8001 GCA_040080915.1 Saprospiraceae bacterium
GTTCATATTTGTACAAGTTTTGTTTGCAAAGTGCAAGGCAGATCAGCGGCATGGTTATTTTCCAATGATCTCAAATTTTTGTTCCACCCGGTTGCCGTGCTGGTCCACCAGAGCGAGCTTGTGTTTGCCGATAGGCGGCTGCAAGGCCATTTGATGAAAGGTGGTTGTGCTGCCGAGAAAAACCCCGTCGAGGTGCCAATGGATTTCAGTGCCGGGTTTTCGGTGCGCCACCTGAAAAACGGTGCTGCTCAACCTGCCGTCGAGGTCCACCGGGACAAATATACGTGTCGGGTCTTTGGGGTAAATGAGTTGCATGGGCGTATGATCGGTAGCTGCGGCAGTTCCGATGCAATCTGACCGAAACGGCGGTGGAGGCAAGTAAGTGGGGTTTTTCCGCACAAAATAGAATTCCTGCAGCGGCGACAACACAAACCAAGGCACATGCTGCATCCCGCTGGGTGGTTCGCATGCGCTGTGTACCTGCCAAGTTCCCGATGGATCGAGGTGGAGCAATTGGTGGTAGGGACAAGCCTTTGTCCGTAGTCCGGTTTTGGGTATCCATATTGTGTCGGCCTCGCAATACTGGTTGGCGCGAAAACCGCTTTGCCTACAAACGGCGGTTGGGGTCATATCATCGTAGGGCGCATCGAACCATTCGCCGGAATCGGGCAGCTGCTCAAATAACTCGAACAGCACGGGAGCGGCCATGTCCACGCCGATAAGCCCCGGCCTTCCCTCTCCATCGGCATTTCCTACCCATACGCCCACTGCATAACGCGGTGTCACGCCCGCGGCCCAAGCGTCCCGAAACCCAAAACTGGTGCCTGTTTTCCAAGCTATGCGGCGGCTCGCGCGGAACAGTTGCCACTCACCGGCACTGGTCGGGCGCTCCACTTCCTGCATGGCCCCGAAGGCAAACCAAATAGAGGCGGCACCAAGCGTGCCTGCGTCTTTGCTGGTTTTGGAAGTTGCCGGGGCGTTTTTGGAGTTGGCTCGGAAAAAAGTAGGCGGGCGAAAATCCACGGCATCGTAGCGCCCGTTTCGTCCGTAATACGCACCGAGGCGGCGTGCCATGCAGGCATAAATGTTGGTAATATCGAGCAAGTTGGCTTCTGCGCCGCCAAGGATGAGCGAGAGGCCGTAGTGCGAAGGCGGCTTCTTCAGTGTGGAAATGCCAAGTTTTTTCAGTTCAAAATGGAATTTTTCGAGGCCGTACTCTTGGAGTAATCGTACGAATGGGACATTGAGCGAGCGGATCAAGGCACGTTTGGCGGGCACTACGCCGTCGTATGTTTCAAAATAATTTTCCGGTTTGTAGCGTCCGAGCGTGGTTGGCACGTCATGCAGCAGGCTTCCGGGTAAAATCACACCGTTTTCAATAGCCAGTGCGTAAAGGAAAGGTTTAAGGATGCTGCCCGTACTTCGTGGGGCGGCAATCACGTCCACCTGTTCGCCGTGGTCGGCTCCGGCATCTGGTACGTTGCCGAGGTAAGCGAGCACGTTTCCGGTGGACACTTCCAGCACCACGGCAGCGAGGTTGTGAATATCGTTGCCCCGATACAGGGCTTGCCGCCGGGCCAAAACCTCCGCCGTTCGCTGCTGAAATGCACGATTGATGGTGGTTCGGAAACGCCCGTCGTGCGTTTTTGGAGCACCTGCGGCCAGTCGGTCAAGCAGGTGCTGGGCTAACTGCGGCAACGGGAGCGGCGCAGCAGGGAGCGGCTCTTCTTTGGACAGGATGCACTCCGATTCGGATATTTTGCCGGAGGCAAATAAGCGATCAAGCAAGTGGTTGCGTTTGGCCATCAGCGCGGCTCGGTTGCGACCGGGATGGATGAGAGAGGGACTGTTGGGTAACACAGCCAATGTCGCTGTTTCTGCCCATGTCAGCGAACCCGGCTGTTTGCCGTAGTACCGCCAGCATGCAGCCTCCAAGCCCACGACATTTCCGCCGAAAGGTGCGTTGGCAGCGTATAGCGACAGGATTTTCCGTTTAGAATTCGTCAGTTCCAAACGAGTGGCCATGAAAATTTCCACAACTTTTTCCCAAACTGTGCGCCTTGGGTTATGCCGCGACAGGCGGATGACCTGCATCGTAATAGTGCTGCCGCCGCTCACCACCCGCCCGTGCCGGGTATTGCTCCAAAATGCCCGCGCCACGCCCACCGGGTCCACGCCGGGGTGCCACCAAAAACGTTTGTCCTCGAATGCAACCACACAGGCCTCGTATTTGTCCGGCAGTGTGTCTTGCATCGGGAAGCGCCATTGCCCGTCGGCTGCGATTCGGGCACCGAGTAGATCGCCATTGCTGTCCTCCAAAACGATACTCGAAGGGGCATCAAAAATGGGTTCGGGAAGGCAAAAAAGCCACACTATTGCCAGCACTAGTGCTGAAACAAAGGTTTTGGGGCGTGTACACGCCCAGGCAACAAAGTGCGCTTTCAAGGGTTGTAAAAAACGCAAAACAATGCGCCGGGCGGCGTTCAGAAAGAAAGTGAATGCGTGTCGGCCAGAGCGGTTCATGGTTCAAAGGACGAAAAACGCAGGGGTATTTTCGCAACTTATTTGGCAACAAAATTGTAACACTTCACCCGAAACGGTTTCCATACCCGCTTTTTCAGAAAAAGTCAATACGTTTGGCAAAAAATTAGTGCCGCAAAAGTAACCTTTCGCGGTTATTTTGTTTTTGCATCAAAGTAACTTCAAACCTGTCCAGTATGCGCCAGTTAAAAATCACCCACAAAATTACCACGCGCGAAAGCCTTGCACTCGACAAATACCTGACCGAAATCGGGCGCATTCCTATGCTCGGCGTGGAAGAAGAAGCAGAGCTTGCACGCCGCATTCGAGATGGCGACCAAGAAGCGCTGGACAAACTGACCCGCTCCAACTTGCGTTTCGTAGTTTCAGTTGCCAAACAATATCAAAATCAGGGCCTTAGCCTGTCCGACCTGATCAACGAGGGCAATGTAGGCCTGATGAAGGCGGGCAAGCGTTTTGATGAGACGCGGGGTTTCAAATTCATTTCCTACGCCGTCTGGTGGATCCGTCAAAGTATACTGCAGGCCATCGTCGAAAACAGCCGCATTGTGCGCATGCCTCTCAACAAAGTGGGGTCGTACAACAAGGTGAATGAAGCATATATTTCCTTCGTACAGGAATTTGAGCGGGAGCCAACGGACGATGAGCTGGCCGAGCTGCTCGAAATGACCCCCCGCGAGGTGCAAAACATGTTGCGCAGCGGAGTCCGCCACGTGTCGTTCGATGCACCCTTGTCCAATTCCGAAGAAGGTGAAGCCACCATGCTCGACGTTTTCATGTCCGAAGACGCACAAGAACCCGACTTGGAGCTAATGGCGGAGTCGCTTCGAGAGGAGGTTGCTCAGGGCCTGTCCATTTTGTCGCCCCGTGAGGTGGAGGTTATCGCATCGTACTACGGCCTCACCGGGTACAAACCACTGAACTTGGAGGAGATCGGCGAATTATACGGCCTTACCCGCGAACGAGTACGCCAAATCAAGGAGCGTGCCATCCGCCGGCTTCGCAAGGCATACAACCGAAATTCGCTGCGAGCATACCTCGGATGATTTTATCCGCCAAACTTCGCGGCTTCGCAGTGAAATGTACCTTTGCGGCTCAAATTTGACAGCGCGATGGTTTTCCCATCTCGCCTTCCGACCACCGTGAAGATTTTACAGCTTTGCAAAAAATTTCCTTTCCCGCTTAAGGATGGTGAAAGCCTCGCGGTGACGTACATGGCGCGGGCATTTCACGAACTGGGTTGCTCAACCACATTGCTGGCCATGAACACCAGCAAACACTGGTTCAATTCGGAAAAGACTCCCCCAGAACTAGCCCACTATGATACTGTGTACACGGTATCGGTGGACAATCGTATTCGCCCCTTGGCGGCGTTGGGAAACCTATTCTCCGACCGTTCGTATCATGTCGAGCGCTTTGAAGATCAGGCTTTTGCTGACAAGTTGACGAAGGTTTTGCAAAACGACTGGTTCGACGTGGTGCAGCTGGAAACGTTCTACTTGGCTTCGTATATCCCCTTGATCCGGCAACATTCGTCGGCATTGGTAGCGCTGCGGACACATAACGTGGAGCACGAAATCTGGGAGCGCGTGGCCGCTAACAGTAATTTTTTGAAAAAATGGTACCTGCGCACCATCACACCAAGGTTGAAGAAGTTCGAGCAGGAAAACCTCAACCAGTGCGATCTGCTGGTGGGCATCACCGAGCGCGATGTGGAGCAATTTCGGGCGCTGGGACTGAAAAAACCCGCTGCGGTCATGCCCATCGGCCTAGATTGTAGCGACTACTGGGCCGATCCCGCCAGTTTTCAGCGCCCGTTGAGCCTGGCGTTTATTGGTTCACTGGACTGGATGCCTAATGTTGAAGGGCTGATGTGGTTTCTCGAATCAGTTTGGAAACCCCTGCTGGCACCCCATTTCCCCAACCTGACCTTGCACATTGCGGGCCGCAACACGCCTGCGTGGCTGCGCCGGTTGCGCCTGCCGCGCGTACACGTGCATGGCGAGGTGCCGAGCGCCTCTGAGTTTGTCAATCAGCATTCCGTGCTGGTGGTGCCGTTGTTGGCAGGGGGCGGCATGCGGGCCAAAATCTTGGAAGGAATGGCCTTGGGCAAAGTGGTGTTATCTACATCCATCGGGCTGGAAGGCATTAACGCCCGGCATTTGCAGGAGGCTTTAGTGGCCGATACACCTGAAGATTTTTTCAGTGCCGTGCAGTGGTGTTATACTCAAGGCAACGACTTAGTACAAATGGGCCAGCGTGCGCAGGTGTTTTGTGCCGACAACTTTGATAATATGGAAATTGGGCGGCGTTTGATAAAAACCTACCAAAATTTGCGCTCAACAGCCCCGGTGCTGCGGTATTTGTAACCCAAACTATCCGACCGCTTGCACACGTCGGGCGGTTTGCCCAATCTTGTGGGCGTTTTTAAAAAAAAACAAAACGATGAAACACTCCAACAAGCGGCAAACACCGCCCCCCAAAAGCAAGCAACCCCTTGCCAAGCCGCCCGTAGTCGGCTCTCCCGGCGGGGCGTTTCCCGTGAAAAAAATATTGGTGTATGGAACACTCGTTGCGGCGATACTTTTCGTGTTTTTCGTGCGCTTCCGCTTGCTCTCACTCCCGTTAGAGCGCGACGAAGGCGAATACGCCCTCATGGGGCAGCTCATTTTGAAAGGAATACCGCCTTACGAAATGGCCTACAACATGAAACTGCCCGGCACGTACTATGCATACGCGTTGCTGATGGCCATCTTCGGCCAAAGCCCGGAAGGCGTACACGCGGGGCTGCTGGTAGTGAACTTGGCGAGCATCGTTTTGCTCTTTTTCGTCGGCAAAAAATTGGTCAACGATATCGTCGGTGTGCTGGCGGCAGTTTCGTTCGCCCTGCTCACACTGGCACCATACACGTTGGGCTTGTCAGCGCACGCTACGCATTTCAATGCGCTGGCCGCACTTGGCGGATTTTACCTGCTTTTGAAGTTCGCCGACCGCCCTACCCTACTCCGATTGGCCTCCAGCGGTTTTTGTTTCGGACTGGCCTTCATTATGAAACAGCAAGCCATGTTTTTGCTGATTTTCGGCTTGATAGCGCTACTTTTGTTTGAGATGAAACGCACGCCGCGCAACCCCAAACGCAGTTTGTTCAACGTGGCTGTCTTCGGGTTTTCGATCGTAATGCCCTACTTATTGGTCGTGTTGGTCGCTGTGGCTACGGGCAGTTTCGACAAATTTTGGCACTGGACGGTGGATTATGCACGGCAATACGCCACCATCAAGCCGTGGGATCAGGCCTGGGGCTCGCTCAAGGCCAATTTTGACTTGCTGAGCATAGGCATGATCCCGTTTTGGATAGTCGGAGCGGCTGGTCTTGCAGCGTTGTTTTTTTCGGAGGCGACTCGCAAGTACCGTTGGACAATCCTTGCATTCACGCTTTTTTCGGCGCTTTGCGTCGTGCCGGGGCTGTATTTCCGACAGCACTATTTCATCGTTTTCTACCCGGCACTGGCGTTGTTGGTAGGTATTGCGCTGAATTTTTTGCGCGAATGGTTAATCGCCCAAAACGCTGCCGCCCTTTCCGTGCTGCCGTTCGGCGTTTTCGCCTACATGCTTTTTTCCGGCGTGAAACGGCACACCGAACAGCTCTTCAAGGACAATCCCGAACGGCTCTGTACCCGTATGTTCGGCTCGGCCAATCCATTCCCGGAGTCGCTGAAAATAGCCGAGTTCATCCGAACCAACTCCAAGCCGGACGACAAGGTGGCTGTGCTTGGCTCGGAGCCGCAAATTTGTTTTTACAGCAACCGACTACCCGCCACCGGCTTCATCTACACCTACCCGTTGATGGAAAATCAGGCGTACAGCCAAGCCATGCAACAAGAAATGATCGCCGAAATCGAGCAGAGCAAGCCCAAGTTCTTGGTTTACATCAACTCGCCGCTCTCCTGGCTGCGCAAACCACAATCCAGCGGCGCTATTTTCGAGTGGTTCAATGACTACAAAATGCAGTACAAACTGGCTGGTATCGTGGAGATCAGCCCCGGCAAACGCACCGTGTACGCTTGGCGGGAAGCGTTGGAAACGCATACGGAAAAAGGCGAAACACGGGTTTCGGTGTACGAGCGGGAGTAAAGCCAACCTTTTTTGCGGTAAGGACTGTCTACTCGGCATCATTTCACCAAAACAACAGCACATTCATGAAAAAGCCTCTTTTTTTGATCTCGTTCGCCCTTCTGCTGAGCATTGCTTCCTGTAAAAAAGAAACCGTGATCCAAGACCCGATTCCAGTGGACAAAGTTGAAAAACTTGCTGCGATGAACCACGTCATCGGTTGGGACCTGTTCAAACAGGAACAATTGGCCAATCCGGGCGAAAACGTACTCATCTCTCCGTACAGCATCCAAACAGCGTTGACGATGGCCACCAACGGTGCCCAAGGCTCCACGCTGAACGAAATGCTGGACGTGCTCGGTTGTGAAAATTGCTCCGTCAGTGACCTGAACACGCTGCATCGCGACTTGAACACGCTCCTCACCGAACAAAGCGGGCACCCTTCAGTGACCGTTGCCAACCGTTATTTTTACGACGACAAGCGTATCGCCGTCAAATCACCGTTCCTCGAAGCGCTTTCAGGCCACTACGAATGCGGCTCCGACAAGGTGAATTTCGGCAACGAACAGGCTGCTTTGGACCAGATCAATGGCTGGGTGAAAAGCGGCACGAAAGGGAAAATCGAGAAAATATTGGAACGCATCTCAGATTACGATGTCGCTTTCCTGATCAACGCCCTGCACTTCCGGGCAGACTGGGCCACCGGTTTTTCGCCTGAACTGACCAACCAGCACGACTTTACGAAGTCAGATGGCTCCAAAGTCCAGGTAGATTTTGTGAACGCCGACCGGCAGTATACGTTTTCTCAAACGGCTCTGTTCAACTTGGTGGACATCCCGTTCCGCGACTCCACCTACAGCATCAGTTTTATCCAACCGTCACCCACAAATAATGCCGCCGATTGGCATCTGAACATCACGCCGCAATCGTGGAGCGATATGTACGAAAATGCCCGCTACGACCGCGCTATGGTGTTTTTCCCGAAATTGAAACTCGCCTACGACAACGACATCATCCAGAGCCTGAAATCCCTCGGCATGACTACCGCCTTCTCGGATCGCGCTGCCGATTTCACTCGGATGGGCACGGCATCTCAGACCATTTTTATCAACCAAATCAAGCACAAGGCGGTGTTGGAGGTAGACGAAAAAGGGGCCGAAGGCGCAGCCGTCACATCCATTGGATTCGGTATCACGTCGGTGCCGCCTACGTTCTGGTTCAACCGCCCGTTTGTGCTGGTGCTGCGGCACATCCCGACCAACACGATGTTGTTCACGGGTTTTGTGGCTGATCCGGCGTTTTGAATAATTGACTTGTTGCGACGGGCGAACGAAATGGCGTAAATACGCC
>JBEBHD010000037.1:0-28152 GCA_040080915.1 Saprospiraceae bacterium
GGGCCGCCCGCCGGAGCGCCGCCTTGCTCTCCCCGCCCACGAGGATCGGCGGCCACGGCGACTGCAGGGGCTTCGGTACGAAGACCGCACCCTCGAACAGGAGCTCAATTTGCTGCTGCAAAAAGGCTACAGCCGCCTGTACGTGGACGGGCAAATCGTCCGCATCGAAGCGTACACCCCCAGCCCCACCCCCCCGGAGGAAGGGCTGGAAGTGGGGTTAACCCTGCTCGTGGACCGTTTCGTATCCAACCCCGACGACGAAAGCGAATGGATGCGCCTGGCCGATTCCGTGAACACGGCGTTCCTCGAGAGCGAGGGCGAGTGCTGGATCGTTTGCCCGCCCGAGCCGCCGGAGGAGGGCCGAGCGCCCGCCGTTCAGCGGTTCAGCAACCGGTTCGAATTGGACGGCATCGAGTTTCCGGAGCCGAACCCGCAACTGTTCAACTACAACAACCCCTACGGTGCCTGCCCCACCTGTGAGGGATACGGTCGTATCCTCGGCATTGACCCCGACAAAGTGGTGCCCGACAAGGCCAAATCCGTGTACGACGGGGCCATCGCTCCCTGGAAAGGCGAAAAGCAGGGCGAATGGCTCAGCGAGTTTTTACGCGTGGCGCACCGGTCCGATTTCCCCGTACACACGCCCTACGAGCAGTTGACCAAGGCCGAACAAAAACTCCTGTGGGCGGGCAATGAGCATTTCCACGGGGTCACCGCTTTTTTCAAGGAATTAGAAAGTAAAACCTACAAAATCCAGAACCGCGTGACGCTGTCCCGGTACCGGGGCCGCACCGTGTGCCCCACGTGCGAGGGCGGGCGTTTGCGCAGCGAGGCCCTGTGCGTGCGCATCGGCGGAAAAAACATTGCGGTACTGTTGGAAAGCCCGCTCGACGAGGTGCTCGTGTTTTTTGAAAATATCCAGTGGACGGACCACGAGCGGCAAATCGGCAAGCGCCTGTTGGTGGAAATACACGGCCGCCTGCGCTTCATGGTCGAACTCGGCCTTGGCTACCTGAGCCTCGACCGCATTTCCAGCACCCTCAGCGGCGGCGAAACCCAGCGCATCCACCTCACCCGCACACTCGGCAGCAACCTCACCGCTTCCATGTATCTGCTCGACGAACCTTCCGTCGGTCTGCACCCACGCGACACGGGCCGCCTCGTGCAGGTACTCAAAAACCTGCGCGACCTGGGCAACACCGTGGTCGTGGTGGAGCACGAGGAAGAGGTCATCAAAAACGCCGATTTCCTCGTGGACATGGGGCCGGAAGCGGGCAGCCACGGAGGGCATGTCGTTTTTGCGGGAGACTACGCCAATATCGAAACCGCCGCCCCCGATAGCCTGACCACCCAGTACATGACGGGCAAGATGGGCATCCCCCTACCGGCCTTACGCCGCAAACCGAGTGATTTTGTCGTCATCAAAGGCGCTCGCCAACACAACCTGAAACGGATTGATGTCCGCCTGCCCCTGCACTGTCTCACCGTGGTGTGCGGCGTGAGCGGATCGGGAAAAACCACGCTCGTGCGAGACATCCTCTATCCCGCCCTGCTCCAGCACCTGCCCGAAGCGGCTGCCAAACAGCCCGGCTTGTTTGACGGAATTGAGGGGCCAGTGAAAAAAATCAACCGGGTCGAGTTCATCAATCAAAGTCCCATTGGCAAAAGCAGCCGCTCCAATCCGGTCACCTACGTGAAAGCGTACGATTATATCCGCGACTTGTTTTCGGCCCAGCAGCTGAGCAAAATTCGCGGTTTTCAGCCCAAGCATTTCAGTTTCAATGTGGAAGGCGGGCGCTGTGAAGCCTGCAAGGGCGAGGGCGAGCAAGTGATCGAAATGCAGTTCCTCGCCGATGTTCACTTGGAGTGCGAAGTGTGCAAGGGCCGCCGGTTTCAGCAGGACGTGCTGGACGTGGAGTACAAGGGCAAGAACATTTTCGATGTGCTCCAGATGAGCGTGGAGGAGGCTCTTGAGTTTTTCAAGGGGCAAAAAGACATTATCGAGCGTATCCAGCCCCTGTTCGATGTCGGCTTGGGTTATGTGCAGCTCGGCCAGTCCAGCAGCACACTTTCTGGCGGCGAGGCCCAGCGCGTGAAACTGGCTTCCTTCCTTATCCGCGACAACACTGCGGGCAAAATCTTCTTCATCTTCGACGAGCCGACCACGGGCCTGCATTTCCACGACATTCGCAAACTGCTCACTGCGATCAACGCCCTGGTGGAAAAAGGCCATACCGTGTTGGTGGTGGAGCACAACGTGGAAGTTATCAAAAGCGCCGACTGGGTGGTTGACCTCGGCCCCGAGGGCGGGAAGGCGGGCGGGCACTTGGTGTTTGAGGGCCTGCCAGAGGATTTGGCCAAGGTGGCGGGGAGCTATACCGGGCAATTTTTGCGGGAAAAACTGTAAGAGCGTGTTTAAATTTCAGTGCCGAGACGAAAACGATCAAATTTTGTTTCAGGCAAGGCAAAATTTGCAGGCATAGCCGGTTGTCTATGGCGAAAATTTTAACGCACCATGAAGCAAAATTTGCCGCTTGCAGCCCGGCGACTGAAATTTAAACACGCTCTAAGAGCGTGTCAAGAACTTCATGCAGCCCTGCGACGTTCTGCCACCCACCCACGTCTTTTTATTCTGTTAGCCCTCCAAAACACGGCACTCGTTGAAATAATCTTCTTTTTCGTCGAGAAACAAAAGAAACACAGGAAACGATTGTTTCTAAAAACGTTTCCAATGTTACCTTTGCGCCATGTTTTCGGAACAGCAGGAAAAATGGCTGAAACGGGTGGAAGACCTGTTCATGCGCTACGGCATCAAAAGTATTACGATGGATGACGTAGCACGCGAGCTGGGCATTTCCAAAAAAACGCTGTACTTGTTCGTGGACAACAAGGACGATTTGGTAAACAGGATGCTGGAGCGGCTCATACAAGAGGAGAAAGTCCTGTGCGGCCAGATGTTTTCCGTGGCAGCGAACGCCATTGAGGAAATGTTTTTTGTGATGGAAACCAACACCCAGCAAATGAAGCAGATGAAGGCCAACATCGTGTACGACCTCCAAAAATACCACCGGGAAGGCTGGGAAAAACTGCAGGACTTTCAGCGCGGTTTTTTGTACGGCTTGGTACACGCCAACTTGGAACGAGGTGTGCGCGAAGGCCTGTATCGCAGCGATTTCAACATGGACATAGTTGCCAAACTGCACATAGCCACCACGTTCCAACTGTTTGACGAAGACCTGTTCCCCCAATTGACCTATGCCAAGGAAACGATTTTTCGCGAACACCTGCTGCACTACCTGTACGGCATCGTTTCCGAAAAAGGTCTGCAATTATTGAAAGCAAAACTATCCTGATATGCACCGCATTTTACGAAAAACACTCTTGCTGGCTTGCGCTGGCGCAGGGGCCTTACTGCCCAAAGCCAGCGGCCAAGAAGCGCCGATGAGCCTGAGCGAATGCGCTCAGTACGCTCTGGACAACAACCCCCAGATGAAGATCGCCAAACTCCAGATCGCCGATGCCGATTGGCAGATCAAAGAGAATACCGCCACCGGTCTGCCGCAACTGTCCGCAGGCATCGGATACCAGTATTTCATCCAGCGCCCCGGCATACCGGCCAGCGCATTGGGCTTCGGCAGCAGCGACGACAAGCTGTACTTCAATGCCTACCACAGCCTCACGCCCAGTATTTCCCTCAACCAGTTGTTGTTCAGCAATTCATACCTGATCGGCCTCAAAGCCGCCAGGTACTACCGTCAGTATGTAGAGTCCCAACTCGCTGTAGCCCAAAAAACCCTGCGCGACCAAGTGGCCGATGCCTACCTGCCCGCGTTGCTTATATCCGAAAATCTGAAGGTGCTGGACAAGAACATCGGCAACCTCGATCAACTGCTCCGCGAGACCAAGGCAACCAACGCAGCCGGTTTTGCCGAACAGCTCGACGTAGACCGCCTCCAACTATCGCTGGCCACCCTGCGCACGGAGCGCGACAACCTGGCCCGCCAGCGCGAGGTGGTGGTCAACGTGCTTAAAATGACGATGGGCATGCCGGTGAAGCAGGCAATCACGCTTACCGACGACCTGCCCAAGTTGCTCGCCGAGTACGCCGATGTGGATGCCGCCGCAGAATTGAACTACGCCAACCGCCCCGAATACGCCTCCCTGCTCAAGGGCCGCGAGTTGAGCGTGCTCCAATCCCAGCTGTACACCAAAACCTGGATGCCCACCGTGACCGGGTTCGTGCAGTACCAGCCCGGTTGGCAGGGCGCATTTGCCAACGATACGAAATGGTTTTTCATCCCGTCGGCCATCGCCGGTGTGCAGGTATCCATTCCGATCTGGGACGGCGGCGGTGCCAAGGCCAAACGCGAGCGGGCGCTCATTTCGATCCAAACCCTGGATGCGCAAAAAACACAAATCGAAAACGCCATGACCTTGGAGCACGAAAACGCTCGCAAGCAATTCCTGAACGCCACCGAACGGATCAAAAGCCAGCAACAAAACCTCGATCTGGCGCAACGCATATACACGACCACCCAGACCAAGTACAAGGCCGGAGTGGGTTCCAGTTTCGAGCTCGTCAGCGCCGAGCAGCAACTGTATTCCGCACAACAGACGCTCATGCAAGCCCAGTTCGACCTGCTCACGGCCAAAGTGGCGCTGAAAAAAGCGCTCTAACATGGAACAGCAATTCGCAATTTTTTTACGCCCCCCAACCCACCTATGCCAAGGCTTCGGCGGGTAAACCAGAAACCCTCTAAACCAGAGACCCTCTAAACCAAAACCCTCCGACCTTCCAACCCTCTCTCATCGCAACTTTTTCAATTATGAAACATACCACCCTCGTCACATTATCTTCCTTGGCCATTTTGTTTGCCGCTTGCGGCGGGCCAGCCCAGGACAAGGCCGCTCAGTTGGCCGCATTGAAAGAACAAAAATCAGCGCTGGAGTCCCAAATCGCCCAATTGGAAAAAGAAGTCGGCCCGGCAGCAGGCGGCCAGCAGCGCGTCCGCACCGTGGCGCTGACCGAGCTGCAGCCGCAGCCTTTCCGGCACTATATTGACCTGCAAGGACGTGTGGACGCAGAAGAAAACGTACCGGTGACGGCCAAAATGCCCGGAACGATCGTGCGGGTACTGGTCAAAAACGGCGATTTCGTGAAAAAAGGCCAAGTGATGGCTCAACTTGACGACGATGTGATGCTCAAGGGCCTGTCCGAACTCGAACTCCAGCTCAAGACCGCCGAGGATATATACAACCGGCAGAAGGGCCTGTGGGACCAGAAGATCGGCACTGAAATTCAGTTTATTCAGGCCAAAACCAACAAAGAAGCCTTGGAGCAGCGCATTGCCACCACCAAAGAACAGTGGCAGCAAACCAAAATCATGGCACCCATATCGGGCACCGTGGACATGGTGATCCTGAAAACCGGCCAGGCCATCGCCCCGGGCGTGCCGCTGTGCAACATCGTGAACCTGAGCCAGCTCAAGATCACGGGCAACGTGCCCGAAGCCTACGCATCCAAAGTAAAGGAAGGCTTGCCGGTGCAGATTTTCTTTCCCGACACGGACAAGGAAGTAGCCTCACGGGTGACGTATGTGAGCAAAACCATCAACCCGACCAACCGGACGTTCACCGTGGAATGCGCTCTTCCAGCAGGCAGCGGCGACTACCGCGCCAACATGATCGCCGTGATGAAAATCATAGACTACCAGAACCCCAAGGCGATCGTGGTGCCCGTCAACCTGATCCAGACTGCTGAAGGCGGCGAGTTCGTGCTGGCTGCCGACGTGAATGCCGAGGGCAACCGGGCCACGGTACGCAAGGTGCCGATCACACAAGGCCGCAACCACAACGGCATGGTCGAAATCAGCAACGGCCTCAAAGCGGGCGACCGGGTGATCTCTACCGGGTTTCAGGATGTGAACGGGGGGGAAACGGTAGCTTTTTAATCAATAACCACACAATCGCACATCAAAATGAAAGAATTCAAACCCACCTCCTGGTCCATTGATAACCGGACGAGCATTTTCATCATCACCGTGCTCATCACGCTCGCTGGCATCATGTCGTACAACTCGCTGCCCAAGGAGCAGTTCCCGGACATCGTGGTGCCCACTATTTTCGTCTCCACGATCTACCCGGGCGCATCGCCCACCGACATGGAGCAGCTGGTCACCAAACCCATCGAAAAGCAGTTCAAGGGCATAGCAGGGGTGAAAAAAGTGACCTCCTCGTCGGTGCAGGATTTTTCCAGTATCATCGTCGAGTTCAACACCGACCTGAACGTGGTGCTGTGCAAAGACAAGGTCAAGGATGCCGTGGACAAGGCCAAGCGCGACCTGCCCCGCGACCTGCTCGACGACCCGCAGGTTACGGACTTCGACTTCTCCGAAATCCCGATCATGACGGTCAACATCTCCGGGGACTTTAGTTTGGACAAACTGAAGAAATACGCCGAAAGCCTCCAAGACCGAATCGAAGAGATGCGCGAAATCACCCGAGTGGACATGGTGGGTGCTCTCGACAAGGAGGTACAGATCAATGTGGACAAGTACAAAATGGCTGCGGCTCAACTAACCTTCCGAGACATCGAAAACGCCATCGCCTTCGAGAACATGACCATCTCCGCTGGCAATGTGGACATCGGCGGCATGACGCGCTCCATTTCCATCCGGGGCGATTTCAAGGACGTGGAACAAATCAAAAACCTCATCGTAGCCTCGCAGTCGGGGGCGCAAATGTTTCTCAAAGACGTGGCCGAAGTGAAAATGGGCTACGCCGAACAGGAGAGTTTCAGCCGCCTGAACGGCAAAAACGTCATTGCGCTCAACGTGATCAAGCGCTCAGGAGAAAACCTGATCAACGCCTCTGACAAGATCAAACAGACCGTGGCGGAAATGAAAGCCGCCGACTTTCCGCCCAACCTCGACGTGGTGGTCACGGGTGACCAGAGCAATGCCACCCGTGTCACCCTGCACGACCTCATCAACACGATCATCATTGGGTTCATCCTTGTCACCATTATCCTGATGTTTTTCATGGGCGGCACCAACGCCTTTTTTGTGGCCATGTCGGTGCCGTTGTCCATGTGCATCGCGTTCATGCTGCTCCCGACGGTTGGGTTTACGCTGAACATGATCGTGTTGTTTGCCTTCCTGCTCGGTCTGGGCATTGTGGTGGACGATGCCATTGTGGTCATCGAGAACACGCACCGAATTTATACCGAGGAAAAAATGGGCATCATCGCTACGGCCAAAAAGGCGGCTGCGGAGGTGTTTTTGCCGGTGCTTTCCGGTACTGCCACCACGCTGGCACCGTTTTTCCCATTGGTATTCTGGGGCGGCATTTTCGGCAAATTCATGCACTTTTTGCCCGTTACGATCATCATCACCCTCACGGCCTCGCTGGTTGTGGCGTACATCATCAACCCGGTTTTTGCCGTGTGGTTTATGCGCCGAAAGGATGACGACACCGTTAAGGTTGATCCGACGAAAGCCCGCCGCCGTACCATAGCCGGGTATGTGTTGTACGGTTTGGCTTTGCTTTATTTTTATACCAATAGCAACTGGTTTGCAGGCAACCTGCTCGTCGTGCTGGCCTTGCTCATCGTTTTGTACAAATATGTTTTGAACGGATTGGTGGAGCGTTTTCAAACAAAAGCATGGCCAGCCGTGCAAAACCTGTATGCGCGTTTCCTCGAATTCGCGCTGGGTCGCCCGTGGACAATGCTCGTGGGTATGTTCGTGCTGCTTATCGGTTCCTGCGGCATCACGGCTTCGCGGCAAGCAAACATCGTGCTGTTTCCCAGTGCTGACCCCAACTTCATTTATGTGTACCTGAACATGCCCATCGGTACCGATGTAAACGTCACCGACTCACTGACGCGGGTGGTGGAAAACAAGGTAGTGGAGGTGCTTGGCCCCAAAAATCCCATCGTTGAGTCGGTCATTTCCAACGTGGCGTTGAATGCCTCGGAAGACCAGTTCGACCGCTCGGCCACGTCCAACAAGGGCAAGGTCGGGGTGGCCTTCGTTGAGTTCGGTAAACGCGGCGGCGTGAGCACCAAAGCCTACATGGACAAAATCCGGGAGGCCACCAAGGGCATCATCCCGGGTGCCGAAATCACCGTAGATCAAGAGCAGGGCGGCCCCCCTACGCCCAAGCCCATTTCCGTGGAAATCCGGGGCGATGACTTCGGCCAGCTCAGCCGGGTGTCCACGGCCCTGAAACGCTACCTCGACTCACTGGCCATACCCGGCGTGGAAGAGCTGCGCAGCGACCTCATCGTGTCCAAGCCGGAGATAAATATCCAGATTGACCGCGAACGCGCCAACCGCGAGGGCATCAGTACCGCCCAGATCGGCGGCGAGTTCCGCACGGCCATACTCGGTAAGGAGGCCAGCAAGTTCCGCGATGGTGAGGACGAACTGCCCATCAACATCCGTCTGCAAAAAGATCAGCGGGAAAACATCAACGGCGTTGAAAACCTGAACATCACCTTCCGCGACATGAACATGGGCGGCGTATTGCGCTCGGTGCCCATGTCGGCACTGGCCGATGTGACGTACCGCAACACGTTTGCCGGCATCCGCCGCAAGGATCAACAGCGCATGGTCACGCTTTCGTCCAATATCACCGCCCAGTACCAACCCAAACAGACGCAGGTTGTGAACGCCGTGAAGGCGGCTCTGCTCGCCTTGCCCGAAGAAGAAGGCGTGACTGTCAGCTTCGCCGGCGAAGATGCCGAGATGATGGATGCCATGAACTTCCTCGGCAATTCGCTTATCATCTCGCTGTTCATCATTTTGCTGATCCTCGTCACGCAGTTCAACTCTTTCGGCAAAACGCTCATCATCCTCACCGAGGTGGCCTTTTCCATCATCGGTGTGCTTCTGGGTATGGCGCTTTTCAACATGGACTTCTCCGTGATCATGATGGGCGTGGGCATCGTAGCGCTGGCGGGCATCGTGGTGCGAAACGGTATTTTGCTGGTGGAATTCACCGACCACTTGCGAGCCAAGGGGGCATCCGTGCGCGAGGCTGTTATAGAGGCGGGGCGTATCCGTATGACCCCGGTGCTGCTGACCGCCACAGCCACCATCCTTGGCCTTATTCCGCTGGCGGTAGGCTTCAATATTGACTTCGAGAGTCTGCTTTCGACCGGCAATCCCAAGATTTTCTTCGGAGGCGACTCCGTGGCGTTCTGGGGCCCGCTGTCGTGGACTATCGTGTTCGGTCTCGGCTTTGCTACGTTCATCACGCTCATCATCCTGCCGGTTATGTACCTTAAGGGCTGGCAGATGAAACAGTGGTGGGAGAAGAAGGTGTAGTGGTGTCTTGAGCGGCCCAACCTAACCTTGCGTTATTTTAAAAAAAAACACCTGCCAAATGGTTGTTCGTTTTCCAAGTGTCCGCATATCTTTGCCGCCGCTTTTGACGAAAAGCGCGTGCATCAGGCTAAAATGGTACAAAAATTGCCTTTCGCCTGCACGATCAACCAAGCCGGATTAGCTCAGCGGTAGAGCAGCTGATTCGTAATCAGCAGGTCGAGGGTTCAAATCCCTTGTCCGGCTCCGGGGACAGTGATTGAGCGATTGAGTGATTTCCTAATCACTCACTCACTGTCCAAAAACGGGATGTAGCGCAGCTCGGTAGCGCGCGTCGTTCGGGACGACGAGGTCGCTGGTTCGAATCCAGTCATCCCGACAAGTGTTAAATGCAACTGCCTGTTTATTAGGTGGTTGCATTTTTATTTATGGGCCGTTTTTTAGGGTGCCTTACGGATTCCTTTCCATACGCTGGCTCCCGGGTTTTCCTCGAATCCAAAAATCTGGCAAAACCCGCTGCTACTCCTCTTTTATACTTCGCGCTACGAGGTTTTGCGCATGGCCTTCGGCCTAATATTTTGATCAGCAGCGCTCACAGATCTGGGCCAACGCAGCCTCAGCGCTTTCGCGAAGTTTGAATAGGAAAGGAAGTGCTTGGGCCGAGTAGGTTGAGAACAGTCAATCTTTTTTATGGGTGAGAAAGTAAAGTATTGCGCGATACGGTGCGATGGGAGATTTTTACGGCAGTTTTTTTCGGACATTTGCGCCCATTGGTCGCTTTTTTTGTTTTGCCCAACACAACACCCCGTCTTTCGCCCGCTCAAACTCAAAACTGTACATGGTTACCACTAAAACATTGTTTGCCGCCGAAGGCCTTGACGAGCGCAGCCTCGAGTTCCTGTCAAACGCCATCGAAAAAAACAACCTCCCTGGCTTCGACTACTTCGAGTTCAAACGCGCCGTGGCGGCCCTGACCCAGATGCAGCTCGACGAGGCCACATGCTACAAAAGCGCGTTCGCCACAGCTGCCACTGTTGGCCTCACCAAGGAAAAACTGATCGAGACCGCTGGCTACTACCGCAATGTGTTGCTCAAGGAAAAAGAGCACTTCGACACGGCCCTTGAAAGCCAAAACGCCACCAAAGTTACCTCCCGCGAACAGGAAATCAAGCGCCTGCGTGACCAGATGGAGCGCCATCGCGCCGAGGTCGCCCGCCTGCAGGACGAGATCGGCGGCTACCTCAACCAGATCGAACAGGCAGAAAGCGCCGTGAAAAACGAAGCACAAAAATTGGACAAGACCAAGGCTTCCTTTGAAAAAACCCACGAATTGGTGCTCCACCAGATAGACCGCGACGTGGAAAACATGCACAAGTATCTGTAACCCATGCATTCGAAAACGTTTTGGCAACGCCCCGAGGGCATCACCGGGGGCATTGTGTTGGCCGCCTTGGTGGTAGGCGGTGCCCTGCTGCTGAACAGTGTGCTGCCCGCCCTGATCGCACTGGCGCAAAACGCCCTGTACTTGTCCGGCATGTTGGCTGCGCTCGGGGCGGTCGTGTTCATGGCCCTCGACACCAAAGCCCGAAACCTGGTCTGGTATTTTTACAAATCGGCTATGCGCTGGGCCACCGGATTGTTCGTCCAGATTGACCCCATCGGCATCCTAAAATCCTACATCGGGGACTTGGAAAACAACCTGCGCAACCTCAGCAAACAAGTCGGTGCCCTGCGCGGCCAGATGCGCCAGCTCAAAGGCATCATGGACGGCAACAACACCGAAATCCAAAAAAATATGGCCACCGCCGAGCGGGCCAAAAACCAAGGCGACGACAAAAACCTCACGATCGCAACCCGAAAAGCCGGGCGCCTGCAAGAGGCCAACGCCAAGTACGATGTGCTCCACCAAAAAATGGGACTGCTATACCGGGTCTTGTCCAAAATGTACGAAGACTCCGAGATCATGCTCGAAGATACCCGGGATCAGGTGACCCTCAAGGAGCAGGAATACCGGGCTATCAAGGCCAGCCACAATGCTATCCGTTCCGCCCAGAGCATCCTCACCGGAAACCCCGACCAACGCGCCCTGTTCGATCAAGCACTTGAGGCCATGGCCGAGGAGGTCAGTCAAAAAGTCGGCGACATGGAGCGCTTCATGGACACCAGTCGCAACCTGCTCGATTCCATAGATTTACAAAACGGCGTGTTCCAGGAAGATGGCTTGCACTTGCTCGAAAAGTGGGAAAAACACAGTCCGCTCCGCTCCGCTCCGCATAGGCAGTCAGTAGGGAAACCACTCGACCTGAACGCCCCGACCCAAGAAGCCGCCAGGCCGGGCGAGGACTACCACAAATTCTTCGATTGAGCGGCCTAAAATTTTTCCACTGCCAGTCGCACCAAGTTTCCGGCTCATAAAGCGACCTTTGCGAATGGAAACAAGCAATGCTCTGCCGAAATTCCTCGGCCAATCGCTCACCTTCGACGATGTCCTGCTCGTACCCGCGTACAGCGAAGTCCTGCCCCGCGAGGTGGACATTTCTTCCCATTTCACCCGTTCCATCCGTTTGAATGTACCCATCGTGTCCGCCGCCATGGACACCGTGACGGACAAAAGCATGGCCATCGCCATTGCCCGTCAAGGCGGCATCGGCATCATCCACAAAAACATGAGTATCGCCGAGCAGGCCGACCAGGTGCGCCTCGTCAAGCGCTCGGAAGCAGGCATGATCATTGACCCGGTCACCCTGCACCCCGACGCGCCCATGTCCGAAGCGCTTGACCTGATGCGGCGCTACAGCATCGGCGGCATCCCCATCACCGACAAACGTGGCAAACTCGTCGGCATCCTGACCAACCGCGACCTGCGTTTTGAAAAAGACCACACCCGCTTGGTGCGCAGCCTGATGACCAAAAAAAACCTCGTCACAGCGCCCGTAGGCACCATGTTCGCCGAGGCACGCCAAATCCTGCAACGGCACAAGATCGAAAAACTGCCCGTGGTGGACGAACAGTTTAACCTTATGGGCCTCATCACCTACAAAGACATCATGAAAGGGGTCAACTTCCCGAACGCCTGCAAGGATGCCCTGGGCCGCCTCGTCGTGGGCGCTGCCGTGGGCGTTACCGCCGACATGCTGGAGCGCGTGGACGCGCTCGTGCGGGCTGGCGTGGACGTAGTGACTGTGGACACCGCCCACGGACACTCGCGCGGCGTGTTGGATGCCATCAAGCGCCTTAAATCTGCCTACCCAGATTTACAGGTTGTGGGCGGCAATGTGGCTACAGGTGACGGGGCAAAGGCCCTCGTAGCCGCCGGAGCCGACGGTGTGAAAGTCGGTGTCGGCCCTGGCAGTATTTGCACCACCCGTATCGTGGCGGGCGTGGGCGTGGCCCAGTTGTCGGCCATTTACAACGCCGCGCAGGCCATCAAAGGCTCCGGCGTGCCCGTCATCGGCGACGGCGGGATCCGCTACACGGGCGACATCGTGAAGGCCCTCGCCGCCGGGGCCAGTGTCATCATGGCCGGTTCCCTATTTGCGGGTGTAGAAGAAGCGCCCGGCGAAACGATCATCTTCGACGGGCGCAAGTTCAAGTCCTACCGGGGCATGGGCAGCCTCGGTGCCATGGGCCAGGGTTCCAAGGATCGCTATTTCCAGGATGTGGAGGATGATATCAAAAAATTGGTGCCGGAGGGAATCGAAGGGCGCGTGCCCTACAAAGGCACGGTGGCTGAAGTGATGACACAGTACATCGGCGGCCTGCGGGCGGGTATGGGCTACTGTGGTGCGCCAACGGTGCAACATTTGCAGGAAACAGCCCAGTTTGTGCAGATCACCAGTGCAGGCATGACCGAGAGCCACCCGCACAACGTGGCGATCACGAAGGAGTCGCCGAATTATTCACGCTCCTGAAGTAGGGGCAAAAAAAAACCGCGGCGCTCGTTTGCGCCGCGGCGGTTTCCCGTATAATCTCATGAAAAGTCCAAAGTTGGTGGTCAATGTTTACCGCTTCTTTTCCGTTCGCCGCCGTTTCCTTTCATTGACAGTACAAAAGTGCGGGACGCTTGCCCGGCCGCAAAGGACAAAAAAATGCGTTTGTTGAAAAACAAAAACAACACTTTCAGGGCACATCAGCCAAAGACGTTTTTTTCAAAATTTTGACAAACAACGCTTTGGCTAAAAAAAGCCTGTTTGGTTGCCGACAGGATATCTCTGTTTTGTTGAAATAAACCTGTGTGAATACAGGCGTTTTCTCAGAAATTTTTTTCTCGAAAAACGAAAATCATGTAAAACAGGTCGAAATGCAGACATTTTCGGATTTATTTCAGGTCTGCATATTCATTATAATTCGTAACTATTTAGTACCTCCTGATGCATACAATTTTCACCACAGATTTTCACAGATTCACACAGATTTTTAAACGGACAGGGAAAAATCTGTGTGAATCTGTGAAAATCTGTGAAAATCTGTGGTGAAAAACTATACGGTTAGGGCCGCAGTATACTGGTGCTAAATAGTTACAAGCTTATTTTGCTCCAGTGGCACGAACAGGCACTTCCCTTCAGCAAGCACAAAAAAAGCCCCCGTCCAGGAGCCGCATTGCCGGACGGGGGCGATTTCACTTAGCCGTTTTTTTATTTTGCGTCGGCCGTCTGAGGGCCGCCTTTGGCTACGGGTTGCTGGCTGGCCCAGCTCAGTTGCTCGACCATATTGCCCACAGTGAGCAGGACGGTCTGTTTGCCGGCAGGTGCCAGGCTGACGATGGAGTTGCCGTCATTGGCACCACGCTGGTATTCGGTAGCCCACGTCACACGGTACACCTGCACGGCAGCGTGCAGGGTTTCGTCAATGACGCTGGTAGTGATGGTGTTCGGATTGGCACCGGCCACAAAGTGTGTAGCCAGATGGTTGCCTGACTTGTCGAAAACGCTGATGTGGTAGCTTTTCAGGTTTTTGGTGAAAGTACGGCCCGTGTTGTAGAGCACGGCGTAGTACTCGTTCGTTTCAAAGGCCGCCACGGCTTCGGGGTACACCGGCATGCGGTTGTGGCGGGCGCTCTCCTCAATCATGGGCAGGAACTGGTAGTACGCCCAGTCCAACCGCTTGCCTTTGAGGCTGGCATCATGTTGTTCCAATTGAGTCTGCAATTCCTCTGCATTGAAAGAGTAGGGCAGGTTGGCCTTCGGAAACTGCGCCAGGAACTCCTGGAACGTAGGTTCGGTGCCGTTGTCATTGTGGTTGGCTGCGGTGGCGAAGAGGCCGACCGAGGCAAAGAAAAAGACCGGGATTAAGAAGATTGATTTCATTTTTAAAAATCGGTTTGGATTAAGATGGTGAATGTTTGGAGCGGCTGCTTTTTCTGTAACGGCTTGGCTGGCCGATATCGTTTGCCGCTGGATTAAAAAAACCTGCAAGTGACTTACTCGCTTGCAGGCTTTTTTCCAAACGGCGTGCCAAAACGGCCTTGCCAATGCCTATTTAACCTTGCTTGCTTTACCGGAGGCCTTTTTTACCACCACCGGGGTAGCACTATTTATCAGATTGACGGGTAGGCGACCATTGGCCGCTTCACTCACGTATGTACCCCAAGTGAGGTTGTTGGCTCCGTCTTTGTGCGCCTGAGCGCGTTCGATGGCCATGGTCGCAGCAGTTTCCACCACCCACTCAAAGTTCTCCTCGCCTACCGAGTTTACATCAGCATCGGGGGCGGGATTGCAAAAGTCAATGGCGTACGGAATACCGCCGCGCACGGCAAACTCCACCGTGTTGAAATCGTAGCCGAGCGCTGCGTTGATGTTCAGGACGTGGGCGTGCATTTCGTCGCGCAGGGCCTTGGATACCTTGTGGTCGGCCACATAGCGCAGGTGGTGCGGGTTGCGGGGCTCGTAGTCCATGATACGCACATACTTGCCGCCGAGACAGTAGCATCGGAAGTAGGCATCGAACTCAATGGCCTCTTGCAGGAGCATGACAAGGGTGTTGGTCTCGTTGTAAGCGGCAAAGAACTCATCGAAATTATGCACTTTGTACACGCTTTTCCAGCCGCCACCGGAGTGGGGCTTCATGAACAGTGGGAACCCGCCGAGGTATTCCAGCATTTTCTCCCACTCAAGCGGAAACTTGAGGTTGCGGAAGCTCTGGCCACTGGTGTCGGGCGGCATTTCCTTGGAGGGCAGCAGCACCGTGCGAGGCACGGGCATGCCAATCTTGGTAGAAAGGCAGTTGTTGAAAAACTTCTCGTCGGCGCTCCACCAGAACGGGTTATTGAGCACGGCCGTGCCGTTGAGCGCAGCGTTTTTCAGGTATGCCCGGTAAAAGGGCACGTCTTGACTGATGCGGTCAATCAGCACCGCGTAGGGAGTCGGGTTGCCCTGCACCAGTTCGTCCACCAGCGCCGGTTCGGCGTGTACACCCTTGACGTTCTTGGCGTTGACACGGGCCACGAAGGCTTCCGGGAAGGTGGTTTCTTTGCCGTGCAGAATTGCGATTTTTTTCATTCGTCCTGTTTTTGTTAAAAATGTCGTGATATAGGCTGGCGACTAAACAAGTGCGGACGGCATGTTAGTCGCGGGCTGCTTTCAGTTGTCAATAAACGGAGCGATCTCTGCTCTTTCCGGCTGCGGGGGCACTTTCACTTTCTTAGTGATGGTCTTCAGTTTGACCTCCTGCCCGTCGTACTTGGCCCAGAGGGATATTTGAAAATCGGCGGAGCGCTTGTAAGTGTACTGGAGCACGCCGTCGCGGAACGCCCGTCGGCCGCTGCCGTCGCCGGGGTCTAATTCGTAAACGGCACCCTGGGCAAAGTTGGTCATTCGGAACGTAAACGGCTGGCCTACTTCGGGGTACTCTTCGTCGCGTACCACCAAGTCGCCCGTGATTGTCTGGATCGGGGCCGACAGGGCGGCCGGTTCGTTGTTTTTTTGTGCTCCCGACTGCACCATCGAGCGTTCGGCAGTGCCCTGAGCGGGCGTTTTGCGGGCAAATTGCAAAATCAACAGGCCCGCTGCTCCAGCAATGGCGATGACGGCGAGCAAAATGACTTCGCGTTTTTGTCCAAGGCTTTGGCCAAGATTTCCCATGTGCGCGTTGTTTTCCGGCAAAAGTACGCTCAAGTGGGGCGAACCACAAAACCTACCTTTGCCCAACTTGACACGATGAAAATTTACTGGAACGACTGCCGGAATGCCGCACGCAAAATCACCCTGCGCCGCTGCTGGAATCTCGCAAAGGTGTTGGCCTCCTACTTCCTTGCCCGCTGGACGCGGCGGCCCGTGCAATGGGGGCTACCCGTCATGCTCAGCGTGGAACCCACCACCGCCTGCAACCTCCGTTGCCCGGAGTGCCCATCCGGCCTGCGGGCGTTCACGCGAGATACCGGCAACCTCAAGACCGATTTTTTCCGCCGCGTGGTGGACGAGCTGCACCGCGACCTGTTTTTTCTCTACTTCTATTTTCAGGGCGAACCGTACATCAACCCGCAATTTCTCGACATGGTGCGCTACGCACACGAGCGCGGCCTGTATACCGTGACCAGCACCAATGGCCATTTCCTCAACGACGGCAATGCCCGCCGAACGGTGGAATCGGGGCTGGATCGCCTCATCATTTCCGTGGACGGCACCACGCAGGAAACCTACGAACAATACCGTATCGGCGGCAACCTCGACCAAGTGTTGCAGGGTGCCCGAAACGTGGTGGCCTGGAAACGCAGCCTGCACGCCCGGCATCCGCACATCATTTTTCAGTTCCTCGTGGTGCGGCCAAACGAACACCAAATCGAAGACCTGCACCGCCTCGCCCGCGAAATCGGGGTGGACGAGGTGAAACTGAAAACGGCTCAAGTGTACGACTACCTGCACGGCCACCCGCTGATACCAGAACAGGAGCAGTATGCCCGCTACGCCATGCTTCCCGATGGCACATGGGCACCACGAAATGCCCTGCACAACCACTGTTGGAAACTCTGGCACGCCTGCGTGGTCACGTGGGACGGGCTTGTGGTGCCCTGCTGCTTCGACAAGGATGCCGCGCACCGCCTCGGCGACCTGAAGGCTGCGCCGTTCCGGGCTATCTGGCAAAACGGGGCCTATCGGGCTTTCCGCCGGAAAATTTTGAAGGGGCGCAACGAGATTGACATTTGCACGAATTGTACGGAGGGGTGCAAGGTGTGGGCTTGAGCGACCACGCCGCCGCCGGCTTCGGCTTCGAGGAGCGCATGGCCGAAATCGAACTCGCTCCCTCGGCCGCGAAGCGGCAGCTCTGGCCGGGACGATTCAGGAACATTTAGCTAAACTTGGATTTTAAATCCGGGAATAAGATCAATTTTGCAGATTTGAATCTGGCAAATCCATATTTTTGCTCAAAAAAAGCATGATACCACGGACGCAAACGGAAAACATCCGGCAAGGATTTGGCAAAGGCAAGGCCGTCGTCGTCATTGGCCCCCGCCAGGTAGGCAAGACCACCCTCGTCCGCCAAATCACCCAAGCTCTGGACCGCAAAACCCTCTGGCTCACAGGCGACGACCCGGAAACCCGTTCCCTGCTCGACAACATCGGGATTGCCCGCCTGCAAACGCTCATTGGACAGAACGAGGTGGTGGTTGTGGACGAAGCGCAGCGTTTCACCAATGCCGGGCTGATGCTCAAACTCATCACCGACCACTTGCCGCAGGTGCAACTTTTTGTCACCGGCTCTTCTTCCCTCGATCTCGCCGCGCAAACCAAGGAGAGCCTTACCGGCAGAAAATTCGAGTATCCCCTCTACCCGCTCTCTTTTGTGGAAATGACCCACCACCACGGCTATCTGGCGGAACACGCGCTGCTCGAACACCGAATGCTGTACGGCTACTATCCTGAAGTGGTGCAAAACGCCCCTCCGCAGGCACAAAAAATCCTCAATGACCTGAGCGACGGGCTGATGTACAAAGATTTGCTCTCCCTCGACCAAATCAAAAAACCTTCGTTGCTCGTCAAACTCCTGCAAGCTCTCGCACTACAGGTTGGCAGCGAAGTCAGTTACCCGGAAGTAGCCCAACTCATCGGTGCCGACCCGCTCACCGTGGAAAAGTACACCGACCTGCTGGAGCAATCGTTCGTGGTATTTCGCCTACCCTCGCTCAGCCGAAACGCCCGCAACGAAATCAAAAAAGGCCGAAAAATTTATTTTTACGACAACGGCATCCGCAATGCCATCCTCAAAAACTTCTCGCCCCTCGCCCTGCGCGCCGACACCGGTGCCCTGTGGGAAAACTTCCTGCTCGCCGAGCGCATGAAACGCAACGCGTACACCGACTACTTCTGCAATACCTACTTTTGGCGCACCACCACCCAACAGGAGATTGACTACGTGGAAGATGCCGGCGGACGGCTGCACGCCTTCGAATTCAAATGGCAGGCCAAAAAAACCGCCCGTTTTCCGGCAGCCTTCCTCGAAAACTACCCGGGCAGCCACACGGCTATGATTACCAAGGATAACTTCGATGCATTCATCGGTTTACCATAAAACAACGAATCAAAAAAGCATATCTACGAACAACACCCGTCCTCCTCGACCGCGAAGCGGCGGCGCTGGCCGGGGCGATTCAGTCCCGGTGGCTGAAATTTAAACACGCTCTTAAACACGCTCTTACCTTTCCCAGCCTGCGAAAAGCCGATGTGGATGCAAAAACAGAAGCCTTGTTGTTTGCTCAACGTAGTCCAGTTCGCTCCCGCAGCGGGCATCTTTGTTCCTTTGTTATGGTTGGTCAGTCCAGCGGCGAAGTCTTTTCTACGGCGTTGAGAAAATTACGCCAATCCGCATAACCCAGAATGGTTTGCAATTCGCGTGCCCTCAAGCACACGGTATCTTCAAGGAATGGCCGCACCGATTTCGGCCAGTACGCTATTCTGCCTACTTTTGCGCCAAGGCGATTATCAACAACCACGATTGCCGCACAGCACATGGCCAAAGAATGGACCCTCGGCGAAAAAGCCGCCGGACTGAAAAAAGAACCGGAGTACGCCGTATTGGTGAGCCTAATCACCCCCTCTGTCGGCGAGGTGCAAGCACTGGAATTCCTGGACGAGTTGGAGTTTCTCACCTCCACTGCCGGTGCGCAAGCGATCAAACGGTTCACCCAACGCGCCGACCACCCCGACCACCGAACCTTCGTGGGCAAGGGCAAGATGCAGGAAATCCGTCAGTACCTCGAACGCCACGAAGAGGTGAACATGGTCGTGTTCGACGACGACCTCACCGGCAAGCAGACCAACAACCTCGAGGAGGCGCTCAAGGTGAAAATCGTGGACCGCTCCACGCTCATCCTCGATATTTTTGCGCACCGCGCCCAGACGGCTCAAGCCAAAACCCAGGTGGAACTGGCTCAAATGAAATACCTGCTGCCGCGCCTCCGCGGCCTTTGGACCCACTTGGAGCGCCAGCGTGGCGGTATCGGGATGCGCGGCCCGGGGGAAACCCAGATCGAGACCGACCGCCGGTTGGTGCAGTTTCGAATCAAAAACTTGGAGGACAAACTCGAGGACATTGACCGTCAGTCCCAAACCCAACGAAAGACCCGTGGCGAAATGATCCGCGTGGCGCTCGTCGGCTACACCAACGTGGGCAAAAGCACACTGATGAACCTGATGAGCAAGTCCGAGGTGCTGGCCGAAGACAAGTTGTTTGCCACCCTCGACACCACCGTGCGCAAGGTCGTTTTTGGGCAAATGCCGTTCCTGCTGTCCGACACAGTGGGCTTTATCCGCAAATTGCCACACCACTTGGTAGAGAGTTTCAAAAGCACGCTCGATGAGGTGCGCGAAAGCGACATCCTCCTCCATGTGGTGGACGTGGCGCACCCCCAGTTCGAAGACCACATCCGGACGGTGCAAAACACCTTGCAGGAACTGGGTGCTGCCGAAAAACCGATCCTGATGGTTTTCAACAAAATAGACCTGTATCGCGAGCGGTATTTCGACGACCTGCTCGACGCGGCCACGCGCCGGGAGTTGGAAACCGACCTGAACGAACGCCTGCTGAACACCTACGGCGAACACGTTTTCTTGTCGGCCCGCATGAAAGAGGGTATCGAAGATTTGCGCGAGCGCATGACCCGGCTCATCAAAGAAGCCTATGTGGTGCGGTACCCGCACCATGTGCGGAGCTGGTGAGGGCGCAAACGCCGAACCCGCACTACCCGTTCGCTCGCAAATTCAAAAACACCTTGAAGCCGATGTTCGCCGAAATGACCTTGGCCTTGGTGTGGTAGTTGCCGTTGATCACAAACTCGAGGTTGCTGAACACGTCGCGGATGTAAAAATAGCCCAGTTCCACGCCGAGGGTCAGGTCTAATTTTTCGGCGGAGCCGTTCTCCCGAACAGCGATAGCATTGGCATTAAAATCGTAGCGCATACCCACTTTTCCCATCGCTGTGAAAGCGCTTTGGTGGTTTTTGGCGCATTCGTTGCCGTTGGAGCGGTACATACCCGCACCGGCTTCCATCAGGGCGTACGGCCGCCAAAGTGTGGTTGCTCCAAAATCCTCCGCTTTCGGGTCGAAGGTGAACGTGGTGCCGCCGCCCAAACGGGCTACACCCCAGTGGGCACCGACGTTCATGGCCACCTCGAGGCCCGCCCCAAGGCGGTTGCCGATGGTTTCCACGTTGGGCGTGTGCGCGTAAAAGGACGGAATGTCCAGGAAAAGGCGGGGGCCGCCGGACTGGGCTTGCAGCGCGATGGCGGTGCATAGCAAAAGGGGAAGGATGAATAATTTCATGGTAAAAGATGATTGAATGTGTGGTGGTTTGTGGCCGTTGAGATGCTTTAGTGGCACCAAGCGCTGCTCTTTTTGTGGACAAAACAAAACGCTGGCCGCATTTTCGGACAGCATAGGTACGCATAGCCGCACAATCGTAGAGCGCCTTTTTTTGAAAAGGTCGTTTTGGGCTGTCCAAAGGCACTTGAAAAGAAAAAAGGCCTATGTTCCCATCGGTGCGCGACCTTTGGCCCGAATTAAAGCAACACACACGTGAGAAAAGAACCGTTTCACATAACCGTCAACGACCAGCACCAATTCGATGTCAGCCCGGAAGAAGCCCAAGGCTTGGATGTTGTGCCCGACGGTGGTGCCGCATTCCACTTGCTGGAAAACGGACAAGCCTTCCGCGCCGAACTGCTCGAAGTGGACTATCCCAAACGCACGTACGTGCTCAAGGTCAACGGCGTAAAGTACAGCGTCGCCATCTCCGATTATTATGACCGGCTGCTGAAACAACTTGGCCTCCAGACCGTGAGCACCCACAAGGTCAACACTATAAAAGCACCCATGCCCGGTCTCGTCATCAGCGTGCTCGTGCAGCCCGGACAGGCGGTGCAAAAAGGCGATCCCCTGCTCATCCTTGAGGCCATGAAAATGGAAAACGTGATAAAAGCCGCCAGCGACGGGGTCGTAAAATCCGTAGCCGCCCAAAAGGGCCAACCCGTTGAAAAAGGAACTACCCTTTTGGAATTTGAATAAAACTTTTTGTTTTTAAAAAACAAAAATGTTTTACGTTTGCACCGCGAAGGAACGCTTCCTTGGCCCGCGCGGTGTTAACCTGCGGATATAACCAACTTTTTTTTCAAACTAATTTGCGCTATGAAAATTCTCAAGTTTCTGCTCTACCTCATTTTGGGCTTGGGTGTGCTGTGGGTCGCACTCGGTATCTTTGGCAAAAAAGACTATCACATCGAACGAAGCATCGAAATTGATGCTCCCAAAGACGTGGTTTACGATCAAGTCCGGCTTTTTGAAAACTTCCCGGCCTGGTCGCCCTGGGCACCCCTTGATCCCAACATGAAAACCAGCATTGAGGGTACTGACGGTACCGTGGGCGCTGTGTATAAATGGGCTGGCAACGACAAAGTGGGCGTGGGCCAAGAGACCATCACAGCACTGGCACCAGATCGCATAGACATCAAGATCACATTCATCGAGCCGTTCGAAAGCACCTCACCCTCGTACATGCTTTTTGAAGAAAACGACAAAAAAACTAAAGTTACCTGGGGGTTCGACATGCACATTGCGTTCCCGTGGAACGGGCTGGCCATGTTCACCGACATGGATGCTGGTGTCGGCAAGGACTACGAAAAAGGGCTGGGCAACCTGAAGAAAGTGTGCGAGGCCATTGCTCACAAAAAATACCGGGGCTACGAAGTAGCTGTGGAAGAAATCCCCCAGCGGTTTTACGTCGGTGTCCGCAAAACGGTAGCGTTTCAGGATATGCATGCGTTTTTTGAAACCACGTTCGGTAAAGCGATGGAGGCGGTGCAAAAAAACGGAGCGACGCTCTCCGGAGCTCCCGCCGGCCTGTTTTGGAAATATGACGAACAGGCTGGATCGGCTGACATGGCCGCTGCTATGCCCGTGGCGGCAGACGGAAAGTTCGGCGGCGGCATGAGCGTGTTTCCGATAGGCGGCACGAAAGCCCTCGTCATTTCCTACTACGGCCCCTACGAAAAAACCGGCGATGCCCACTACGCCATGGACGAGTACATGGCCGAAAAAAAACTGCAAAACGTGCCCCCGGTGATTGAAGAATACGTCACCGATCCCGGTAAAGAACCGGACACGAGCAAGTGGCTCACGCGGGTCGTTTATTTCACCGAACCGAAACAGAAGCAGCAATAAGAGCGTGTTTAAATTTCAGTCGCCGGGCTGCAAGCGGCAAATTTTGCTTCCTACTGCGTTAAAATTTTCGCCGTAGGCACCCGGCTACGACTGCAAATTTTGCCTTGCCTGAAACAAAATTTGCTCGCTTTTGTCATTCCGCAGGAATGACAAAAGCGAGCGTACGCAAATATGCGGAGCCGAGGCTCGGCGGTATTGTGACACATACGCGGGTCATTTTGATCTATTGCCCCCCTGTTTCAAGGCCCTGCCTTATGCCTTTTTCCATGGGCGACACACCGCGTTTCATCCAGCTCGGCATGGGCGTGCCGAGCAAGTAATGATCGAAGAACTGCTGCATGCGCGTCTGGAAATCTATGCGGTTTTGCAGTTTGACCGGCCAATGCGGCTCGTCGTTGTAATTGAGCATCCAGACTGGTTTGTCCAATCGGCGCAAGCCAGTGAACAGTTCGATGCCTTGGTACCAAGGCACAGCGCCGTCCTTATCGTTGTGCAGGATCAGGAGCGGGGTTTGCACTTTATCCAAAGAAAACAGCGGTGAGTTTTCGAGGTAGCGCATCGGGTAATCCCACAACGTACCGCCGATGCGGCTCTGCTGATGTTCGTACTGGAACTGCCGTACCAACCCTGTTTCCCATCGGATGCCGCCATAAGCCGAAGTCATGTTGGCCACCGGCGCGCCCGCTTCGGCGCAGACAAACAGGTTGGTGCGCGTCACGATGTATGCCGCTTGGTAACCGCCCCACGAATGCCCCTGCATGGCGATGCGCTTGGGGGCCACGAAGCCTTTGTCCAAGAGCGCCGTCACACCGCTCATCACGGCATTATAGGCGCTCTCGCCGGGGTAACCGGTGCGGTAGGGGATGTCGGGCGCAAATACGAGGTAGCCCCGGCTGGCGTACATCGTATAATTAATGGTAGATCGGTGTACGTCGGGAGAGCGGTGGACGTGCAGGTCGTCGGAGAGTTTTTCGTAAAAATTGACCACCATCGGGTATTGCTTTTTGGGGTCGAAATTGTCGGGTTTTACCAACAAGCCCTCCAGTTTTTCGCCCGAGAGCGCCGTCCACCGCACCCGTTCGATGCTGCCCCAGCGGTATTCGGCCTGCTGGGGGTTGGCACGGGAAATTTGGCTGCCACCGCCGTAGTTGGGTGCGGTGTAGTGCAGGTCGGGAAAGGTGTGGTAATTGTTGCGGGTGAAGAGCAGCGCATCGGACTTTTCGGCCTTGACGGGACTGCGCGTGTAGGCGTAGTCGCCGCTGAGCCAAGGCGTGAGTACGGCGGTTTTCAGGTCGAGCCAAGCGTAACCTTGGGCCTTTGTTTCGTCGTTCACGTGGTGCAGCAGCAGCCGGGCATCCGGTGCGATGGCATATTCTTCCGGGTCGAGTCGAATGTAGCGGTAGGTAGTCCGGGTTTCGCGGCCACGGGTCAGGCGTTGGGGCGGCGTGCCGCCAGCAGGGTCGGTTTTCCAGAGGTCGTATCGGTCGTAGAGCAGGAGGGCGGCATCGTTGTTGAGCCAACCAGCCGAGCCGTAGGCGTTAGGGTAGTCGGGGGTGTCGCTTTCCTCGTTGAAAAACCGCACCGAGCGGTTGTCGGTGAGGCGGGCAGTTTGAGCACGGCGGGCATCCCAGGCAAACCAGGCGGTGTCCGGGTCGCTCCACCACAGGACAAAATTGGCAGAAGGCGACAGGCTGGGAGAGCAACGCAGCCCATTCACGATCAGACGCTTTTCGCCGGTATTCACGTTCACCGCGTACACATCGCGCGGCACCTCGCCTTCCCACTGGCGCCGGTGCGCGTAGGGTTCTTCGCTAATGCCGAGTGCCAGATTGGCATCGTGCTGGGGCTGAAAACGCCAGTCGGGCACGTCGGGCGAACCGAGCGCGACGAACGTATTTTTATCTAAATGACAGACTACGGGGTAGCTGCGCTTTTTATCGGCATCGAGGCGCTTGGCCTGCTCGGTGTACACCCGGTTTTGTGTCCAGGCCCAAACTTCCACCTGCACAATTTCCTCGGGCAGCAGGGTGGTGTCTGGCAACGGAATGGGCGGTGCTATGCCGAAGTACAGTTTGCTGCCGTCCTCGCTGAACTCCGGTCGGGCGTGCTCGCTGATGCCCCAAGGTTCGGGTCTGCGGGGCAGAAAAGCGCTGCCGGTGTCGGCCAGCAGGCGCGGGGCCAGTTGGGATTCCGACCAGTAATGCAGCTGCCACGGGCGCACGCGGGCCTTGGTGGTATCGGTGTCGGCAAGAAAAGCGGCCTGGCGGCCCCAGTCGTCGAGCGCCAGTTGAGCGAATTTAGATTTTGGAGCGAGAAACAGGGGGCGCAGTGTACGCTGCCCACAATCGAACCTGTACACCCCGGCCGTGAAGGCCGAGTCGCGCCCCGAGCTGTGGAGCACCAGCGCAGGGCCGCGTTTTGCGAAGCGGTATTCCCGCACGAAGGGCACCGTGTCGGTGCGGCCAGTGGCCAGTTCGCGCAAGAGCAGACGGGACCCGTTGTCCTTTGCGTCTTCTTTTTTGACGTTTTTGGGCTTTTCTTCGGGGGCGGGCTTGCTTGTTTTGGTGCTGTCCGGCGCGGCGGTTTCTTTGGTCTCCTTTTTGGGTTTTTCCTCTTTTGCAGCCTCCAATTGGCAGGCCAGCCAGCCCGACCATTTTTCCGGAAGGGCATACGACCGCACGTCGGCGAGTTTTTCGAGCGTGCGCGTAGCGAGCGTGTACACGCCGAGGGAGTCCTTGGGCAGGTCGTCCTCTTTCACCTTTCGGCGGCGCTGGGCCTTGAGCGTGTCAAGCGGGGGTTTTATTTTGAAAACCAAGTATGCGCCGTCGTAGGAAAATCGCGGTTCGGCAGCCCGGTGGAACGTGTCGGTTTGGGCCGTGCTGGCGTTCCACAGGCAGAGCAGGTTGTCGCCCTCGGTGGTAGGGGTGAGCAGGTAGGCCACCCATTGGCCGTTGGATGTGATGCGCTGGTTTTCGATCTTGCGCCAGCGGTGTACGTCGGCTATTTCGAGCGCCCGTTTTTCAATTGTCGGCGCAGCCTGAACGGCTGTTTTTTTTGTCGGGCGCTGGGAGAAGAGCAGGGTGGGAAGGAAGAGCAACAGGACGGCGAAAAACCTCATGGGCAGCGTTTTTTTGGGGCAAAGAAAGGGTTTTGCCGCAATCGGTTGTGCTGAAACCCACAACCTTCAGTTAAATTTTTTGCTGCTGGGATTGGGTTGGATGACTCGAATTGTTGCAATTTAGAGCGTGTTGAAATTTCAGTGCCGAGGCGAAAGCGAGCAAATTTTGTTTCAGGCAAGGCAAAATTTGCAGGCATAGCCGGTTGTCTATAGCGAAAATTTTAACGCAGCATGAAGCAAAATTTGCCGCTTGCAGCCCGGCGACTGAAATTTAAACACGCTCTTAAACACGCTCTTATACCTCGCACCGCAAGGTGCGAAGCCGCTTTTGTCATACTGAGCGCTGCTAATCAAAATAGTAGGCCGAAGGCCATGCACAAAACCTCGCAGCGCGAAGTATATTTGCAAAAACGGGCACAGCTCCGCAAGCTGCAACAAAAATTTTTCAATCAACTGGAGCATTTTCTCCGACTTCGCAACCACCGTGCCCACAACTTGCGCTACTTTTCGCCGAAACAATTGCCAAGGCACATGAAAATCAAATTCTGCGGCGCAGCCCGCGAAGTAACCGGTTCCAGCCACCTCATCACGCTGGACGACAATTTCAAAATCCTGCTCGATTGCGGGCTGTATCAAGGCGGCGATGCCGACGAAGAAGGCCATGTGATGCAGGATTTCAACGACAACTGGCAGTACGATCCGGGCGAGATTGACTGCCTCATCCTCAGCCATGCGCACATTGACCACACAGGCCGCATGCCCAAACTGGTGGCCGACGGGTTCCGGGGCAGCATTTTCGCCACACACGCTACCCGCGACCTGTGCTCGCTCATGCTCATGGACTCGGCAAAAATCCAGGAAGGCGATGCCTACCACAAAAACAAGCACCGGAAACCGCACGAACCAGAAGTGAAACCGCTGTATGTGGCCGACGACGTGCGCGCAACGCTGGGCCTGTTTGCCAGCTACAATTATGAGCAGTGGTTTCAGGTACACCCAAACGTGCGGGTGCTGTTCCGCGACGCAGGCCACATCCTCGGCAGCGCATCGGTCACGCTGGAAATCCGGGAAGGCGACCGCACCATTCGGTTTGGCTTCACCGGCGACATCGGGCGGCCCAACCGACCCATCCTCGGCGACCCCCTGCCCATGCCGGAAGTGGATTACCTGATCTGCGAAAGCACCTACGGCGACCGCGAACACGAATCGGCTCCCGGCGAGGCCGAGCACCTCGTGCGCGTCGTGCAGCACACCTGCGTAGAAAAAAAAGGCAGGCTCATCATCCCCGCATTTTCCGTGGGGCGAACACAGGAGATCGTGTACATGCTCGATCAATTGCAGCACGCGGGCAAGCTGCCACGGGTACCGGTCTTTGTGGACAGCCCTCTCGCTGTGAATGCAACCGACGTGTTCATCGCCCATCCGGAATGCTTCGACAGCCAGCTGCACCAGTATATGCTGGAAGACGAAAACCCGTTCGGTTTCAACGGCCTGACGTATGTCCGCTCCAAGGACGCAAGTAAGCAGATCAACGAAACGCAAAAACCCTGCATCATCATCGCCGCCTCTGGCATGATGAACGCAGGGCGCATTAAGCACCACCTGTTCAACAACATCGAAGACGAATGCAACACTTTCCTTATGGTCGGCTACTGCTCGCCCCACACGCCGGGCGGCAAACTCCGCGAAGGCGCAAAAAGCCTGCGCATCTTCGGCGAGTATAAGCAGGTGCTGGCCGACGTGGAAATCATGGACTCCTTTTCAGCCCATGGCGACCGGGTGGAGATGCTTGATTTTCTGCGCAACCAGCAAAAATCCCTGAAAAAACTCTGGTTGGTTCACGGCACGCTCGACCGGCAGGAAAAATGGCGCGATTATCTTCAGCAGCACGGCTTTGGTAGCGTGGATATTCCTGAACTGGGGCAGGAGGAGGTGGTTTGATTAGAGCCCCTCACCACACCACCACCCGCTCGGCCAGCACGCGCCCATCCTCCGCCCGCAGCACAAAATGGTACAGCCCCGCAGCCAGCCCCGCCAGCCCGATCTGCTGGCTCACCT
>JBEBHD010000249.1:0-7941 GCA_040080915.1 Saprospiraceae bacterium
ACGGCCCTCCCGGCGTACCCACCCGCCAGGGCCAGTGGGGCGAACCCGATACCACGGGCGTGCCCTTGCCCCTGTTGCGCGTGAGCGAGGGCGCATACCGCGTGCCGCCGGCCGCGTGGGGTTTACTCCCGGTACAAAGCGACCCGACAAAGGACCCCGTGCCCGGCGTACCCGTCAAATTTGCCCCAGCCGCCACCAACGACGACGTGCGGGCGGGCTACGGGTTCAAGACAGAATCAGCCAAAAACCCGGAGCAGAACCAGTATTTTTTTCACCCCGACCACCTCGGCAGCAGCAATTACATCACCGACCGCGAGGGGCGCGTGCGCCAGCACATCGAATACCTGCCGTTCGGCGAAACCCTCGGCGAGGAGTCGCACAACAACGACCCGGCCCAGCCCTACCGCTTCACAGGCAAGGAGCAAGACCCGGAGACCGGCCTGTACTATTTCGGTGCGCGGTACTACGATGGCTTTGCCAGTCTTTGGCTCAGTGTGGACCCACTGACGGAGAAGTATCCGGGCTGGAGCGGGTACAATTATGTGATGTGGAATCCGGTGGCGTTTGTGGATCCGGATGGGCGATTTTCGATACCTAATCATATCGACATTACCGATCAAGCAGCTGCAAATGCAAAAATTTCTACCTTATCTCGATTCACCTTGTCTGTCGGGGCCTCCACGATGCCTGATATATTCATGTTCTTCCTTCCGTCGGTACATTTTGACAATGTTCAAGGACTGGAAGCCGTCCAATCCAAAATGAACGACCTGACTACAACAATCAATAACCGTATGGGTAAGATAGGCTCAGTGAACAAACGGTTTGGAGGGTGGGATATGCTGATACTGGGAAAGAATTTCCACACATTGGAAGATTTTTATGCACACTCCAATTATGTTCAATTGTATGCAGAGTATTATGCAGGTGAAAACAATGGGAGTTTCCCAAGTACGGTGCCATTGTTTGAGGATGGAATCAAAATTGACAAGTTTAGAGAAATGCTGTCGAATACAGGAAAAGATTCGAACGGGCGATTTCTTGGCCTCCAAACAGGAAAGTTTAATCTACTTGATAACGAGTTTTGGGATTTATTGCCGGGCGATTGGAGTGGATGCCCAAACTGCCACGAGCAGATTGCACACGATAAGCCCGATAGCAGAATCGGGCAATTGAAAAAACAAACTGCTGAACGTGCGGTTATGGAACACATGAAAAAACTTGAATGACCGCTCGCGAGGGTCCCCGCTGGGGCCAAGTTTTCGCAACCCAACGTATGCCCCGGCTGGGCGCAAGTGTTCCCGCTCGTAAGGCGGCTGGGCGCAAGTGTTCGCGGCTGGGCGCAAGTGTTCCCGGCTGGGCGCAAGTGTTCCCGCTCGTAAGGCGGCTGGGCGCAAGTGTTCGCGGCTGGGCGCAAGTGTTCCCGCTCGCCGCAAGTCTTCCCTTCCACGCACACCGCTCGCGAGCGGTAGAGCGAGTGGAAAGGCTGAAAAAACGGATGGCTGAGCACAAGCGTTCGCAACCCCAAAAACCAACCCCTGCTCGTAAGGGCCTTTGCCCGCTCGCCGCAATTCTTCCCTTCCACGCACATCGCTCGCGAGGGTCTCCGACCCGAAGCCGCGCCCGCTCGCCGCAATTCTTCCCTTCCACGCACACCGCTCGCGAGGGTCCCCGCTCGCTGGAAGTCTTCCCTTGCCACATCGCTCGCGAGGGTCTCCGACCCGAAGCGGCATCCGCACCAACGTAAGTACACCCGCCATCCCGATCCTGTCGGTGATGGCGGGTGCGTTTTGTGGGGTACCGCTTCGGGTCGAAGACCCTTGCGAGCAGTGCGGTGGATAAAGTGGAAAGGCTGAAAAGCCCGCCTCACATGTCCCCGCTCGCGGCAAGCCTTCCCTTGCCACACCGCTCGCGAGGGCCTCCGACCCGAAGCGGCACCCTTTCAACGCAAGCGTAGCAGGCCGTTATCGATTTTTATGCGCTTGGGAAGCCCTTCTTTTTCAAAACAATGGTTAACCGCTTGGCACATCTCCCACGCTCGACACGGATTTCTGCGAAATGACAAGCCGAGCGGGGCTGCCGAGCGGGGCCGGTAGGTACCTGTCAGACAGAGCCGGCCGGCACTTTTTTAAAATGCCCATTGCTGAATTTGCTGCCGTTGAAGCGTTCCGCCTTGGCGCGTTCGCGTCGAACAGAGTCGGATAGCGCATTGAATTCATGGCATTGCTCCGAGCAACAGCCTGCGTACCTTTCCCGGCAGGCGGAGCATTGGATGAATAGCAGGTGGCAGTATGTATTGGCGCAGTTGGTGTGGTCGTCGCAGGGTTCCCCGCATTGGTGGCAGTGCGCGATGACGGCATCGCTGATACGCTCACCGAGGCGCTCGTCGAACACGAAATTTTTGCCAAGAAACTTGTTGCGCAGACCTTCCGTCTGTACCTGGCGTGCGTATTCGATGATGCCGCCTTCCAGTTGGAACACATTCTTGAAGCCCCGGTATTTGAGGTAAGCACTGGCTTTTTCACAGCGGATACCACCGGTGCAGTACATCACGATGTTTTTGTCTTTTTTGTCGGCCAGCAAATCGGCTACATACGGCAGTTCCTCGCGGAAGGTATCCACAGGCGGCGCGATGGCACCTTCGAACCGGCCCACTTCGCTTTCATAGTGGTTGCGCATATCCACCACGATGGTATCGGGATGGTCGGTCAGGTCGTTGAACGCCTCGGCCCGCAGATGGGTGCCGTAATTGGACGGGTCGAAGTCAGGGTCGTCAATGCCATCGGCCACGATCTTGTGCCGCACCTTGATGATGAGGGCAAAAAATGACTTGCCGTCGTCCTCGATGGCAATATTGAGCCGCATTCCCTGAAAAAACAGAACAGTGTCCATGGCCGCCCTGAAGTCCTCAAGGCGTACTTGTGGCACGGAAATTTGAGCGTTCACCCCTTCACTGGCCACGTAGATCCGTCCCAGTACGCCGAGCGAATCGAGCAGGCCGAAGAGGTGGTTGCGGAACAGGTGGGGGTTGCGCAGCGTGACGTATTTGTAAAATGAAATAGTGAGGCGCGGCTCGGCACTCCGGCGGAGGCGCTCTTTCAGTTCCTGGCGGTTGACGCGGTTGTGCAAAAGCTTGGTCATGGCTCAGCTCAGTTCTTTTTGAAAAATGCGGAACACCTTGTACAACTGGGCACCGAGGCGTTCGTATTCGGCCCGCATGGCCGTGTTGGTTTCCAGCACGAGGTTGGTTTCAAACGTCAAAATACCGGCATTTCGAGCGCTTTCCACCATTTTCCAGCCCATCAGGATGTCCAAGCCGCGCCCGCGGTGCGGCGCGTCAATGCCGCCGAGCAGCAGGTCGAGCTGCCTGGCATTTCGGGCAGCGTGCAGGATGTGCAAAAACCCGAACGGGAGCAGCTTGCCCTTGGCACGCTGGATACCCTTGGTCATGTTGGGGATGCCGAGCATGAAGGCGACCACGTGGCCCGCCTCGTCCACTACTACTTTTAAAAAACGCGGGTCGAGTATGGGCAAGTAGCGTGCGGCAGTTTCGCGCATCTCCTGTTCGTCCAGCGGTGAAAAGCCCTGCAGGTCTGCGTAAGTTCGGTTGATAAGTTCGAAAATGGGTACGATGTAGGGCTTCATCTCCCGGGTTTTGCCGAACTCGACCAGCCGGAACTGCGTGTTCCGCTGTACCCGCTCCCAAATTTTGGGGTAGATTTCCGGTATGTCCCGGTGGATGTCAATGAGGTAGTCCATGCAGTCCGTCATCTTGCCGTAGCCGTGTTTTTCCACAAAACGCGGCAGGTAGGGCTGGTTGCAAGCGGTGACCATGATGGGCGGTTTGTCGAAGCCCTCCACCAGCAACCCCTGCGGCTCCCGGCCTGAAAACCCGAACGGCCCGATGACCCGTTTCATGCCTTTTTCCCGGCCCCAGTGTTCCACAGCGTCCAGCAGGGCGCGGCACACGTCATAGTCCTCGAAGCAGTCGAGGTGGGCAAAGCGCACGGTTTTTTCCCCGTGTTCGGTGTTGTACGGGTGGTGAACGATGCCCATGATGCGTCCTTGAGGCTTGCCGTTTTTGTAGGCCAAAAACAGCACCGTGTCGCAGTACGAGAAAGACTTGTTTTTAGCCGGGTCGAAAAACGCTTTTTGATCCGAGTAAAGAGGAGGCATCCAGTTGGCGTACCCGGCATGGATGCGGGCAGGCAAGTGGATAAACGTGTGCAGGTCTTTTGCCCCTTCTACAAGGCGGATGGATACGGACATCAGCAATCAAGTTAGGATAAGTTTCTTTTTCGGGCAGACGGTCATTTCGCTCGCGTTCTTTTGAAAAACACAAAGCCGTTTTTCTCGCCGAGTTGCTCCGTGTCGGGGCGTTCGCGTAGGTAGTTGGCGTGGTAATTTTTAGTGACAATATACACATCCTTGTCCACCGGCCCTTCCAAGAGCCAGTCCCGCTGATATGCATTCGGGTTGGTGTGTGGCATTTTTTGGCTGTAAAAGTACTGTGCGTAGGACTTGTAGCCATGTGTAGTGAAATATACGTCCTCGCCCGCCTTGCTTTTGAAAAAATCCACGGCGGCGCGTTGGGAGTAGCCCTCAATGCGCTTGATGAAAAATACGAGGGTCAGCAGCACGAACATCGCCGTGCCGCCGAACAACCAGCGGAAAGCCCGTTGCTCCTGGCTGCGCCCGAACCACCGCAACGTCAGCACCAACAATGCCAGCAGAAACAGGCCTGGCAGTATTTCCAGCCCGGTCCAATGCACGTCGGCCCCGAGGCTGGCCTGTGCGAACGGGTCGTTGAACAGCGGTTTGAGCAGTTCAGCATTCATGCCCACAAACGGCAGCGCCAGCGTGGCCGCCACGAACAGTCCGCCAACAACTGCCAGCAATACCTTCATCCAAAGGGCAAAAGCGATCTCGCCGCGCAGGATTTTGGCCAGTACCACTGCCGCCAAAAACGTGAGCGGGAAATAGCACATGGACGAGTAGTGAACGATCTTGGATTTGACAATGCTGAACAGGATGAGCACCACCCAGAACAGGTATTTCATCCAACGGCGGAAGTCTTGTTGGTGCTCGTGTTTTTCGTCGGGCAGTCGGAAAAACGCGCGTACGGCAAAAATGGAGGCTGGAAAACACCCCACGAGCAGCACTACAAAATGGTAGCCAGGGAAGCCGCCGTGCCCGGCATCGGGCGTGGAGAAGAGGCGGTACTGGTATTTGTTGAACTCAACGATAAACCACGGGCCATTTTTCCAGTACTCCAAACCATACCATGCGAGCGTGACCAACGTGGCCGCTGCCGTGAAAAACAGAAACTGCGGCACATTCACATACAGGCGCATGCGCTTCGACACCCAGTACACACCCATCGTGAGCACGGCCAGCAGGTACGCGGTTTGGCCCTTGGTGAGGATGCCCATGCCGATAAAAAAACCGCCGAGGAACAGGTACCACCAGCGGTTTTGCGGCAGTCCGATTCCCTGCACGTTGCTTTTTTTCCAGTAGGCAAGAATAAAAAAGTAGAGGCCGAGAAAAATGAACAGGTTGAACCACGGGTCAATGATACCGGATTTGAAATAAAGAAACGGCAGCACGGTACCGAGGTAAACGGTGGCCCAAATGGCTCCGAAGCGGGCATCGTACAGTTTTTTGCCAATGCTGTACACCACCGCCAGCGTGAGCGCCCCACACAAGGCGTTCGGTAACCGGGCAGCAAACTCGCCCACGCCGAAGGTTTTCATGGCTAATACCTGAAGCCAGAAAAAGAAGGGCGGTTTTTCCCAAAACGGCTGGAAGTTGACGTGTACGCGCAGGTAGTCGTCCAGCACGATCATCTCGCGGCTGATCTCCGCGAAGTTGATTTCGTCCCAGTCAAACAGGTGTACACCGCCCAGAAAGGGGATGAAAAACAGTGCCCCTAACAGGGCGAACAATAGCGCATCGCGGTGCTTCATCTTGGGTATTTCTGATAAACCTGCTCCGTTGTTTTCTTCCCTCTACATGGCGCGGGTGTGTTGTTGCGGCAAAAATAGGGCGGGTTTGCCGGGCGGCTTCAACTTTTTTTGATCCAAGCGCCGCGTAAAAAACAAGTTGCACAGAGGCACAAAGAGTTGGAGAGGGCACAAAGAAAAAAATTTGGAGCAGGGGTGATTAGTGCATTTTCAAATTAGCACATTTTATCTCTGTGTCCTCTCCAAATCCGTGAACCTCTGTCCAACTTGTTTTTTTCTGTGTCTTCAGCCCGATTTTTTCCCGATGCTGTACCTTTGGAGCGCGGCTCAAACCACGCACAACGCGCCGGGAATGCCCGACCAAACACCCTATTTTTATGCAAGACTTGTTGGAGCAGATCAAAGAAAAATACCAAGCGCTCGGCCAACCCCCGGAAACATATTTGCACGGCCTCTTGCTCAGCAAGCCCGTGACCTACTGGGAATACGTGCAGGTGGACACCCTGCTTTCCCTGCAAAACACCCGCACGGAGTTCAAGGACGAAACCATCTTCATCGTGTACCACCAGATCACTGAATTGGTGCTGAAACTGATCCGCCACGAATTAGAGCAGCTCACTACCGGGGATTTGCCCGATGCGGCGGTTTTTTCCGAGAAAATGCACCGCCTGGTGCGCTACACCCGCCTGCTCAGCACTTCATTCAGTATTATGAATCAGGGTATGCGCTACGAGGACTACAACCAGTTCCGCCTCGCTCTGGCACCCGCAAGTGGCTTTCAATCCGCCCAGTTCCGCTTCATTGAGTTGCATTGCACGCCCATGGACCACCTGATCCCGCCGACCCGCCGGGCCAGCGTGCCCGCCGACTGCCCGGTCGAGGAAAAATTCCAATACCTGTACTGGCAAGATGCCGGCTACGACCGGGCCACTGGCACCAAAAGCCTCACCCTTCGGCAGTTCGAGGAGCGATACCTCGATTCGTTTTCGGCGCTTGCCCGCAAGATGCAGGCAAACAACTTGTACGCCCGCTACCTTGCACTGGAAGAGCAAGGCCGCACGACTGACGACCTTCGCTCTGTATTGCGCACATTCGACTACACGTTCAATGTGTCGTGGCCGTTGGTACACCTGCAAACGGCCCATACCTACCTCGGCGGCGGGGAACACCAAACGGCCGCAACCGGCGGCAGCCACTGGGAAAAATACCTGCATCCGAAGTACCAGCAACGTATCTTTTTCCCAACGCTCTGGTCCGACGAAGAGCGTGCGGCATGGGGCGACGTGCATACGTAGCGCCCATTCCTGCGTTCTTGGTCTTTTTGGACGTTCACTGAAAATCGTTTCTCTGATGAAAACCCTGCTCGCACTTTTGGTATGCACCGCCGCTGCGCTGACGTGGTGGCCTGCTTCGCAAACAAAAATCCGCCAAGAACCCAGACCCGATCCGTCTGCCGCCGAAGCGGTTTTGGATGCCGTAAACACCCTTCGCGCCGCTGGCTGCAAATGCCCCGACGGCAAGCGCTACCGCCCCGCTCCGCCGCTTCGCTTGGACGAACGCCTCGGGAAAGCCGCACAAGCCCACGCCGATGATATGTTCCGGCGGAAATACTTCAGCCATCGGGGGCGCGACGGCTCCGAAGCCTCCGACCGCGTGGAACGCGCTGGCTACCAGTGGGTGACAGTAGGCGAGAACATCGCCAAAGGGTACCCGACCACCGCATCCGTCGTGCAGGCATGGCGTACCAGCGCCGACCACTGTTCCAACCTGATGGAGCCGAGCTTTCGCGACATGGGCCTCGGCAAAACCGGGCCATACTGGGTGCAAAACTTCGGAGCTACTGAGCGGTAAAACTCCTACCGCAGCACCACCTTCCGCCCCCCCGCACCCGCCTGCACAAAATACATCCCCCTCGGCAGGTCGCCCACGGCCAGCACGAGCCGCTCCGCTCCTGCCCGCAGCACGCCTTCCAACACCA
>JBEBHD010000250.1:0-7915 GCA_040080915.1 Saprospiraceae bacterium
CTCTTGGGCTGGGTCGGACTTGGCTTGGCAGCACTGGCTTTTTTGCTGTACGTCAATACGTTGGGCCACCAGTACGTACTGGACGACCCCTTGGCCATCGGCAAAAACGAACTCGTGAAACAGGGCATATCCGGCATCCCGCAGCTGCTCGGGCAGCACTACCGCGCGGGCACCGAGGGGGCGGGCGCGTCGGCATTGCTCTACCGGCCGTTGTCCTTGGTCACCTTTGCCGTGGAGTGGAGCCTTGCGCCGGACAATCCGTTTATCGGCCACCTGATGAACGCCCTGTGGTATGCACTCACCGTGGCGCTTTTGTTTGCCGCACTGCGGCACCTGTTGCCCGGGCGGCACTGGCTGCTGGCGGCGGGCGCTGCGCTGCTGTTTGCCGCTCACCCGCTGCATACCGAGGTGGTGGCCAATATCAAAAGTCGCGACGAAATCCTGAACCTGTTTTTCAGCACAGCAGCGCTCTACGGCTGGGCGCGCTGGCTGGCCCGGCCTTCGGCCAAATGGTTGGGCATGGCCCTTGGCTGCTATTTTTTGGCGCTTTTGTCCAAGGAAAGCGCCGTGGCACTGCTCCCGGTTTTTCCGCTGGCAGGCTGGTTTTTTTTCCAGAAAGCGGCGCGGCAAAGCGCCAGCCACGCGCTGCTGTTTGCCCTGCCAGCGGCGCTTTTCCTGCTGCTGCGGGCAGCAGTACTCGGCCAAACTGCCGACAATTTTGAGGTCAGTGAAATGGACAACCCCATCATCGCTGCCGCCGGGCTTGGCGAACATACCGCCACCGGGTTCATGGTGCTGTGGAAATATTTTCAACTGCTGTTGATACCCCACCCGATGCTGAGTGACTACTCGTACCGCCACCTCTCGGTGGTGGGCTGGTCCGATTGGCGGGCGCTGGCCGGGTTGGCACTGTACGGCAGCCTGGCGTTTTTTGCCGTTCGCGGCCTTGTCCGGCGGCAACCGCTGGCGTTTTGCGCAGCGGCGTTTTTGTGCGGCGTGGCGCTGTACAGCCAAATGCCGCTCGTGATCGGCACCCTGTTCGGCGAGCGGCTGATGTACGCGCCCTCGGTCTGGTTTTGCCTCGCTGCGGCCTGGCTTGTGTGGAAAATAACGGGATTTGACCTTGACCAATCGGCGGAAGGCGCGGGTTTGCCGGAGGCGAAAAAAATCGGTGCAGGGGCGGGCATCCTGCTGGCTGCGGCTGCGGTGTTCGGCCTGCTCACCATTTCCCGCAATGCCGACTGGCGCGACAACCTGACCCTGTTCGCCGCCGACAGCGCCAAGGCTCCCAACAGTGTGCGGCTACACAACGGAATGGGCAGTGAACTGTACGCCCGTTTTTCGTTTGAAAAAAACCTGTCGGAGGCCGAAAAAACTGACCTGTTGGCCCAAATGACGCAGCACAGCGAAGCGGCCCTCGCTATCCGGCCCAACCCGGTGTCGTACCTGAACCTCGGCAACGCCGCCATCGCCCGCAACCAGTATGCCCGAGCGATCGAGCAATACGAGAACGCACTCAAGGAGGCTCCGAAATTCGGCATTGCCACCATTAATATCGGGCGCACCTACCTCGCCTGGGGGCGCGATGAGGGCAAGCGAAACAACAATATCCCCCGAGCAGCCGAGCTGTTGGAAAAAGCCGTAGCCTACGGTATGACCGATGCCGAAACCTACCTCGACCTCGGCACCTCCTACGGTATGATGGGCCAAAACGAAAAGGCAATTCCGTTTTTTGAAAAATCTCTGGCCCTGGACCCGCGCAGCCCAACGGCCTGGCGCAACCTCAGCATCGCCCACCGGGCACTGGGCAACACCGCCAAAGCGGACGAATGCCTGCGGCAAGCGGAAGCGATCCGGTGAGAGCGTGAGAGCGGTCAGTCTTTTGTGCTGTCGCCGACGAAGTAGTCCTCCTTGTTTTTGAACAGGAGGTTGAACGTCGTCATGCTGCCGTAGCACCGGGTGATGTACTGCTGGAGGTTCACCTTGTCTTCGTCGTCCAGTTTTTTGTGGGCGTTGATTTGTTGTTCCAGCACACGGAGGCGGTCGCGCATCATCACGATTTTGTGAAAAAACGTTTCGATGGGCACTTCTTTGGGCTGCACACCGTCGGCTTGGAGCACCATTTTTCCGTGCACCCAGCGGTCGCCCAGCGGTACCACCTCCAGACTCATGCTCGCCCACGAGCGCAGGATGCGGGCCAGCGCCTGCTCCGCTTCGGTGAACGACACGGACTCTTCCACTGGCACGGCTTCCACAACCTGCCAGGCAGAGTAGTCCTTGCCGACCATTTTCAGGCCGAACTGGATGAAACAAACTTCGTACGCCGCCACATGCAGGCGGACAATGACCCCGTCGCCATAAGCCGGGTGCTTAATCCGGGAACCGATGCCAAGTAATTGACTCACTTTTCAGAAGGATAAATATTGAACGATAATGGTTGAGCACGTTTGTGGATCCAGCGCATGGTGGCCAATACGAACAGGAGCGAGACGACCGCTGCCCACCAGGGCATTTTGAAGTCTTGCATCAAATCAAACGGAGACAACCCCCGCTCATACAGAAACTGCCCTACCACTTGCGCGGCATTGTTGACAAAGTGTGCCGCCACGGGCACCCACAGGTTTTGGCTGCGCCAAAAAAGCCAGCCCAAAAGTATGCCGAGCAACATGCGCGGCAAAAATCCCTCGAACTGAAAATGCACAAAACTGAAAATAGCCGAGGTCAGCACGATGGCCAGCCAAGGCGAGGCGATGCGGCGCAGCAGCTGCTGCTGCACCACGCCCCGGAAGACCAACTCCTCCCCCACCGCCGGCAGCAGGGCTATTAGGGAAACATTGGCCAGCAGTTCCAGGCTGTTGTCCATTTGCAGCAGCGCCTTGATGGTATCCTCGGCCTGCTTTTCCATTCCGATCAGCGATTCCGGCAACGGCAGGGCTTGGTTGACATTGTAAAAAAACAACACCAACGGCACGGCCGCCAACATCAGCACTATGCCTGCCAGCACCAAGGGCCAGTCGGGTCGGCGGTCGGCCAGCAGGTAGCCCAGCGTGTGGCGGTTGGGTGGATAAAAATGGCGCGTCACCAACCAACCCGCCAGCAGAAACGTGGTGATATGGCCGATGGCCAAAAAAAGGCGCATCTGCCAGCGCTCGACAGGCGGTGCGTCGGGGGCCAGCGAGCCGGACATGACCGAATCCCCCCAGCCCGACAACATGGCCAAACCCTGAAACACAGCGGCACCCAACATGGCCAGCAACAAACTGACCAAAATAAGTCCAAAGAGCACCACCCATACCTGTGGTTCGCGTTGATACATAAGTAAATAGGTTTCTGGTTAGGGGGGTAAGGGTTAGGGAGGGTAGCCCCCCCCCTAACCTTCAACCAAAGTGCCGACGGGTTCGCCGGTGGCAATGCGTCGGAGGTTGTCGGGCGAATTGATGTCGAAAACGATGATAGGCATATTGTTTTGCTGGCAGAGGGTGAAGGCGGTCATGTCCATCACTTCTAGTCCGAGGGCTATGACTTTGGTGAAGGTTAGTTTGTCGAACTTGATGGCAGAGGGGTCTTTTTCGGGGTCGGCGGTATAAATGCCGTCCACGCGGGTTCCTTTGAGGATTACATCGGCACCGATTTCGTTTGCCCGGAGGGCGGCGGCACTGTCGGTGGTGAAGTAGGGATTGCCGGTGCCAGCAGCGCAGATGACAACACGGCCTTTTTCCAAATGGCGGATGGCTCGGCGGCGGATGTAGGGTTCGGCGATGCTCTCCATCCGCAAGGCGGTCATCAGGCGGGTGTACACGCCGATGCTTTCGAGTGCGCTTTGCAGGGCGAGGCCATTGATGACCGTGGCCAGCATGCCCATGTAGTCGCCGGTGACGGGTTCGATACCAGAGCCTGTGGACTGTATGCCCCGGAAAATATTGCCGCCACCGATCACCACAGTCACGTCCACGCCCAAGTCGCGCAGTTCTTTGATTTGGTAGGCGTAGTGCTGGAGCATATCGGCCTCGATGCCGTAACGCTGCTTGCCCATGAGGCTTTCGCCGGAAAGTTTTAGCAGGATGCGTTTGTACTTGAGCGCCATTGTCAGTTGAAACAGGATATCAGTTGAACAAAAAAAATCCCCCAAGCGCCATGATCGCGTGGAGGACAGTGTTTTTCAGCAAGAAAAAGAAGGTGTTAGGTGTCGCATGGTCGGGTGGCCGATTTGGCAAAAATTCCGGCGGCAAATAACGGCAGATTTGCGGACAATCCGAGCCAAAAATAGCGGGTGGCGTATTTTGAACTCAGTGTTTTTCGGTCACATACATTATGGTGTCCACTTTCGCCTTTCCGTCCAGCGAAATCGTCACATACAGGCTGCCTTTCACGTCGTGGGGGTAGTACAGACTGTCGTAGCCCAGCGCTACCAAACAATGCCGCCCCTCGGGTACGGGCTGGAGGCAGCCGCGCCCGTTTTTGTCCGTTTTGAACACCGCGTCGAAGTAGGCTTCCGGCTTGTCGTATCCGGGGAAGGTGTCCGCGAAATACTTTACATAGATCGTGGCATCGGGGATCGGCCAGGTATGGTGTTGAGTTTTTACACAAATCTGCGTAGGCAGCGGAATATCAATCGGTTCGGCAGGGCCGCAGCCGAAGGCGGCAAACAAAAGGGCTGCAATGGCTATTTTTTTCATCGTGGATCGAATTTGTTCGTCTTTTGGGTGCATGGTTCTGCTTTGACAGATTAACGAGTGTGTCTAGAATTCAGTACCGAGGCGAAAGCGAGCAAATTTAGGGGCTTTGCCTGGAAGTACAACCTGGCATTTAAGCCAACAACCAACAGCCAGCAACCAAACCAATCGTTCATCGCAAAAACAATTCTATGTCAGCAGAGAAACACGAATTATTCGGGCATCCGAGAGGATTGAGCCTGCTCTTTTTCACCGAAATGTGGGAGCGCTTCAGCTACTACGGCATGCGGGCGATCTTCGCGCTCTACATGATCAACGGCTTGGCGTTTTCCCGACAAAAAGCGTCGGAAATCTACGGCAGCTACACCGGACTGGTTTACCTCACTCCACTCATTGGCGGCTATGTGGCCGACCGGTACTGGGGCAACCGCAAGTCTATTGTAGCAGGCGGTATCCTCATGGCCCTCGGCCAGTTCCTTATGTTCGGCAGCGCCAGCATGTACCAGAATATCGGTATGGCCACTGCCCTGCTATGGGCAGGCTTGGTCTTCCTGATCATCGGCAACGGCTTTTTCAAGCCCAACATCTCTTCCATGATCGGACAGATGTACACGGAAAAGGACAAGCGTCGCGATGCTGCCTACACCATATTTTACATGGGCATCAACCTCGGCGCGTTTATCGCTCCGCTGGTTTGCGGCTTCCTCGGCGAGCGCTACGCACCCGACAATACGCCACTGCCCGAATACTTCAAGTGGGGCTTCCTCGCCGCCGGTATCGGTATGGTGCTCGGAACGCTGCTGTTTCATTTTGAAAAAAACCGCTACGTCGTGGACCCCGAGGGCAATCCCATCGGCGCCCTGCCCAACAAGGCCGTGAAGCCCCAAGACGGCAGCACCGCCGAAAGCGCCGGACTCGACACACGTCAACTTATGCTCGGCGTGGGCCTGGCAGCAGCACTGGTTTTTTCTTTCTGGAAATTCCTGGCGTTCGACACCGTCGCAGCCATCATCTATGGCACCACTATCGGTATGATGGTGATGATCATCACGGACAAGTCGCTGACCAAAATCGAGCGCGACCGGATCATCGTGATCTATGTTTCCGCTTTCTTCGTGGTGTTTTTCTGGTCCGCATTCGAGCAGGCGGGTGCGTCGCTCACATTTTTTGCCGAAGAGCAAACCAACCGTAATATCGGCCTGAACATGCCAATGTGGCTGGTGCATTTGGTGTCCGTGGTTTTGCTGGGTGCCTTGTACTGGGCGTTCAACGTCATCCGCAACAACTTCACACGGGGCTTGGACGGCCTCTCGGGCCTGCTGTACGCCTTTGTCCTGCTCCCGGCAGGCTACTTGATTTACCAAAACATCGCCTTTTTGGCAAACGGACAAGCTGCGGTCACGATGGACAGCATACCCGCCAGTTATTTCCAGTCCATCAACGCCGTGTCCATCGTAATTCTGGCACCCATCACAGCAGCCATTTGGGTAGCATTGGCCAAGCGCAAGTCCGAACCGAATTCTTTGGTCAAGCAGTCGCTAGGCCTCATCACATTGGCTTTGGGTTATGCGGTCATCGGTATTGGCGTAAAAGGCCTTGGTTTGGACACCAAGGTGAGCATGTTGTGGCTCGTCGGTTTGTATGTGATCCACACCATTGGCGAATTGTGCCTGTCGCCCATCGGGCTGTCGCTTGTGTCCAAGTTGTCGCCCATGCGGTTTGTGTCGTTGCTGTTCGGCGTATGGTTTTTGGCCAATGCTGTGGCAAACAAAGCCGCTGGCCAGCTCAGCGGCCTGTACCCGCCCGCAGGCCGGGAATACAAAATGGCTTTGGATAATGGTATTGACGAAACTACCTACCGCGGCATTCTGGAGGGCCAAGTGCAACCCACTGCTGAGCAGGTGGCAGTGGCCGAGCGCATCTCACTTCCGTTGGAATACCCCAGCTTCTTCGGTCCGGTGAAAGACCTGTACCAGTTTTTCATGATCTTCGTGGTCATGGCTGGCATTGCTGGTCTGATCCTGTTCCTGCTGTCGTTCCCCTTGCGGAAAATGATGCACGGGGCGGATTAGGATTTTACGCAACTGTTTTTTTTTAAAAAACCGCAGCGGCCTGGAGAGACAGGGGGGCTATACTCTCCGCCTCTCCGCGCCGCTGCGATTTTTTTTGTAAAAAATCAGTTCCCAATCAATTCCGCCGCCGCCGCGTAGTTGTGGTTTTCCGCACGCTTGTGTTGCCGTTTTTGCCTTTTTTGATGGTGGTCGTTTTGCGCGTAGCACGGTCGTTTTTCCAGGTGGTCGTCCGTTTGGTATACACACCGCCGTGCGGCCCCCTGGCCTTCACGACCGTCGTCGTGCGCGAGTGAACCACGGTGGAATGCCGGCGGTGCGGCGCGTAAACGGCATGTGCGCGGTGTACGCGGTGGATGCCCACTACGTGGTAATGGGCACGGAAAGGCGTGACTCGTACATAAAATGCCCGCCAAGGGTGCGGACGCCACGGGCGCCACCAACCAGGATATACCCCCCAGCGCCATGGCGACACCCACACGCGGTAACCCGGAGCGTACACAAACCGGACACTGGGCCAAAGCCAAACATTGACTACGATACGAACCGGCCCCATGCTAGCAGCAGGCCCCCGGTCGTCGTCATCATCTTCTTCACCTTCTTCAAAAGGCTCTACGATAGCCTGTTCGCCGTACAGGTCCTCGTCGCCGATGATCTGGAGGATGGCTTCTTCGGCACCGTCCTTTTCGATTTCGATGACGGCTACGTCCTGCGACTCGTTGTCGCCCATTACGGCTTGCAGCACGAGGGCGTGCATATCGGCATCCATGTTGTCCACTACGCGAATGTAGTCCACTTGGCCGTCACCGTTGAGGTCGAGGTTGTTGACATCATTGTCGTCGGCGTTCAGGCGTTTTTCAAAATCTTCGGGCGACTGGGATTTTTTGAACAGTTCAATGGCTCCTTCGAGGCTGAAGTGGTCGCCGGGCAGGCCGGTGCTGTCGGCTTCGGTGTCAGCATTTTGGGCAAACAAGGGAGATGTGAGCAGGGCAAAAATCAGCGCCGCCGTCCATCGAGGGAAAAGGTGCGTTTTCATACTGTGGTTGAATTTTTTTTGTGAACGAAAATTTGCGGACTAAGAGCGTGTTTAAATTTCAGTGCCGAGGCGAAAGCGAGCGAATTTTGTTTCAGGCAAGGCGAAATTTGCAGCCGTAGCCGGGTGCCTACGGCGAA
>JBEBHD010000251.1:0-7885 GCA_040080915.1 Saprospiraceae bacterium
GTGTCTACTCAGCCCGCCGCCCCGACCACAGCTCCGGCACCCACCGCCAGCGCGGACGCTGCCAATACGATCACGATAAAATCGCCTATGGTGGGCACGTTTTATCGTTCGGCGGGGCCAGATAAGGGACCGTTCGTCAAAGTTGGTGATACAGTGGACGTAGGCACCACCGTCTGCATCATTGAGGCAATGAAGCTATTCAACGAAATCGAGTCGGATGCCAAGGGCAAGATCGTCAAGGTTTTGGTTGAGGATGCCTCCCCGGTCGAATACGACCAACCCCTGTTCGTAATCGAACCGGCCTGAGCGACCAACTCTTATCCGGTCACCGTTCTTCCTAACAGTTAAATCCAACGTTTTCGACCGTGCCATGGGTGTCACGGTCGGGATGTATTCGAGCCATGTTCAAGAAGATTTTGATAGCCAATCGCGGCGAAATCGCGCTGCGGATCATCCGTACCTGCAAAGAGATGGGTATAAAAACCGTGGCCATTTACTCCACGGCCGATCGTGACAGCCTGCACATCCGTTTCGCCGATGAAGCCGTTTGCATCGGCCCGCCCAGTTCTGCCGAGAGCTACCTGAACATCCCGCGCATCATGGCCGCCGTGGAAATCACCAACGCCGATGCCGTCCACCCAGGCTATGGTTTTCTGGCTGAAAACGCCAATTTTGCCGAAGTCTGCAAAGAATACGGGATCAAGTTCATCGGCCCTACGCCCGAACAAATCCGCAGCATGGGCGACAAAATTACAGCCAAAGAAACCATGCTCGCCGCCGGTGTTCCCTGCATCCCAGGCTCCGAAGGCCTGCTCGAAGACGTGCAGACCGGCATCAAAGTAGCCAAACAAATTGGTTACCCCATCATCCTCAAAGCAACCGCAGGCGGCGGCGGCAAAGGCATGCGTATCGTGTGGAAGGAATCCGAGTTTGAAAGCCAGTGGGACACCGCCCGGCGGGAAGCAAAGGCCGCCTTCGGCAACGACGGTGTTTACATGGAGAAATTCATCGAAGAACCACGCCATATCGAGTTTCAAGTCGCTGGCGACCAGTTCGGCAAGGCTTGCCACCTCTCCGAGCGCGACTGCTCCATCCAGCGCCGTCACCAAAAACTCGTCGAGGAATCACCTTCCCCATTTATGACTCCCGAGCTGCGCGAAAAAATGGGCGAAGCGGCTATCAAAGCCTGCACTGCCATCGCATACGAGGGTGTGGGCACTGTGGAGTTTTTGGTGGACAAATACCGGAACTTCTATTTCATGGAAATGAATACCCGCATCCAAGTAGAACATACTGTGACCGAAGAGGTCATTGACTTCGATCTCATCAAGGAGCAGATCAAAATCGCTGCGGGTATCCCTATTTCCGGGAAAAACTATTTCCCCGAAATGCACGCCATCGAGTGCCGGATCAATGCTGAAGACCCGTTCAACGACTTCCGCCCCAGCCCCGGACGCATCACTTCCTTCCACTCGCCCAAGGGCCACGGTGTGCGCGTGGATACCCACGTGTACGGTGGCTACAACATCCCACCCTACTACGATTCCATGATCGCCAAGCTCATCGTGCGTGCCCGCACCCGCGACGAGGCGATCACAAAAATGGAGCGCGCACTCGACGAGTTCATCGCGGAAGGCATCAAGACTACCGTGCCTTTCCACCAAAAGCTCATGCAAAACCCGGATTTCCGCAAAGGCAATTTCCACACCGGGTTCTTGAATACGTGGGACTTCAAAAACGCATAAATTTATTTAGCCCCGAAGGGCCGTATATTTATTGATGCCATACCACCAAAATATCGCCGAAGCCCTCGGCATACCCCCACGCCGCGTCGAGGCGGTGCTCGAACTGCTCGAAAGTGGTGCCACCATCCCGTTTATCGCCCGCTACCGTAAAGAGGCGACCGGCTCATTGGACGAGGTGCAGATCGCCGACATCCAAAGCGTTTGGAAAAAAATGCTGGAGCTGGACAAACGGCGGGAAGTCGTCTTGCAAAGTATTGAAGAGCAAGGAAAACTGACACCGGAACTGCGCAAGGCCCTCCTTGCAGCGGCTACAATGATCGAACTGGAGGACCTGTACCTGCCCTACCGACCGAAACGCAAGACCCGCGCCACCGTGGCCATCGAGCGCGGACTGGAACCACTTGCCAAGCGCATTTATTCCCAGCAAGACAAGCACGGAATCGAAATTCTCGCAACCAAGTTCATCACCGACGAGGTACCCACCGTGGAAGATGCCCTGCAGGGTGCCCGCGACATCATCGCCGAGTGGGTAAACGAGGACAAACGCGCCCGCGACCGCGTACGCCGCCATTTTGAAAAGGGCGGCATCATCGCTTCCCGTGTCGTGAAAAACAAAGAAACTGCCGCAGCCAAGTACCGCGACTACTTCGACTGGAGCGAAAAACTGGCCACCTGCCCCTCGCACCGCCTGCTGGCCATGCGCCGCGGCGAAGACGAAGGCTTTTTGCGCGTGGGCATCGCTCCCGACGAGGAAATGACCGTAGCCGATCTCGAAAAACTATTTGCCACAGGCTTCGGCGAGTCTACCGAACAAGTGCGTTTGGCGGTCAAGGACGGCTACAAACGCCTGCTCCAGCCGAGCATCGAAACCGAATTCCGAAATTCATCCAAGGAAAAGGCTGACATAGAAGCCATTCGTGTATTTGCCGAAAACCTGCGCCAGTTGCTCCTTTCCTCACCTCTCGGCGAGCGCCGCGTGCTCGGCATTGACCCCGGTTTCCGAACCGGATGTAAAGTGGTAGCCTTGGATGCCAACGGAAATCTGCTGCGCAACACCACGATTTTTCCGCATGAGCCACAGCGCCAGGTTTTTGAAAGCGAGTCAACTGTGGCGGATTTGGTTGATAAGTTTCAGATCGAGGCCATCTCGGTCGGCAACGGCACTGCCGGGCGCGAAACGATGGATTTTTTGAGGAAAATCAAATTCCAGCACCCAGTCGAGGTTTTTCAGGTGAATGAGGCGGGGGCCTCCATTTACTCGGCATCGGAGGTGGCCCGTGAAGAATTCCCCAAAGAAGATATCACCGTTCGCGGGGCAGTCAGCATAGGGCGGAGGCTCATGGACCCGCTGGCTGAGCTGGTCAAGATTGATCCCAAGAGTATCGGAGTAGGCCAGTACCAGCACGATGTGAACCAGCCTCTGCTCAAGGAAAGCCTCGACCGCAGCGTGGAATCGTGTGTAAATGCCGTTGGGATAAACCTCAACACCGCCAGCAAGCACCTGCTCACCTACGTGTCGGGCCTTGGCCCCGGACTGGCTCAAAACATCGTGGCTTTTCGCGCCGAAAATGGCGCTTTCCGCCGCCGCACCGACCTGAAAAAAGTGCCCCGCCTCGGCGACAAGGCGTTCGAGCAGTGCGCTGGTTTTTTGCGCATCCGCAACGCCGACAACCCGTTGGACAACACGGCCGTCCACCCCGAACGCTATGCCCTCGTGGAGCAGATCGCCCAGGACCTTGGCTGCACCGTAGCCCAGCTCGTGGCCGACCGCAACCTGCGGCAAAAAATTGACCTTCAACGCTATGTCAAGGGTGATGTGGGGTTGCCCACCCTGCAGGACATCCTCCGGGAAATCGAAAAGCCCGGCCTCGACCCGCGCGGCACGGCCCAGCCGTTCGAATTCGGTAACGTCCGCGGCATCGAAGACCTGTCGCCAGGCATGGTGCTGCCCGGCATCGTAACCAACATCACCAACTTTGGCGCTTTCGTGGACATCGGTGTGAAAGCCAGCGGGCTGGTACACGTGTCGCAACTCACCGACAAGTTTGTGAAAAACCCCGCAGATGTGGTACGGCTCAACCAGCAGATCATGGTGCGGGTGTTGGAGGTGGACCTGGAACGCAAGCGCGTTGCGCTGAGCATGCGGGGTGTGTGAGAAGGCCCTGTCACGCATCATTTTTCACCACAGATTCTCACAGATTTACCTGTAAAAAAAATCTGTGTAAATCTGTGAGAATCTGTGGTGAATTTGAAAAGTCCGGCAGAGTGGAACTGCCCTACTCACACCGCCTACGCGCTGCGCCTACGATTTTTTTTACAAAATCCACCTGTGGGCGGATGACGGCATTTTCCGGCAAATCCAAGTTTTGCTGCAAGTCTTGCTCCACCTCGCCGAAGCGGCCCTGGCTAATGGCCCGTTCGTAGCTGAATTGGTGCGCATCGCGGAATTGCTCGAAAGCGGCTTGGTGATCGGTCTTCGGGCGTAAAAAAACCAGGTAAACGCCGAGCAACAAAGCCCCGCTCACGAACCCACCGAACCCCGAAAACAGCAACATTTTCAAGCCAAACCCACCTTTTTGTACCCGCAGGAGCTCGTAATCGTGCAAAATTCGGTGGCTTTCGGTGCGCAACTGCTTGCCGATCTGGCGCTCGGCGTACAGGTCGTCGGCGTATTGCTGGCGGAGTTTTTCCAAATCCTGCTTGTACTTTTGCGCTGCGCCCTGCGCCGTTTGCAGGTCGCTCACCAATTGGGCGATCCGCTCCTCGTTTGTCGGGTTTGTTCCCATAATGCTCAACCGTTCTTGTTGTACTGGCAAAAGTAGCGATGAAAACAGACATCTTAGCAATCGGCATCCACCCCGACGATGTAGAGCTCAGCGCAGCGGGCACCTTGCTTCGCCACGCCGACCTCGGCTATAGCTTCGGCCTGCTCGACCTTAGTCGTGGCGAATTAGGCACCCGTGGTTCGCCCGAATTGCGCACCGTCGAAGCCACGGCTGCTGCCCGAATTCTCGGCGCTGCCTTTCGCGACCAATTGGACCTGCCCGATGGGCTGTTCGCCCACACGCCCGAAAACATGCTCAAAATCGTGCAGAACATTCGTGCCTGCCAGCCGCAGATCGTGCTCTGCAACGCACCCGATGACCGGCACCCTGATCATGGCCGTGCTGCAAAACTGACTGCCGATGCTTGTTTTTACGCAGGATTGGCCAAAATCGAAACAACCGACGGGAACGGGCGACCTCACTCACCTTGGCGACCGGAAGCCGTGTATCATTACATCCAGGACAAGCACCTCGAACCCGATTTTGTGGTAGACATCACCCCGTATTTTGAAAAAAAGATGCAGGCGATCTTGGCTTACACATCGCAGTTTTATGATCCAGGCAAGCCCGGTGACGGCCCCCAAACGCCCATTTCAGGCAAGGATTTCCTCGATTTTATGGAGGCCAAGGCGCGTGTCTTCGGCAGGCCCGCCCAAGTGCGCTACGCAGAAGGGTTCATTTGCGCCCGCACACCCGCCATAAATGACCTGTTTTTCTTAAAATGATGAATGATTTCGTTCATTATTCATCATTCTTTTTAAAAAGGGGTGACTGAAAACGGCCAGCAGGATAATGCCCACGCCGGTGTAAAAGCCATCGGGAAGGGTTTTGTGTTCCTGAAAAAACACACTGGCCAGCAACACGCCGTACACCGGCTCTAAGTTGATAGTCAGGTTGGTGGCAAAGGCGCTAACGTGGCGCATCGCTTTGAGAGACAGGTAGTAGGGCAGGAGCGTACACATCCAGGCCAACACACACATCCAAGCCCAATCCCAGCCTTCAGGACTGATGCGAAGCGCTGGGGTACGAGCTATTTCGACCGGAAGCAGCAACGAGCAAACGGCGAACACGCCGAACAATTCCACGAAACTGATAGCCAGGGCCGGGGGAGGAGCCGGGCCATCAAGCAGGCGTTTGTTTAGCGTGGTGAACACGGACGCGAGCAGGGCACCCACCGTTCCCACGATGAAGCCGTCGCGCATGGACCAGTTTAGGTTGCCTACCACCAATGCCATGCCGGGCAGGATTAGAGCGCCGAGGGCAAGCTCGTGCCAGTTCATTCGTTGACGCAACAGCAGGGGTTCGAACAGGGCCGAAAAAAAGGAAGTGGTAGCCATCGTTGCAACGGCAACCGAGGCGTTGGAGCGTTTGATGGCATCGTAAAAACAGAGCCAGTGCAAACCGACCAGCGCACCGATGCCCAACATCTGCCAAACTACCCCGCGCGACAGCCCACGCAGCTGACCTTTGGATAATAGAATCCACAGACCAATACAGCACAACAACACCCGCCACCACACCAAGGGTAGTGCCTGCAAGGTGATCAATTTGCCGAGAATGGCTGTGAAGCCCCATAAAAACACACAAAAGTGAAGGGTCAGGTACGCGCGAGTGGTTTCGTTCATGGTGGGCAAAAGTACCGGTACCGAGCCTGACTTCGAAATGAAGTGTCAAAGAGGCTCGCGGCGCGCCAATCACCGCACCTGCTCCAGTAATTCAGCAGCCTGTTCGTATCGCCCGCTACCCGGCGGAATGGAGCTCAGAGTACGGGCGCAAGCATCGTGTTGGTCTTTGCGCAGGTATGCGAGTGCGAGGTACCATGTTGCTTCATCTGCCCAGATGTTTTTGCTGTTACTGACTTGTTGAAAGAGGGAAATGGCTTGGTCGTACTGACGCAGTTCCAACTGGCTAAGCCCGGCAAACAGTCGCGCCTGCTCGTCGTCTGGTTTTTGGGCGAGGTGCATGTTCAGCCTGCGCAGGGCTTCGGCGAAATTTCGGCTGTTGAAAGCCGTTTCGGCGGCGGCCAGGTTGGGTTGTTCGGCAGCGCCGCGCACGACAAAATCGGCTTCCAGCAAGGTGCCGTATTGAGCGTACAGGCGCTCGTTGGAAGGTGGGCGCAGGAAAAGCCACGCGGCTACCACCGTGGTTGCTAATGTCGCTGCGGCCGCCCACCATGAAGGGCTTATGCGAAAAACACGGCCCCCACCCCCGCCTGACTGTCCCGAGACGGTGCCCGATTGGAAGTGTGCCGAACCGATTTGATGTAACGTTTCGGCAAGGGCGGCATCCGCCAGTTCATCGGCCCAGTGTGCTTGCATACGCTTGCGGGCTTCCTGAATAGTGGTAAGTACACGGGCTGATTCTGGGTTATTGCGCATGTCGGCTTCAAAGGCCTGGCGCTCTTGATCGGTCAGCGTGCCGTCAAGGTAATCTTCGATTATTGTGTAAAGGTCTGGAGCCATGGCGGGCTATTTAAGTGTGGAAAATTCGGAGGCGGCCTGTATCCATTCGGTCAGTTGGGCGATACATTCGGATTTTCGCTTGCGGGCATAGCCGTAGGTCATTCCGAGGGTTTCGCCGACCTCCTGCATGGAGAGGCCCGTCCACGAAAGTTTCAGCAGGGCGCGGCAGTTTTCGGACAGTTTGTCAAAAAAACGGCGAAACAATTTGTTGCGCTCGTCTTCCATCAAAACCGATTCGGCCAGTGCGTCTGCTTCCGTTTCGTCCATAAATCGCTCGGTATCGGAAATTGTTACCATCGTCCGTTTTCGGCGCTTGATTTCGTTGAGCCACTTGCCCCGGCAAACGAGGTACAAATACGCTTCAAACGGGCAGGTAAGCACAAAACCGGGTCGCCGGGCCTGTTGGCTTATAGTCAGTAGGGCCTCTTGAAAAACATCACGGGCATCGTCGGCACTGCCACTGTTGGTGCATACGAGGCGCTCAATGCGGGCTGCAAAAAGGGAGTAGATGTGGGCAATCTCCCTGTTGTCGTTGTCGAGCAGGGCTTGGATGTATCGGGTATCAGGGTGCGGCGATGCACTCATGCGGTCGTGTTTTCGTTTGCGCCAAAGGTAGCAGGGGCGAAGGGAAATTTTTTTTGAAAAAAAATGGGAGCGGGGGGTAACAGCATTTTCGTCGGGCGGATATTCATCGAAAGCACCTGTTTTTAAGGCGGCTAATGCACTCCTTTTCTTTTCAGCCAAATCTTTTTTGTTATACTTCGCGCTGCGAGGTTTTGTGCATGGCCTTCGGCCTAATATTTTGATTAGCAGCGCTCAGTATGACAAAAGCGGCTTCGCACCTTGCGGTGCG
>JBEBHD010000038.1:0-27685 GCA_040080915.1 Saprospiraceae bacterium
CTTGGTGGCCGTGTACCCAAACCCGACGGCGGGCGTGCTGTACGTGTCGCTGCCCGCGGGCATGCTGGGTTCCGATTTGCGTTTTTTGGTGTACGACGCAACGGGGAGGCTGGTACTGGAGCAGCTCGGGGCGGCGCAGAAACTGACGACACTGGATTGGTCGAATCTCGCCGACGGCCTGTACACCCTGCTGGTGCGCACCGACAGGGGCCAAGCCGCCTACAAGGTGGCGCTTGACCGGTAAAGGATTTTTCAACTAACAAAGAGAGCCGCTCTGATCATCAGGGCGGCTCTCTTTTTCAAAAACGCTGTGTGCTTGACGAGCGAGTTTAAGAGCGTGTTTAAATCCCGTCGAACAGATGATTCCGGAATGCGTCAATGAACAGTCGGTGATCGTCGCGCACGACCGTCGCGTAGGACTCTCCGAAGTCAACCATATAGTTCACGAACTCGGACTCGCGCCCATCTAATACGTTGTTGATTGCCTGCTCTATGGAGTAGGTGATGAGATTTTGGTCGCTATCGTCATCAGAGCAACAGTGGATTTTGGCCACGCACTGCCCGAGGTAGCCCACTGTTTGTAGGATATCGTCCATGTCATTTATTTCGTCCCAATCCAAATCGGCGGTGTACGGCGAGATTTCCGTGACAAACATACCTTGCCCTTCAAATGTCGTGTATCCAAGAAAAGGGTCGGCTGCGGACTGAAGCGCCCGTTGGGAGATCGTGGTGCGCTGGCCCTCGTGTTTGAAATAGGTAGCCGCCTCGGGATCGTTCACATAATTTGCGGGTGCTGCTGGTCGGGCGATTTTCATTGAGATGATCAGGTCGTTCTCCAAGGCTTGTGTTTCTCCCTCCAGCAGGATGCTGTAAATGGTGAGGCCTGCGCTGCCGATGCCCAAACCTTTCCGGTTTGCGATATCCTTGACCTGATAGTTCACGGCTGAGCGGCGTTTGCGCTGAGGGATAGTGGTAAAATAATCGGCCAATGCTGCTTCCACTTTTTTGCGGGTCACATCGTCCACGGGCAGGATGACCTTGTTGCTCTTGAACCGTCGGTCGCCGTCCCGTATTTCGGTTTCCATTTCCAAAAGCTCGTGGCGGGTCTTAGCGCGGGCATCGCGAAGCACTTGGAGCAAGGGGCCGGTGGTGTTGTCAAGTGTGAGCGCAAATGATTTGCCGTCAGTGAGAGTAGCAAATCGTGCCACCTGCCCAGCATACGAGCGGGCGGCCTGAGCTACGATTTCGCGGATGTCGGCATCGCTCAGGGCTTTTTGGTAGCCGATCAGGGCGAGGCTGGCACAAAGGCGCTTCACGTCCCAGGTGAACGGCGCAGGGTAGGATTCGTCGAAGTCGTTCACGTCGAAGACCAGCACGCCCTTGCTGTTCATGTATGTGCCGAAGTTTTGGGCGTGAAGGTCGCCTTGGATCCACACGCGGCTTGTCTTTTCGTTCTGGAATGGATCCGTGTCCCGGCTAACGTCGGCGTAAAACAATGGAGCACTTCCCCGGTAAAAGGCGAACGGTGTTTCGGCCATTTTCCGAAACTTGCCTCGCCAAGCCGCTGGCTCTTTTTTAAGCAGATCAGCATAATTGTCTTCAAAAGATTTTACAATAAACTTCTGGCGAGCCTCCGGCACTTGCTGCCGAATTTTTTGAGCAATTGTTGTTTTTGACATAGGCGGAAAAAATGTTACGAAGATTAGAGGTATAGTGTGATGCCAAGGGGGGGCAAAGATATTGCATTCAACATCTCTTGCAATATAGACTCGGGGCCAAGGGGTGAACCGAAAAAAGTGTTGCAAAAAATCCGGCTACCGCTTGGCTACTTCAGGCATCTTGCTCAACCTTGTGACTGTGAATGCCGTGGCACAGACATGGCCGAGTTCTATTCTATACTTCGCGCTGCGAGGTTTTGCGCATGGCCTTCGGCCTAATATTTTGATTAGCAGCGCTCAGCATGACAAAAGCGGCTTCGCACCTTGCGGTGCGAGGCATACATTCGTAAAACAAACAACCGCCCCTCGGGCACCCACGATATGTTTTCCAAAATCAGCGCTTGGATTCTACACCTTTGGGGCTGGAAAATCACCGGCCAGTACCCGTACGACGTGCCTAAATTGGTGCTGGCTGTGGCTCCGCACACCTCCAATTGGGATTTTCCGATAGGCGTGTTGGTAAACAGCGCCGGTCGTATGCGGGCCAATTATGTCGGCAAGCACACCCTGTTCACTTGGCCGTTCGGTGTATTTTTCCGGTGGTTGGGTGGGATACCCGTAGACCGCTCCAAAAAGGGCGGAAATTTCGTGTCGGCCACGGTGGAGGCGTTTCGCCAAAATGAGCGCATGCACCTCGTCATCTCGCCGGAGGGCACCCGAAAAAAAGTGGAGCGGTTTCGCACCGGGTTTTACCATATCGCCAAGCAGGCGGGCGTACCCATCGCGCTTTGCACCTTCCATTGGCCGAAAAAGGAAGTCTTTTTCGACCCGGAGTTGTTTTGGCCTACCAGCGACGAGGAGCGCGACATGGCTTTTTTTTGGAACTACTTCAAGGGCATACCGGGCAAAAACCCGTCGCAGGGAGTGGGTTAGGGACGCGGACGAAATAAAGCACCCATTTTGGGAAGCCGGTTTGTTTCCTGCCAAGGCACGAGGAGGGCGTTTAGTGGCGCCTAATTCTACTTTGTCAGATTAAGGATTTTGATAATTTTGAGGTTTTAAATCTGAAAGAGATGCCTGAAAAAAACTGGAATTTTACGTTGCGGACTACGGATCGCACTTTGTTCGAGGCAAGCAATCGGTTCTTGGCCATTGTCAGAAATACTTGAAAGGCTTGTTTCACGAGTGCAAAAGCAACATCGAACGGATGGCCGAACGGATACCCGACAGCGATTATCAGAACCTGCACCATTTTATCAGCCACTCGGCATGGGACGGGTTTGGGGTGATGGGCGAGGTGGCGCGGCAAACAGCAGCGAGTTTTGGTCTGTTGCCCTCAGGCCCGCGAGGCTTGTTGCTTGACGAGAGCGGTTGGGAGAAATCGGGCGACAAGAGCGTGGTGGTGTGGTGAGGGGAAGTGTTCAGAAAACTGTTTGCCGCAAAAGTTTTCAGGAAGAAATAGTTGCCCTTTTGCCTACTTTTGCCCGTCTTCGCCAAGGCCACGTTTTTTTGTTTTTACAACCCGCCTACGCCAAGGCTTTGGCCGATAAACCAGAAACCCCCTTCCTCCTAACCAGAAACCTCTTTTTATGCCCACCACGACAAAAAAAACATCGGACAACGGCGCTTCGGCACCCGCACCCCAATTGGGAAACCGTATTGTCACCCTCGACGAGTTCATCATCCGTTCTGAAAAGGATTTTGAGTTTGCCACCGGCGAACTGACCGGCCTGCTGCGCGACATCGGCGTGGCAGCCAAGATTATCAACCGGGAGGTGAACAAGGCTGGTCTCGTCAACATCCTCGGCGTAGCCGACGGCGGCGACAATGCCTCCGGTGATACCCAGCAAAAGTTGGACGTGTACGCCAATGAAAAACTCATTGAGTGCCTCCAAAACAGCGGCGAATGCTGTGCCATCGCCTCTGAAGAGAACGATGACATCATTCAGGTGTCGCCCGTCAACTCCAAAGCCAGCAACTACATCGTCCTGTTCGACCCTCTCGACGGCTCTTCCAACATTGATGTAAACGTATCGGTGGGCACCATCTTCGCCATCTACCGCCGCCATAGCGACCCGTCCGGGCCAGCCAGCAAGGCCGATTTCCTCCAGCCCGGCACGAAGCAAGTGGCCGCTGGTTATGTTCTGTACGGCACCTCCACCATACTCGTGTACACCACCGGCCACGGCGTGAACGGGTTCACGCTCGACCCCAGCATCGGCGAGTTTTGCCTCAGCCACCGCAATATGCGCATCCCGGAAAACGGCCAGTTTTACGCCGTCAACCAAGGCTATTACTCCAAGTTCGACCTCGAAATGCGCCGCTACATTGACCACTGCAGCGACCAAAACTATGGCCTGCGCTACATCGGCTCCATGGTCAGCGACATCCACCGCATCCTCATCCAAGGCGGCATATTCCTCTACCCCAGCACCCGAAAATACCCAAAAGGCAAGCTCCGCCTCCTGTACGAGTGCAACCCGCTCTCCATGATCATCGAACAAGCAGGCGGCAAGTCCATCACCACCCAGATGAAACGCATCCTCGACATGGAACCCAGAGAACTCCACCAGCGCTGCACCATCGCTATCGGTTCGCCCGGTATGGTGGACGAACTCAAGGCCTTTGTGGAACGGTACTCGGCGCTGCCTCTGTGAGCGGGTGAGAGGGTGAGAGGGTGAGCGAGTGAGCGAGTGAGAGGGTGAGAGGGTGAGCGGGTGAGCGGGTGAGCGGGTGAGCGGGTGAGAGGGTGAGAGAGTGAGCGGGTGAGCGGGTGAGCGATAAAAATTCAATGACAACCCATGATACGAGCAGAAAACATATTCAGGTCGTTTGGAGAGCAGCAGGTGCTCAAGGGTATTTCATTTACCTTCGAGGCGGGCAAGTGCAACCTCATCATCGGGCGATCCGGCTCCGGCAAAACAGTGCTGGTAAAAATCCTCGTCGGGCTTCTGAAACCCACGAACGGCACTGTTTGGTACGACAACACCGATTTCACCGCCCTCGACAAGCAGCAGATGCGGGCTATCCGCATGAAAATCGGCATGCTTTTCCAAGGCTCGGCCTTGTTCGATTCGCTTACTGTGGAGCAAAACATCCGCTTCCCGCTGGACATGTTCACCAACAAAACGCCCAAGGAAAAATTGGACCGGGTCAATTACTGCCTTGAGCGTGTCAGCCTCGCAGGCAACAATAAAAAATACCCCTCCGAACTTTCCGGCGGCATGCAAAAACGGGTGGGCATAGCCCGCGCCATTGTGCTCGATCCGCAGTACCTGTTTTGCGACGAGCCTAATTCCGGCCTCGACCCCAAAACCGCCCTCGTCATTGATGAGCTCATCCGAAGCATCACCGTCGAAAACAACATCACCACCATCATCAATACCCACGACATGAATTCGGTGATGGAAAACGGCGATAATATCTGCTTCCTCTACGAAGGCCAATTGGAATGGAGCGGCAACCGCGACCAAGTGCTCGAAAGCGACAACAAAAACCTTCAGTCGTTCATTTTTGCCTCACCTTTCTTGCAGCGCCTGCGGGACGCTGCCCTGAGCTGAGGAGGGTGTCTCACAAGTCGGCAAATCGCGTAGGGATGAAATTTGGGTAGAATCTTATGAGACATCTTCCTTGTTTCCTTATTTTTTTGCCACCGCTACGAATGAAAAAACGCACTCTTGCCCTCGCCGCGCTCGCCCTCACCGCTTGTGCCCGCCCCGTGTTGCCCGAAGGCGGCCCCAAGGACACTACACCACCACAGGTGGTGCAGGAAAAAAGCACCCCCAACAATACGACCCGGTTTGCAGACCAATCATTCCAACTGACCTTTGACGAATGGGTAACCCTGCAGGACGTGGGCACGCAAGTGCTGGTGTCGCCCCCACTGGCCAAACGCCCGGAGGTGTCGCTGCGCGGGCGCACGATCACCTTCCGGTTCGATCAGGACGAGGTGCTGCGCCAAAACACCACCTACACCATCAATTTCGGCACAGCAGTCAAAGACCTCCACGAGAGCATTCCGGCAAAAGACCTGCGCTTCGTTTTTTCCACCGGCGAGGCCATTGACAGCCTATCGGTGTCGGGTACCGTCGTAGATGCCTTCTCCGGCGAACCGACTGAGAACATTGCCGTGCTGCTGCACGACCGCTTGGACGACAGCGCCGCACGCCAAGAGCGGCCTTACTATTTCGCCCGGACGGACAAGACGGGCCAGTTTCTGATCCCCAACGTGCGGGCCGGAACATTCAAGTGTACAGCCATTGAGGACACCGACCAAAACCTCAAGTGGAGCAGCGACAACGAACGCATCGGCTTCGCCGAAAAACCGCTGCTCGTGTCCGACACTTCGCACACCGTCGTGAGCATCCGGCTGTTCACCAACGCCCCACCCCTCCGCCTTGCCTCCACCAACGCCGCGCAATACGGCCTCGTCCGCTTAGGATTTTCCAACCCGCCCGATACGGTGGCTTTACGCCCTGAACCGCCCGGCCTGCGCTGGCTGCGCGAACAGGAGCACGACACCCTGCTCGTGTGGTACGACAACCCCGACTCCACAGCCTGGAAACTTTTGGTCGGCTTCACCGACACCGTACCCGTGCGAGCGCTTGTGCGATCAGCGTTTTTGCAACAAAACAAGGTCTTGTTCGGTGACGAGAGCACCGCCGCAGGAACGGGCAGCACCCGACCCCGCGGCCGGTTGGCAGCAGCTGCCCCCAGTGCCGGAGCGCCGCCGCCCCGAACGATCAACATTCAGCCCGGCAAGCCCGTGCATATCCCTTTCGGCAGCCCCGTGTCCAGAGTGGACACCGCCCGCTGCCTGCTCCGGGTGGACTCTGCGGACAGCCGCGCCTTTGCCCTCCTGCCCGACTCGTCCAGCCCGCGCAGACTGCTGCTGGATCGCGCTTGGCAGGGCGGCCAGCGCTGTACGCTCAGCCTGCTGCCCGGCGCGATCACCGATTTTTGGGGCACGGCCAACACCGATACCCTGCGCCGAATTTTCGTGGTGCCTACCGAAAAACAGTTGGGAAGCCTCGGTTTGGCGCTCGAAAACCTGCAACCGGGCATGCCCCTCGTCCTGCGCCTGATGAACGGAAACTCCCTCGTCGAGGAACGCTCGTTCACGCCAGCCGAACCGGCGACCCGCGTCGTATTTCCCGGCTTGGAACCCGCAGCCACCTACACCGTGCAGCTCATCGAAGACCGGAACGGGAACCGACGTTGGGACTCCGGCGACTACTTCGCCCGCCGCCAACCGGAACAAGTGCTGCTGAGAAAACTGGAGCAGCTCCGCGCCAACTGGGAAATGGAGGCCGCTATTCAGGCCGAATTTGTAAAAACTGCTGGCGGCAAGTTGAAAACCGGAAACTGACCGATGCTCGAACACGTACAAACGGACGGTGAAAAACACCTGATCGTCATCGGCGGCGCTACGGCCACCGGCAAAACCGCCGCCGCCGTGCTGCTGGCGCAACAGCTCGATACCGAGGTTTTGTCTGCCGATAGCCGGCAGTTTTACCGCGAAATGAGCATCGGTACGGCCAAACCGACAGCGGAAGAGCTTGGCGGTGTGCGGCATCACTTCTTCGATTTTTTGAGCGTGACCGAACCGTACAGCGTGGGCGACTATGAGCGCGACGCACTGCGCGTGCTGGACGAGGTTTTTCGAAAAAAAAACACGGCAATACTCGTCGGCGGCTCGGGCCTTTTCCTGCGGGCTGTATATGCAGGGCTGGATAAGTTCCCGGAAATATCGCCTGAAACAAAAGCCCGCGTGCAAGCGGGCGAGCAATCGGGCGGGTTGGCCTGGCTGCAAGCCGAGGTGGCCCGACGCGACCCTGCACATTTCGCCGCAGTGGACCGCCAAAATCCCGCGCGGCTGCGACGAGTGCTTGAGGTGTGCTTCGAGAGCAACCACCCGTACTCCGATTTTTTGAAAAAAAATACGGGCGAGCGCCCCTTCCGCACGCACCTGCTCTTGCAGGAACTGCCTCGGCCCGAACTGTACGCCCGCATCAATGCCCGCGTGGACCGCATGGTGGCCCAAGGTTTGGAAGCCGAGGCCAACGCTCTTTTACCGTACCGCCACCTGCCCGCCCTGCGCACCGTGGGCTACGAGGAATGGTTCGATTTTTTTGACGGAAATTGCACCCGCGAAGAGGCCATCGAAAAAATCAAGCAACACAGCCGAAACTACGCCAAACGGCAAGCCACGTGGTTTCGAAATTGGGTTTGGGGGTAGAAGGTTAGAAGGTTTCTGGTTAGAGGGGCACCCCAACCAGAAACCTTCTAACCCCCAAACCAAAAAAACCCTAACCCTCTACCCGTCTAATTCATCAACATGCATATGCGCCTGTTCTTTTTTTGCTCTGCTACTGTTTTGTTCTTGGGCATCGCCCCGGGTTTATCGGCGCAGCCCGACTGTGCCGCGCATCGGCCCATTGTGTTCGTCCACGGTTTTTTGGCCTCCGGCGACACGTGGTCGAATTTTGTTCAGGGGTTTCGGGCGGCAGGTTACTGCCCGGAACGGCTTTTTGTGTTCGATTGGAACACACTGGACGGCACTATTGACCACAAAACCAACCTCGATGCGGCCATAGATGCGCTGCTTGCCCGCACGGGTGCCGATCGCGTTGACCTTGTTGGGCATTCGGCGGGCGGGGGCATGAGCTACCTTTATCTCATTGATTCGGCGCATGCAGCCAAAGTGGCCCGTTTTGTTCAGATTGGGAGTATGAACCAGCACCAGCCAGCCGGTCCGAACGGCGGTACGCCCACCATGAATCTGTGGTCGGACCAAGACCGAATCATGGGCGGGAAAGACATGCCCGGCACCACAAATGTTATGCTCTCCGGCTTCGACCACTACAAAGTGGCCACGAGCCGGGCCTCGTTTGAAGCGGTTTTTCGGTTTTTGAACGATGCGCCGCCGCCAGCCGAACAACCGAAGTCGCCAGCCTCCGTGAGGATCGGGGGACGCGCCGTGTTTTTTGGCCAAAACAGACCTGCTTCGGGTTCGGGAGTGGAGCTTTACTACCTGAACTCCCAAAACGGTGCGCGTATTGGCACCGCCATGTCGGTCAAGGCTGACGAGCAGGGTTTTTGGGCCATACCGGACGTGCGACCTGGCGTGCCGGTAGAGTTGGTGGTGCGTGCCACGGAGACCGCACGGCCTGTGCATTATTTTCGGGAAGGTTTTGCTCGCTCCAGCGAACTCGTGTATTTGCGGGCCTTGCCCGACCGCAGCTCCACGGTCGGTATTATGCTGGCAGGCCTGCCCACCTCACCCAAGCAATCGGTCGTCAACGTGTTTTCCACCAGTCAAGCCGTGGTTTTTGGTCGGGACACCTTGTCTGTGGACGACGTGCCGCTCTCGACTGAGACGCTCGCCCCTTCCGAAAAATCGGTCATTTCGTTTTTTTTGTACGACGGCAACAGCAATAACAAGAGCGAGCTACTGCCTATTGGAATATTCGGGCGGTTTCCGTTTTTGGCCGGTTTGGACGTGTTCATCAATCCCAAAAAACGCAAACCGATGCAGGTGTTTTTTAACGGGCGGCGGCAAGTGGTTCGCAAAATTCCGGCCAGCGAGGGTATTCAGGTCGTCGTTTTTGATTAATTTCGCTTCAAATTTCAATTCGCCCATGCGCTATTTCCACCTTGCTTTTTCGCTGTTCCTGCTGACGCACGCCGCCCCGGCCCAAACATTTTCCCCGAATCCCGGCCCATTATTGGAAAAAGCCGTGGCGCTGGAGCTGGCCACCGAGTGCTACATTTTTTTTGAAAACCCCGGAGGCGACTCCCTGCGCCTGCGCTGGAAAACCATCGCCAAGTCGCACCCGGCGGAATGGACCTTGGACCTGTGTGATTTCGGCCTGTGCTATGTCGGCATACCGGCCAGCGGGCTGATGAATTTTGCTACAGGCACCGAAAGGCCCTACCTCAAATTGATCGCCCAACCCGGCACGGTGCCTGGCTCGGCCTGGGTTGGTTTCCGGGTTTGGGAGGACGGCAACCCGGCGAACACCGTTGAGGTGTTTTTCAGCCTGTACACACCAGGGTTCACATCAGCACCTGAAGCCGACGGCCCAGCAGAAGTATTGGTTTACCCAAACCCCACCACGGGCCTGTTTTTTTGGAAAAACACATCGGCGAGGCCGGCTTTTGCCCGTTTGGCGGACGCAACGGGGCGCATACTCTGGGCCGGAACAACGGCAGCGGGCGGGAAACAACAACTCGACCTGTCGGCCTGGCCAGCGGGTTCGTATTTTTTGCAAACGGAAAGTGGAACGGCGGTGGTGCAGCGGGTGCGTTGAGGACTGCCGTGCTCTACCTTTGCCTTAAAAAAACGAGACTATGTCTTACTCTCTTTCTGCATTCCAGCAAGCCATACGAACCGGTATTCCCGCCACCCCTCCCGCGTCCAAGCCGCTTGACCCGTCTGTGAGTCATGCACCGCGCCGGGTCATCGAAGGTGTTTTGTCCCGCTCCGACAAGGTGCTGGCTATTCGCAACGCCCTTCGTTATTTCCCCGTTGAGTGGCACGAGGGGCTCGCACCGGAGTTTGCGGACGAACTGGAGCGGTATGGGCGAATTTACATGCATCGGTTTCGGCCCGACTACCCCATGCACGCCCGCCCGGTGAGCGACTACCCCGCGCGCTGCCCGCAGGCAGCCGCTATCATGCTCATGGTGCAAAACAACCTCGACCCCAAAGTGGCCAAGCACCCGCACGAGCTCATCACTTATGGCGGCAACGGAGCGGTTTTTCAAAATTGGGCGCAGTACCTGCTGACCATGCGCTACCTGTCGGAAATGTCCGAAAACCAAACCCTCGTGTTGTATTCCGGCCATCCGATGGGCCTTTTTCCCAGCCACCCGGATGCCCCGCGCGCAGTGGTCACCAACGGCATGATGATTCCCAACTACTCCAAAAAAGAAGATTGGAACCGCTACAACGCCCTCGGCGTGACCCAGTATGGCCAGATGACGGCTGGCTCGTTCATGTACATCGGGCCGCAGGGCATTGTACACGGCACGACCATCACCCTGCTGGGTGCAGGCCGCAAATTGGGTTTGGGCGACACAGACCTGCGCGGTCGGGTATTTGTTACCAGCGGCCTCGGCGGCATGTCGGGCGCTCAGGCCAAGGCGGCTGTCATCACAGGTTGTGTGGGTGTGATCGCCGAGGTGGACGGCGATGCTGTGCAGCAGCGCATTGCCGACGGGTATATTTTGCAGGAAAACGTGTTCGATGACCTGACCGCCCTCATCGCCCGCATCGAAATTTGTCGGCAAAACCGCGAGGCTGTGGCGCTGATCTACCACGGCAATATCGTGGACTTGTGGGAGCGATTCGCCCGCGACGGCGTGCGCATCGAGCTCGGTTCCGACCAGACCTCCTGCCACAACATCCACGACATGGGCTACTGTCCGGCGGGCTACACATTCGAGGAGGCCAAGCAATTGCTGATTGCGGACAAGCCCCGGTTCATGCAGGCTGTGGCGGAGTCGCTGCGCCGCCACGTTGCGGCCGTGAACAAGATGACCGAGCAGGGCATGTATTTTTGGGACTACGGCAATGCTTTTCTGAAAGAAGCGGGCGATGCGGGCGCAGCGGTATTTGCCTCCCCCGATAAGGATGTGTTCCGGTATCCTTCGTATGTGGAGGACATCATGGGCCCCCTTTGTTTCGATTACGGCTTTGGCCCTTTCCGCTGGGTGTGCTGCTCCGGCGATCCTGCCGACTTGCAAAAAACCGATGCCATCGCTTCTGGCGTGCTCACAGAAATGCTGGCAGAAGTTCCCGACGACATCCGAAGCCAGATCAATGACAACCTCCTCTGGATTCAGACGGCGCACCAAAACCTTCCCGTGGTGGGTTCGTACTCTCGTATTTTGTATGCCGATGCCGAGGGGCGTATGCGTATATCCAAGGCGTTCAACGATGCCATCGCTGTTGGCCAATTAGCTGGCCCTGTTGTGCTGGGCCGCGACCACCACGATGTCAGTGGTACCGATTCGCCCTACCGCGAAACGGCCAATATTTACGATGGCTCCCGATTCACGGCGGATATGGCGGTACACAACGTCATTGGCGACTCGTTTCGGGGAGCCACCTGGGTAAGTTTGCACAACGGCGGCGGCGTAGGCTGGGGCGAGGTCATCAACGGCGGATTTGGCATGGTGCTCGACGGCACGCCCGAAGCCAATCGCCGCCTGCACGCCATGTTGTTCTGGGACGTAAACAACGGGATCGCCCGCCGCGCTTGGGCGCGAAACCCGCACGCGCTCACCACCATCCAGCGGGCTATGGCCGATTACCCGGGCCTCCAAGTGACACTGCCTAATCTGGCGGACGAGGCGATGGTGGAGCGATTGGTCTGATTGCCTCGATTGGGTTAATAACGTGCTACTTTTGCCTTGATAACCGAGAGTGTCACCAACCATACTACTGGACATTTTTCGCGGAGGTAGACTTTCCAAGTTTTTAAAACTTGGAAAGTCTGGTCGTTCGAAAAAAATGTACAGTAGTATGGTCACCAACTCAATCGAGACAATCCACATGATTTCATTTCGCGAAGTTATTGATCAGGAAAAGGAGCTCCTCCGGGAGCGCCGCCAAAAATTGGGCATTGAGCACGGCAGCCCGGAGCAGGAGAACTGGTTCGGTATCGCGCTGTCGGGCGGGGGTATTCGCTCGGCTACGATCAATTTGGGCTTTTTGAAAACCCTGCACCGGTTTGGTATCCTGAAAAAAGCGGACTACCTGAGCTCCGTGTCGGGCGGGGGCTACACCCATTCCTACGTGCAGGCCACAAGCAGGGAAGCCGGTAACATGGACGCGCTTTTTTCAGAAACCCACGCAGATGCCATGCGCCAACACGGCGAGTACATGACCCCGGGCATCGGTTTTTGGAAAATGGGCAGCACGCTCCTGCTGATCGTGGGCTTTGCCATCAGCTGGTGCATGAGCCTCATCAATCCGCTCATCGTAGGCGGTATCGCGTACTACGCCTACAGCCTTGTGGCCGGATTATTTGATGCCAACCCGTTGCAAAATTCCTTGGCTTTGGCTTCTGATCTGACGACGCTGTTGCTGTACATCGCGGGCGGGATTTTCACGGTTCATTTTATCACCAACATTTACCTAAACTACCACCTCGGTGTGTCCAAACTGTTCAACCGGCTCGAATCGGGGGTGGCAGCGCTTTTTCTCGTCCTGTACGCCTGGACATTCGTGGCAGAACTTGGGGGCACAGGCTACTCCGGCGAGCCATTGGATGCGCTACTCAAGATGCTGACCTTAGTCGTACTCGGTTTTTATGTAAACCCCAACGCGATCAGTTTTCACCGTTTTTACCGAAAACAACTCTCCGACCTGTATTTGCGCTTTGCCGGAAAACATCAAAATATTCCGCTGAACAAACTTTTTGACACAAAAACCGCCGATTCCAGCGGTTTTCAAGCCCCCTACCCGCTCATCAACACTTGCCTGAACCTGCAAAACCCGGGCGGCGACGCGAAGTTCATGGGCACCAAGGCCAGCGACTACTTTCTGCTCAGCCCGCTTTTCTGCGGCTCCAAACTCACCGGCTATGTGCATACCGACTACTACGACGACTACCGCAGCATGACCCTGCCCGCCGCCGTTACCATCTCTGCGGCAGCTGTCAACCCCGGCATGGGCATGTACTCCAACCCCCTGCTAAGTGCGCTGGTTACCTTGTTCAATGCCCGCCTTGGATGCTGGGTGTCCAATCCGTTGGTGTTGAAAAAAACATACGGCATGGTGTGGTGGCCCATCTATTTTTTCCGAGAGTTGCTGGGGCGTATCGGCTCGAACAACCGCATGATCAACATTTCCGACGGCGGCCACATCGAAAACCTCGGTGCCTACGAACTCCTGCGGCGTGGTTGCCGGCTTATCATTTCGGTAGATGCGGGGGGCGACCCGGCGTATCGGTTCGAAGACCTGAACAACTTCCTCCTGCGTGCCCGAAACGAGCTCGGCATCGAAATTCGCTTCCGCGACGACCAACAGCCCGAAGACTTGATCCGCCCGCGGCCCTCGTCGGTGTACTCGCAGCAGCGCTACGCCGTGGCCGACATCTTGCAATGGTGGGAGGACAGGGTAGTGACCGACCCCGTCACCCATCAGGAACGGAAAGAGACCATCAACCTCAAGCAGCCGCGCAAGGTCGGCACGTTTGTTTACGTCAAATCATCGGTAAAGGCACCGACCGGGAAACCCGATCTCGACCCAAATGACAAACTCAAGTACGGTACCTACAAATACAAAGTGTACCACCCGGAATTTCCGCACGAATCCACGAGCGATCAGTTTTTCGACCCCGTGCAATGGGAGGCCTACTACCAAATGGGGCAATACATCGGAGCGGACGTGCTCGGCCTCGAAGACCTGGAAGCCTACACCAAAGGTGAAAAAATCGCCCCGGAATTCACTGTAGAAAACCTATTGGAATGGTTCTACGACCGGGACAAAAACCCGCTTTTCCGACCTGAGCAGGGCAAGCGTGCAGCCCCGTCGGGCGATTATGGTTTGGAAAGCGCTCGCGAAGGTGCAGTGGCGGAGGAATGCAAGTACCAGATGTAACCAGCGATCACTCCATGATAAACTGGCTTTTTCCCAGACTGAAAAAATTTCATCAAGAGGGCCGCTATACAAACCTTAACCCGGATAGTATTTTACAAACCATTCGGCAACTTGAGCGGCGCATCGGCGAGCGATTCCCGGAATCGGGCCTGCTGCAGGTGTGCAAGGAATTTCGGCACCTGGCCTCGGATGCCGAGCTGCTGGCCCGTCGGCTCGGGCCACCGATCTGGCCCGTGCGCATAATCACCATTTTAGCGGCAGGATTGCTGTTGTTTGTGGCCGTTGGTGCAGCAATTGTGGTGGTACAGCAATTTTCGATAGACACCAACAATATAGCTGAAGTCCTGCAAGCCACCGAATCGGGTATCAACGAACTGATCCTGCTGGGTTTGGCGCTGTTTTTTCTGACCAGTTTGGAAACGCGTATCAAGCGGTATTCCGCGCTGCAGGCTCTGCACCGCCTGCGTTCCATTGCGCACGTGGTGGATATGCACCAATTGACGAAGGACCCGGCATTCATGCTTTCTCCGTTTAACGGTAGCACAGAGTCGTCGCCCAAACGCACGCTCACCCGCTACGAACTGGTGCGCTATTTGGACTACTGCGCCGAGATGTTGGCCTTGGACAGCAAGATCGCGGCGCTGTTTGCACAGAACATGGACGACCCGATCGTGCTGAACGCCGTGAACGATATGGAGTCGCTCACACAGGGCTTGGCCGGAAAAATTTGGCAGAAAATTATGATTCTTGATTTGGCGGCGGAACATGGACGTGGATAGCATCGGTTTACCGGCCCTCGCACGCGAACAGCCGGTCAATCAAACTACCTGCGCCCCATTCACTTCACACCCATCTCCTTCCGAATCTTGTTCAGCGCGCTCCCGGCCCGCACCCAGTCAATTTGCTGCTCGTTGTAGGTGTGCAGCACATCGAAGGTGTGGGTGGTGCCGTCGGCGTGGTCGAGGCGAATTTGCAGGGGCTTGCCGGGGGCGAATTTTTCGAAGCCGAGGATGCTCACCTGGTCGTCCTGGCGCACCTTGTCGTAGTCGGCCGGGTTGGCAAACGTGAGGGCCAGCATGCCCTGTTTTTTCAGGTTGGTTTGGTGGATGCGGGCGAAGGACTTCACCACCACGGCTTTCACACCAAGGTAGCGCGGCTCCATGGCGGCGTGCTCGCGGCTGGAGCCTTCGCCGAGGTTTTCCTCGCCGAAGATGATCGTACCGATGCCTTTTTTCTGGTACAGCCGGGCGGAGGCGGGCACCTCCATGAACTGGCCGTTTTCCATGTTGAGTACCTTGTTGCGCTCATCGTTGAACACGTTGGTGGCCCCGATGTAGCAGTTGTTGGAAATGTTTTCCAAGTGACCGCGGTACTTGAGCCACGGGCCGGCCATACTGATATGGTCGGTGGTGCATTTGCCTTTGGCCTTGATCAGTACGCGCATGTTTTGCAGCTCGCCGGTGGCGATAGGCGAGAAGGGCTTGAGCAATTGGAGGCGGTCCGATTTTTTGTCCACCACGATTTTCACGCCGCCTTTGGCCGGGGCCACATAGCCCGCATCCTCCACGGCGAATCCGGCCTTGGGCAATTCAATCCCTTTGGGCGGGTCGAGTTTCACGGTTTCGCCCTTGCGGTTCACCAAGGTGCCTTTTTTGGGGTTGAAGGTCAGGTCGCCCGCGATGGCAAAAGCGGTGACGATCTCGGGCGAAGCGACGAAGGCGTGGGTATTGGGGTTGCCGTCGTTTCGTTTGGTGAAGTTGCGGTTGTAGGAGGTCATGATGGAATTCGGGCGATTCTCGTCGTCAATGTGGCGCGCCCACTGGCCGATGCAAGGGCCGCAAGCATTGGCGAGTACAACGCCGCCGATTTTTTCAAAGTCGGCCAACAGCCCATCGCGCTCGGCGGTGAACCGGATTTGCTCCGAACCAGGCGTGATGGTGAATTCTGCTTTGACTTCGATGCCTTTTTCCCGCGCTTGCCGCGCAATGGAGGCCGCACGGGTGAGGTCTTCGTAACTCGAATTGGTGCAAGAGCCGATGAGGCCGACTTCGAGCCTTGCCGGGTATTTGTTCTTTTTCACAGCTGCGGCGAATTTTGAGAGCGGCCATGCCAAGTCTGGCGTGAACGGCCCGTTGATGTGCGGCTCCAACTTGGACAGGTCAATCTCGATCACCTGGTCGAAGTATTTCTCCGGGTTGGCGTAGCACTCGGCATCGCCGGTGAGGTAGGGCGCGGCTTTGTTGCACATAGCAGCCACCTTGTTGCGGCCCGTGGCCTTCAGGTAGCGGTTCATGCTCTTGTCATAACCGAAGGTGGAAGTAGTAGCCCCGATTTCGGCCCCCATGTTGCAAATGGTGCCCTTGCCGGTGGCGCTGATACTGGCGGCTCCCGGGCCGAAGTATTCCAGGATAGCCCCTGTTCCGCCTTTCACGGTCAGGATTCCCGCCACTTTCAGGATCACGTCCTTGGGCGAGGTCCAGCCGCGCAGTTTGCCGGTGAGTTTCACGCCGATGAGTTTGGGCATTTGTAATTCCCAACCCATGCCACTCATGGCATCTACCGCGTCGGCACCGCCAACGCCGATGGCCACCATGCCCGCACCGCCCGCGTTCACGGTGTGCGAGTCGGTACCGATCATCATGCCGCCGGGGAAGGCGTAGTTTTCGAGCACGATTTGGTGGATGATGCCCGCGCCGGGTTTCCAAAAGCCGATACCGTATTTCTGGCTCACCGTGCTGAGGAAGTCGAACACTTCTTTGTTCTTGTCCAAAGCCACCGCCATGTCTTTCGCTGCACCGACTTCGGCGGTGATGAGGTGATCACAGTGAACGGTGCTGGGCACAGCCACTTTTTTGCGCCCACAGGTCATAAACTGGAGCAGGGCCATTTGGGCCGTAGCGTCTTGCATGGCCACGCGATCCACTTGGAAAAATACATAGTCCGAGCCGCGCTTGTACTCGTGCAACGGGCTGTCGGGATGCAGGTGGGCGTACAGGATTTTTTCGGAAAGGGTAAGCGGGCGCTTGAGTTTGGCCTTGGCGGCATCTACGCGGGTCGGGAAATTTTTGTAAAACTCCCGAATCATCTTCAGATCGAAAATCATTCTTGGATAACGGTTAGACGGTTAGAAGGTTTCTGGTTGGAAGGTTGCCGGTTTTTTGTCACCCCGCATGGGGCTGGTTTACCCGCCGTAGCCTTGGCGAAGGCGGGCGCAAAGGTAAAAAACTCACTTTGCTTCGTCCCGTAGGGCGCGGCGCAAGATTTTACCTACGTTGGTTTTTGGCAATTCTTTGCGAAATTCGATGTGCTTGGGCACTTTGTAGCCGGTCAGTTCGGCGCGGCAGTGGGTAGTGATTTCCTCGATGCTCAGGCTCGGGTCTTTTTTTACAATGAATGCCTTGACCACCTCGCCGGATTTTTCATCGGGCACACCGATCACGGCTACTTCCATGACCTTTGGGTGCGTGGCGATCACGTCTTCCACCTCGTTGGGATACACGTTGAAGCCCGACACGAGGATCATGTCTTTTTTGCGATCTACGATGTAAAAATAACCCTGTTCGGTCATGTAGCCAATGTCGCCCGTGCTGAGCCAGCCGTCTCGGATCACCTCATCAGTGGCCTCGGGGCGCTGCCAATATCCTTTCATAACTTGCGGGCCGGAGGCCTGTATCTCACCTGTTTCGCGCACGTTGCTCACCGCGCCTTTGTCGTTCACAATTCGGATGTCGGTGGACGGCACGGGCATACCAATGGAGCCGAGTATGTTGTTGTCACCCACGGGGTTGACACAAAGAACGGGACTGGATTCGGTGAGGCCATAGCCTTCGATCAGGGGGCAGCCGGTGGTTTGCTGCCAACGCTCGGCCACGGCCCGCTGTACGGCCATGCCTCCGCCGACGGTTGCCCGCAGGGCGCTGAAATCGAGCGCGGCAAACGCCGGGTTGTTGAGCAGGGCATTGAACAGTGTGTTCACGCCGGTGAAAATGTTGGGGTTGTGCGTGCGCCACTCCTTGACGAGTGCCGGAATGTCGCGTGCGTTCACGATCAGCACGTTTTTGCCGCCCACGGACATAAACGCCAGGCAATTGACCGTGAAGGCGAAAATATGGTACAATGGCAGCGGGCACAGGGCCACCACTTTGGCTTCGGGGAGCACGGGCGACAACCAGGCACGGATCTGCTGCATATTGGCCACAAGGTTGCGGTTGGTGAGCATGGCACCTTTCGACACGCCAGTGGTGCCGCCCGTGTACTGTAAAATAATGGTGTCGTCGGGGCCTGACTCAAAGGGTTTGATCGTGAATTTTCGGCCTTGTCGGAGGCATTCCGTGAAGCAAACGGTATTGGTCAACGTGTACTTGGGCACCATCCGTTTGATGTGTCGCACGATGAAATTGATGAAAGAACCCTTCAGGCCCAGCATCTCGCCGATGCTGGTGACGATGACCGTTTTGATCTGCGTTTCGCCCAGAATCTGCTGCAAATTGGCGGCAAAATTTTCGGCAATGAGGACTGCCTTGGCCCCGGAGTCCACAAACTGGTGGCGCATCTCGCGCGGGGTGTACAATGGATTGGTGTTCACCACAATGAGGCCCGCGCGCAGGGCACCGAACAGAGCGATCGGGTACTGGAGCATATTGGGCATCATTAGGGCTATGCGGTCGCCTGGTTCAAGGCCGCGGGAATGCAAGTAGGCGGCAAAATTGGTGCTCAGCCGATCCACTTCTCCAAACGTGAGGGTTTTGCCCATAAAAACAAATGCTGGCAGGTCGCGGTATTTTTTCAGGCACTCGTCCAGCATGTCCGTCAGACGCAGGTATATGTCCTGATCAATGTAGGCTGGCACGCCTTGGGGGTAATTTTTGAGCCATGGCTTTTCTGTCATGTCGTGCTTTTTTTAAGGTTGATTCTCAACAGTACGCTTGACCTCTTCTATGGTAAGGTCCAAGAGCTCCGCTATTTCTTCCACTGATTTTCCCTTTTCGTGCAGTTTTTTGATGGTGTTCTCCATACCTTTCTCCATACCTTTCTCCATGCCTTTCTCCATGCCTTTCTCCATGCCTTTCTCCATGCCTTTCTCCTCTGCCCTTCGTATTGCCAGTGTCATCTTCCCGCGCTCATCTTGTTCTCGCATTGCAGCATAACTGTATGCGTTCAATTCTTCCTTTGTCCAATTGTATCTACTTGCGTCTTGGTACGCCGCCGCTAGGCCCTCGTCGTCAACATTGTCGGGGATGACCTCCAGGTTTTCAGCCTCTTTGAGAAAAAATATCCACTTGTCCGTAACTCCTGTGAGCTCGGGCAAAGACTTTGTGAACTTGGGCAGCTCGATAAAATAAAAATCCATGTCCCTGATCCGTTGTTCCCCGTTTTCCACGTCACAGACGGCATGGTGCGACAAATACTTATCTCCTTTGGTAAATTTGAAATCAAAAATTCCGATGAAAATTACTGGTTTCAGTTTGGTGTAATCATCTCCAGTGTCAATTTGCTGAGCGTATTCCTTGCTGGCATAATAAAGCAAGCGCTTGTCCAGGCCATCAGGTTCCGACACCTGCATTTCCACGATGTGGGTTTTGCCCGTTTGATCGCGTGCCTTGATGTCAATTATGGAAGCCTTCAGGTTTTTTATGATCGGCAATTGGTACGTGTTCAGGATTTCAACATCGTCAATAACATCCTCCTCCTTCAACTTCATCACGGCGTTGAGGAAAGAGATAAGGATGATTTTTTTCTTTTCGTTGCCGAAAATCTTCCGAAAGGCAATGTCATTTTTTACATCTACAAAGCGCATGGCGGTATAACCTTCAAAATCTGGCGAAAGTTGGTGATGCTGTTTTGAATGCGCGAAGATGTTGAAAAAAAGGCACGTTCAGCCTTACCGCCCATCAATTTTTATCAAAAAAACAGGTTGTAACGCTTCCCGTCGCGTAGCTGGATTCAGGAACGCGGGCTTGAGCAAGGCAACCTGAAAATGATCGAAGGTGGCCACCGGCGTATACCGGACTCCGGCGCTGTCCAAGCGCAAAAGCCCTTGCACATCGGTGTACAGCCACAGTCCGCCCAGTGCCACCGCTGTTTGGCGGGCTTGGTCGGGGGTGTCCACTTGTTTCAAAACCGCTTGAGAATAAAAGTCCAGTGCGTGGCCGTGTCGGTTGAACAAACCGGTTTTTGCTGGAGGAATACCGTTTTCCTGGGCGTAGCGCGGCACAGCCGATGTGCTTTGAAAGGGCAAAAGGTTGGGGTAAAAATGTGCGTTCAGGACAAACGCCGCGCTCAAAAAAGCCAGCACCCCGCCCTGCACTAACCTGTCCACTTGCTCCGTCGGCTTTTTTTTCAAAAACAAAAAAAACACCGCGCCGCCATACAGACCGAGGGCCGTTGCCCATGTGAGCACGTTGGCCGTCGGGAAAACAAAACCAAGCAACAAAACAGCCACCACACCCAACAGAACAACCGCAAAACCAATTGCCGTAGAGGCGGCCCTTGCGGTCACCCTGTCCCCCGCCTCCGGGGCGACCGCAAGGGTCGCCCCTACGTACCCTTCTAGCGTGCCGCTTCGTTCGCCATGCAGCCACCGCGCCACCAACACTGCCGCCCACGGCAGGGTGACGAAAATATAGTGCGGCAGTTTGTATTTCGACAAGGACAACGCCACGAATGTTAGCACAAATGCCCCGACGGAAAACGCCTCATCGCCCGCTGGCAAGCGTAGCTTTTGCCGAAACAAATCACCCCAACGCCGCCACAAGGCACCGATAAGCAACACTGACCACGGCAAAAATGCCCACAGGTACACGTGCAGGAAATAGAACGGCGACGTATCGTTTTTCCAAGCGTTTTCGCCCGTTATGCGCCCGAAACTTTGTTCCCAAAAGTAAAAATACAAGCCCGACACATCAGTGCGTCCGTTCACGATTTTTTCCGGATGCAAGTCGAACTGATGATACAAACCCCAACACATGGGGGCCAGCACGGCGGCGGCTACGGTCAGCACGGTTAGCCAACGCCCCAACAGCAGTCGTTCCCAGTCGCGCCGCAGGGCAAGGTGCGTGCCCACCGCAAACACCGGCACAACGAGACCGATTGGCCCCTTGGCCAGCATGGCCAAGCCCACAAAAAAACCCGCACCGAGCACTCCGGGCAGTCGCGGATGGGCCGTTTCATACAATGCCGCCAATAGCCAGATCGCACAGGCCGTGGTGCCCATGAGCAAGGTGTCGGTGCGCACGTCGTTGCACATCAGGAGCAGGCCCAAACTGGCTGCCAACACAAATGCCGCCGACTGGGCCGTTTTGGGGGAATAAAAAAGCAGGCAAAAACGGTAAATGGCGTACACGCCTGCCAAGGCACCGAGGAACGAGGGCAATTTATAGGCCCAGTTGTGCAGCCCGAACAGGGCAAATGACAGGGCCGAGGACCAGAACAGCAGGGGTGGTTTGTCCAAATAGTCAGCGTGGTGGTGCTGCACCTGCAGCCAATTGCTCGATTGCAACATCTCCATCGAAATGGAAGCGTACTGGGAGGCATCCACGTCCATCACATCAAGGAACAGCCCGCGTGTGTACACGGCCAGCAGGCCGAAGCCAAGCCAGGCCCACGGGTTGCGGGCCAGATGAGCAAACCTTGGCCGCATCGTGTCAGTACGTTTGTTGCAGGTGTTTCACCGAAAATACAGCCTTGGGGTCGTCCAATACCTGATCGGTCTTGAACAACACCGTGCGACGTTCGCCGGGCAGCAAGTCGAAGTAGTTGTGGCTGAAACGGCCCTCTACACCGGCCCGGAGGTACACGTTTTTGGCCAATTTGGGGCTTTGCAGCACGATTTCGTAGCCGTCGTTCACCTGATTGGCATGCAGTCGCACGTCGGTGTGAGGGAGCAGGAGTTTTTTGGGCGGCACGAGGTAGAACAGCCGGCGGTTGAGCACCACCCCTGTGGTTGTTTGAAAAACGATCTCGACCACAGCATCCTCTTCTTTGCACCGGTCGAGCAGGGTGTTCAGGTATCCCTGCCAAACCATGCGCGCCGTGTCGGGGCCTACCGAAACGGCCAGCTGCTCTTGGTCGTTCAGTTTTTTGCCCTCGAGGTTGTAGGCGTGTATGTGCAGGTTGAACACCGTGTCCTTCGGAAGGTCCGAACTGGCGTACACTTTCAAAATTCCGTCCTCCACCATGGGCAGCGCCACTACCGGGCTGTACGCCTCTCGGACATAGTGGTGCAGGGCTTTCCAGCGGCCATGGTAGTCAATGCTCGACCAGGAGGCCACTGGCCAAACGTCGTTGAGCTGCCAATACAGCGTGCCCATGCAGTAGGGCTTGCTGCGGCGGTGCGCCTCAATGCCGGTGCGCATGCCCTCGGCCTGAAGCAACTGGCTGACGTACACGAAATCTTCAAAATTTTTAGGCACGCGGTAATCGCGTTTGAGGTACTCCGCGATGAGGGCATTGCCGCGCGGGTGTTTTTGGTGGGTGAGCATCACCTTGCTGTCAAGCACGCGCTCCTCTGGTTTTGAAAAACCCTCGATGGTAGCCCAGTCGGGGAAGGACTGGAACCCATACTCGCTCATAAAACGCGGCACCCGTTTGTTGAACATATCGAACGGCTCCTCGTCATGCCACACGCCCCAGTAGTGGGCATCGCCTTCGCTGGTGGATTTTGGGTTGCCCCTTCCATACTTGGGCGAGCTCTCCCAGTACGGCACGCCGCCGCCGTAGTTGGCCACGTATGTTGGCAACAGGTCGTTGAACAAGATTTGGTAGTCGCGCCATAGCTGAGTGCGCTGAGCCTCGTTGAACTGCATTTGCCAGCCCCAATGGTGCCAAGCCTCGTTGTTTTCGTTATTGCCGCACCACAGGGCGATGCACGGGTGCTGACGCAGGCGTTCGATTTGCTCGTAGGCTTCGGCGGCGGCGGTTTTCAAAAACCTGCCATTCCCAGGGTACAGGGCGCATGCATACATGAAATCCTGCCATACGAGGATGCCGCGAGCATCGCAGAGCTGGTAAAAAAGGTCGTCCTCGTAAATGCCGCCGCCCCACACGCGCAGCATGTTCATGTTGGCGGCCACCGCATCATCAAGCAGGCGTTTGTACTGTACGGGGGTTACCCGGTCTTGAAAAATATCTTGCGGGATGTAGTTGGCTCCTTTGGCAAAAACGGGCTTGCCGTTGAGCCGAAAAAAAAACGACTGCCCGAAGGAATCCTGCTCCGCCACTAATTCCACCGTTCGGATGCCCATGCGCACCTCGGCGCGGTCGAGCAACGTATAGCCGTATTTCAAATCCACAGTAAAATCGTACAGGTTGGGTTCGCCCATGCCTGCGCACCACCACAGGCGCGGGTTATCCACTGTATAGGTCACCGAATCTTCGTGGGTGCCGACCTGTAGGATGCGGTCTTCGAGCGACTTGCGCTTGCCGTCACGGAAAACGACACTGGCCTTGCCCTCGATGTCGGAACGGTAGCGGAAACGGGCGACGAGCACGGCTTTTTGCTCGCTCACGCTTTGCGGGGTGACGAACACATTTTCCAAAAGGAAGTTGTCCCAGGCCAATAGTTCGGGCAATTTGAGGATGCCGCAGCCAGCAAAACGCGGTCCCCAGTCCCAGCCGTAGTGGAACTGCGCCTTTCTGGTCATGGTGCGGATGCCGCCCGGCAGTTCGTAGCCGAGGGCCTGCCAATCCGGTTCGGCTTTTTTTACCGGGCTTTCAAAGTAAATGTGCAACCGGTTGCCTGTCGGCAGGAGGTATTTTTTCACGTCGGCCTGCCAGGTTCGGAACATGTTGTCTGTCTCGAGCACGAGGCTGTCGTTCAGGAAAACGTGTGCGTAGGTGTCTAACCCGCGAAAAACGAGTTCGATGTGCTTGCGTTGAAGGGTTTGGTCATCCACGTCGAATGTACACTGGAACTCCCAGTCTTCCCGCTCGATCCACTGGAGCTTTTCCTCGTTGGCTCCATAAAACGGGTCTTCTATCTGGCCGCTCTGAAGCAGGGCGGTGTGTACGCTGACGGGCACAGTCGTGGAGCGCCAGGTGCCAGTTTGCGCCTGCCGGAACTCCCAAGCAGTTCGGATGGGCTGGCGGATCGGCGTGGCGGTGGTCTGGGTTTCGGCAGGCATGTAGGCGAGGAGCGTTAAGAGCGTAAGGATGGCAAGGCGCATGTTGCGGTGGGTTGTGCGCGGGCAAAGGTAGGGAAACGAGATTAATGGTGCGGCCCCTTGGGCGGCAACGCCGGAAGGGTTTCAAACCCTTCCGACGTTCGGCACGTAGCAGTTGTCATATTTTTAAAAATCCAACAACCGCGCTACGAAATGCCGCCGTTTCGCTGCAAACCAAAAACATTTAACATTTGAGGGGTTGACTTCAAAATCCGTTCAACCTAACTTTGTCGCCTCAAAAAAATACGCCCCCGATTTTCCCATCAACCAAACCGGACACTTGCATTGCGCCCCGTAGGCAAATGCCCGACCCTTCTCATTTTTTTAAAAACTTGTAAAATGTAAAAAGTAATTCGTTTTAGTGTCGCCCCCCCCCCGGCTGACGTTCATTCTCCAAATCGTCTTGGCCATGTTCCTTGCCGTTAACCTGTTCCAAGCCTGCCAGCAGGAGGCGGTGGAGCAGGTGGCACCGAAGGTGAAGACGGACCTGAAGGCCAACGACCGGAGTTGTGCTTCGGGGTATTGTGAGTTTACAGTTCAAGCAGCAGCCAACGTCACGCTTGAATTTTGCGGCGACATCACTTCATCGGTTGACGACTGCGACTTCGGCTGTAACTCACTTGGTGACGACCGCTACAGCCTATCCATGTTTGATCAATTTAACCCAGTTACCTATTGTGTCGCAACAAATGGCTCGATCTGCATTCGAAACCCGTCCACAGCGACTTCAAACGCCGTGCTTCAAGTGAAGTTTGGCAGCAGTACTTTGTCCACCAACGTGACCCTGCCTCCGGGCGTAGTCCGTTGTTTCTATTCTGATTCCAATTGCGGCACTACTAATCAGGGCTGCATCTAACTCAACCTGTGATTCCCGGACCCGTGTGGGTGTATGAGGGCGCAGGTGCGAACCCACGGGCCCGGTTTTTTTCAAACCGGACGTATGAAGACCAACCGTTACTTTCTCTTCTTTCTTTTCCTTTTTCCTTCTGTTTTGGTTGCACAATGCCCGCCCTTGGATCCGATCCAAGGGGAGCAAAACCCTTCCATGTGTCAACATGATCCCAATTTTTATTTTCACTTCTATAGCATTCCTAATGGCGACACGGCGGGCCTCCTTTGGTCCCTGAACCCGCCCATCGGGTCGTTCAACGGCCCCAATACCGGTAAGACCGTGCTGATCAATTTTGATTTCGATGGCCCTACCCAGTTGTGCGCCACGCCCACCAACCCCTGCTATGATCCCACTCCCATCTGCATGGACCTTGATGTGGACCCGCTGCCCATCGTCAACCATCCGCCTTTGTACAATGTCTGCGACGGCGATCATGTGTTTTTTGAACTGACAGGAACAGGCACATACTATTCTTGGGGCCTCCAGCCTTGGTGTCATACGGGTCCTCCAGGCAATGTTATTGGAGATATGGACTTCATCGCAAGCAACCCCAACAACCACCCCATATCATGTATTATGACCCTTGTTGCCTATAATGACCCCAACTGTTTCAGTTATCCCTCCGGGTTCACCTTCACCATCCACCCGCGCCCCAAGCTCACCACCGACGGCATCGATGACATCACCGTGTGCGGCGGCGAGCAGGTGCTGGTGCCCTTCACCGGCGTACACAACACCGGCTACTCGTGGACGAACTCCAACCCCGCCATCGGGCTGCCCGCTGCGGGCGTGGGAAACATCAACTTCACCGCCGCCAAAGTGCCCCAGACCCAGACGGCCACCGTCACCGTGTCGCCCACCACCCAGTTCTGCACCGGCGACCCGGTCACCTTCACCATCACGGTGCAAGGCTCCAGCGTGGACCCGCCCCCCGACATCACCGTTTGCGCCGGCGACGCGGTCAGCGTGCCGTTCACCGGAAACGCCGCCGAGGGCTACACCTGGACGAACAACCTGCCCGCCATCGGATTAGACGGCTCCGGCACGGGCAACATCGCCTTCACGGCTCAGGGCGGCAGCGGCCAGCAAGTGGCCACCGTCACCGTTTCGGGGCAGCCCTGCCCGTTCGCGAGCCGGTCGTTCACCATCACGGTGCGGCCCAAGGCCGTGGCCGGCCCCATACCCGACACCACGATCTGCGCGGGCGACACCCTCGCCCTGGCCATCACCGGATCACCCGGCACCCTGTTCGAGTGGACCAACTCCAACCCTGCCATCGGACTACCAGCCGCCGGAAACTCGCCCAACCTGCTCGTGCGGGCACCCGCGGCGGTGGACAGCACGATCAAAGGCACGGTCGTGGTCACGCCCACACGTCAGGGCTGCACCGGCCAGCCCGACACGTTCGTGATTTCGGTGAAAAAATGCTGCGCCACGACGGCGGGCGTGCTGGACACGGCCACCATCACCGTGTGCGGACCGGACAAGATCATCGGCCTGCCCCTGCCCGCGGGCCTCCATTTGGAGCCGGGCGACACGCTGCGTTTCGCCCTGTACAGCAATCCCGCCGACCCCTTGGGCAGCGTCATCCAGTACTCGGACACGCTGCTGTTTGTGTTTTTGCCCGGTTCGATGCACCTGGACAGCACGTATTTTGTGGCCGCACTGGCCGGGCCGCCGCTGGCTGGCGACAGCCTGCTGGTAGTGGACACCACGGCCAAGTGCGTGTCGGTGGCGAAGGGTCAAAAAGTGCGGTGGGTGAAAAAACCGGCCATGACCGTGGCCGCCCTGCCCGACGCGGTGTGCGGCGACGGCTGTGCCGACGTGGTGTTCGACCTCGTAGGCACGCCGCCGTTCGAGTTCACCTGGCAGGTGTGGCAGGACGGTCAGTTGCTGCTTAGCCGCAACGAGGTGGTTGCCGCCGGTCACCAGCACACGGTTACGGTATGTCCGCAGGATTTCGGCCCCAGGCCCCCAGGCAGCGCAATGACGAGCGTGCGGGTGGTGTGGCTGCAGGACTGGTTTTGTGGGTGTGGGGATTGATTCGGGCGCAACGTCACTCGGCTACGCCCTTTCGTTTGATTTTGTAGTAATGCACCCCGGCACCGAACACCCAGCCCTCAAGGCCGGACTTGGTTTGGATATTGACCCAGTAATCGGTCACTTTTTCCAAGCCGAGATTGATCTCCTCCGGTTTTTCGCTTTTTTTATTCAAAAATAACACCTGCTCGTGCAAATGAAGCCGGGCTACGAGGGCGCTTTTTTTGCTGGGGGCCTTTCGCATGTTCAGGCCGTCAATAGTGACGTAAAGCGTGGGGTATTTTTGAACGGTACCGGCACTTTCCGCTGGGGGAGGGGGTGG
>JBEBHD010000039.1:0-27644 GCA_040080915.1 Saprospiraceae bacterium
TGCCAAACCACACTACTGGACATTTTTGTTTTCGTGTACCCAGACCTTCCAGGTTTGTCAAACCTGGAAGGTCTCATTCCAAAAATGTCCAGTAGTGTGGTGCCAAACTATAGCGGTACGCTCTTATTCGGAAGCCAACGGCCAACAGCCAATAGCCAACAACAGCCAACGGCCAATAGCCGCCAACGGCTTAAAGCATCCCCTTGTCTTTGCGTTCGCCTTGTTTGGTTTCAAAAACCTTTTTCACTTTGAAATCGAAGCCGAATGTCAGGAAAAAAATGTTTGCCGAATAGTTGGCATAAGGGCGAACGGTTTGCCCCAGCGCGTCAGTGGTGGTGTAACTCTGGTTGAAAAAATTGTTGAAAAAATACTGAATTTTCAGGCTCATGTGCTTGCGAAAATGCACACCCGCGAACGCTGCGAGGGTGATGGGGGTAGCCTGGTCGCTGAACCATTCTTCGGTTTTCACCTTTCGGCTGCGCTCCCCGTCGGGGAAATACTTTTGCTTGTAGTGCAGCGCGTAGCCTACCTCACCGCCGACGTAGAAAAAACGATCCTTGGCCATGTCCCCAAACTTGAAGGCTACCGGAATACCGATCATGTAGATCCGGCGCTTGAAGAAGTCCTCTTTGCCCAGCGAGTCTTCGGTGATGAGGCCGATATTTCGGATGTTCCAGCCCGTGAAAAATCCGGCATTGGGGGCGTAGTTCCAGTGGAGATTGGTGCCGAAATTGAACACAGGCGACCAGCGCAGGCAGGCCGTCACATCGCGGCCATCCATGCTCACAGAAGCCAGAGAGAAAATGCTGCCGTCGCTGGCACTGGTGGTGTACCATACTTTTTGGTATTGCGCACGGGCGCTGGTCAGGGTCAGGGCAAGGACGGCGACGAGGATTGTTTTGTGCATAAACGAACAGTTGAAGGCTGAAAAATGGTAAAAACTTAGGCTAAGCCCGGGGGTAACCCGGAGGCTAAGGTATGCCGAACCGGAAAATCTCCCACAGCCGCTGCCGAAACTTTACCGTGCTGTGAAACTGAACCAGTTCGTTGTGCCATGCGTAAGGCCACTCGTGCGCCGGGGGGCCGTAACTTAAGGCATCCGCCGGGCGGCACCACAGGGCGGCTCGTTGCAGCAGCGCCCGCATGTGCTTGGGCGGCGACCACTGTCGGGCGGCCCCGCTGTGCAGGGGATATTCCAGTATCGAGTACAGCACCGGTTGGGGCCACAAGTGCTCGGCCTCCAGCAGGAGTTTGACGAGGGGCGATTCCGGCGATTCGAGGTCTGTGGCCTCTCGTGCCAGTTCCGATATACGGGCTGCCCAGTTATTTTCGGGCGCTTCCGAAGCCGTGTTTTGTTTTTTCAAAAAACCGGCCCACGCAGGGTTTTGCGCAGCAAGCCACCACCCCAATGGCCCAAGCGCCGTTTTTGCCGCAGGCGAAATCATTTTTTTTTGCACTAAAAATTCGAGTAAGGGCGGCAGCAACTCCGGCGGCAACCGGCAGCCGCGTGCGTTCAGCAACCTAAAAAATTCGGGCAGTACGGCCGGGTGGGCACCGTGCAGCACCATCACCAAGAGCGGCTGAACGGCAAGGGGCGGGCACAGGGGCCGGGCATCGGGCGGGCAATCGGGCACGGTGGCCGGAACCGCCAAGCCCAACGGAGCCGCAGCCTTTTGCAGCAGATAGGCCGCAGGCAACGCAACCAGCACCGTTCGAGCGGCATCGTCGTCGGCTTCCATGCCGAGAGCGGCCAGCAATGCCTCCGACACCGGCTGCCTTTCGGCCCCGACCACTACCGTGCGCACCACTTGGTTCCAAAAACTGTCCATTCGGCAAAGGTGCGAAAAAGGGGGTTTTGATGAATAACGTAAAATTACGTCATTAAACTAAAAAATTAGTTGTGTGGCCAAAAAATACGTTTACCTTTGAGCCATTCCAGAACGCTGGCGTTCTTTTTGCGCTACATTAATAACAACGCACCCTTTCAAAGCGATTAAAATTAGCACATTAGCACATTTTTGAATTAGGACATTACCAACTATGCAAAAATTGACCAAGGCTGAAGAGGACATTATGCGCCTCCTCTGGGAGTTGGAACGAGGTACGGTGAGTGACCTGCTCGACCGCATGGAAGAGCCGCGCCCGCCGCACAGTACGGTGTCGAGTGTGGTGCGTATTTTGGAAAAAAAGGGCTATGTTGACCACAAGGCCTACGGCAAAACGCACGAATATTTTCCAGTTGTGGTCAAAGAAGACTATGGACGGCGCTCTTTGACCGACTTGCTGCGAAACTACTTTGACGGCTCGGTGTCGCGCTTGGTGTCGCACCTCGTGGAGGACGAAAAACTAAGCGCCGCCGATATGCAGGAAATTTTGAAAAAATTGGACGAAAAGCCATGACCATGCTCACGTACTTGCTGCACATCACCATTGGTTGGAGCCTTTTTGCACTGCTTTACGTCCTGCTGCTTCGGCGGGAAACATTTTTCGGCACCAACCGGCTCTACCTACTGGCATCTCTGGTGTTGGGGCTGATTCTCCCACTTGGTGGCCGATGGATGGCGACGCTACTACCCGATTCTGCTATGCCCTCACTTGATCTGCCTTTCCTGGCAATCGGGTTGAGCCAAGTGGAGCAAACGGCAACAGAGTGGCCCGTTATGAGATTGTTGTTGTGGGCTTACGGGATTGGCGTTTCACTCGCCTTGGCCCGTTTGCTCTGGGGATTGGCTGCTTTGTGGCGGATAGCTGCCGCTGGCCGGTTTGAAAGCCTTCCCGATGGCTCCGTACTGGTGCGAACAGGTCGCACCCGAATGCCATTTTCGTTTTTTCACTGGATTTTTGTTCCCGAAAACGCCGATGACGAGGCAGATTTTGACAAAATACTGGCCCACGAACAGGCCCATGCCAGAGGGCTGCATAGCGCCGACGTGCTGCTGCTGGAGCTGGTTTGCGCGGTGTTCTGGTTCCACCCGCTGGCGCATTGGTACCGCCGGACGTTGCGTACGGTACACGAATATTTGGCCGATGCAGAGGCATCGCATCGGACGGGCCGCCGCCAGTACGGCCTCTTGCTCCTACGCCAAACCAGCTCCGCGCGCACATTGGTTTTTGCCAACCATTTTTTTCAGGCTCCGCTCAAACAACGATTGTTGATGCTCACCCGACGGACCTCACCGGCCAAGCGCGTTTGGAGGTACGGGGCAGCACTGCCCGTGCTGGCCCTGCTGGTGTTATCGTTTCGGCTAAACACGGCGAGCACACGCCACACCGAAACACGCACAACCTACTCAGCAGCACAGCTGGAAAAACCGGCGATGTACCCCGGAGGTATGCCTGCCTTGCGGACTTTTTTGTCCAGCCATATTCAGTATCCGGAAGAAGCCTTGCGTGCCAAAATCGAGGCTGTGGTGTTGGTCACGTTTGTACTGGACGAAACGGGGGCCGTGGTAAAAGTCGAGGCAACTCCCCCTCCGGCAGGCGGCCTACCGGGGGAACTGTCCGCCATGTGCGCCGAGGCCGAGCGCGTTGTTCGGCACATGCCGCGCTGGGAACCGGCCGTAGCTAATGGCCGCGCGACACCCTGTCAACTGAGGTTGCCCATCCGTTTCAAATTGGAGTAATCCCACAACTGAGATGGGAGCGGCAGTTTGTCGCTCCGTGTAAGGTCAGTGCCAGCCGTTGTTCGGCCAGGTGCCTGGCCGTTCCATATCCGAATTCAACTTTTTTTTCACAACCTAAACAATGTACAGTTATGCAAACAAAGCAATGTTTCCGCAACACATGGCTGCTCGGAGCAGCCTTTGGCCTGTTCCTCGCTTTGCCGATGGCGGCTCAAAAAACGATGGTTCGTTTTGAAAAAGAACCTGCTTACCCTGGCGGCACGGAAGCCCTGATCGAGTTCATGGTAAAAAACATCGCATACCCGGAAGCGGCCATGAAAGAAAAGGCCGAGGGCATGGTGGTAGTCAAGTTCGTGGTGAATGAAGACGGATCCCTGTCCAATTTCAAAACGATCTCGGAGCAAAGCAAAAACCCCCGTGCTGACTTCGTAATGGAGGCTGTGCGTGTGGCGAAGGCAATGCCGAAATGGTCGCCCGCTGAGGCCAATGGCAAAAAAATGAAGGCCGAAATGACACTCCCGATCAAGTTTGCACTGGAATAATGTGCTAATGTGGGAATGTGCTAATGTGCTAATGTGGGAATGTGCTAATGTGGGAATGGGAGAATGGGCTGAAAAGAGCATTAGCACATTAGCACATTAGCTCATTAGCACATTAGCACATTAGCAACGGTTACCTTTGGCCCAAAACGACCATACCCATGCCCGTTCGCGAATTAGAAATGCTCACCCGACAAGCCAATGCCGCTGTACTGGAAGTGGCCGATTTTTTGCGCCAGGAAGCCGCACGCGTACAGCCCGGGCAAATCGAGGAAAAACACCTGAACGGCCTCGTGTCGTATGTAGATCGCACGGCCGAGGAAATGCTGGTGGAGCGCCTCGGTAAATTGCTGCCCGAAGCAGCGTTCATCACGGAGGAAGGGACTGTGGAGCAGCGCATGTCTGCCGACCTGTGCTGGATCATAGACCCCCTCGATGGTACCACCAACTACCTGTACGGCCTGCCACACTATTCCATCAGCGTGGGCTTACGCTCTGGCGGGGAGCTCTTGTCGGGTATCGTACATCATGTTCCGAACAACGAACTTTTTTTTGCCTGGCGTGGCGGCGGTGCCTGGTGCAACGACCGCCCCATCCGGGTCAGCCAGCGCGACACGATGCGCCAGGCGCTGGTAGCGACGGGTTTTCCGTACCACAATTTCAGCCGGGTGGATTCGTGGATGCGGGTACTACGCACGCTTTTGGCCGAAGGTCGGGCCGTGCGGCGCTACGGTTCAGCCGCTCTTGATCTGGCATATGTGGCCTGCGGACGTTTCGACATTTTTTTCGAATACGGCCTCAACGCCTGGGACGTGGCGGGCGGGGCGCTGCTCGTGCAAGAAGCGGGCGGGCGTGTCAGCGATTTTTGCGGCGGTACCGATTTCGTAAATGGTGGTGAAATGCTGGCCTGCAATGCGGCAGTGTACGAGCAGATGGCGGCAATTGTGGCAAAGGAGTTTGGTATCTGATTTCACCCTTCCGCATACCGCAGCACCTCCTCCACATACTGCCGGTGATTGGCCAGGCGCGGCACTTTGTTTTGATTGCCAAATTTGCCGCGGGCCTTCATCCAGCGCTCGAACGTACCACGCGGCACCGGGTGCAGGCGCAGGCAGTCGAGGGCCATACCCCGAAACCGCTTGGCCTCGTAGTCGGAGTTGATACGCTGGAGGGTTTCGTCGAGCAGGCGGTTGAAGTGGCCCAGATCGTCGGGGGCCTTTTCAAACTCCACGACCCACTCGTGGCCGCCCTTGCTTGCGCCCCCGGAAAAATACACGGGCGCGGCGGTGTACTCCAGCACCCGGGCATCCGTCTGGCGGCAAGTTTCGGCCAGGGCCTTGTCGGTGTCGCCGACCATGACTTCTTCGCCGAAGGCGTTGATGAACTGCTTGGTACGGCCCGAAATCTGAAAGCAAAACGGGTACTTTCGAGTAAAAACGACCGTGTCGCCCGGCATATAGCGCCACAGTCCGTTGTTGGCGGATATGACCACGGCGTAGTCCCGGCCCAATTCCACGTCGGCGAGCAGCACGGTGCGCGGGTGTTTGGCTTCCCATTCGCCCATGGGGACAAACTCGTAGAAAACGCCGTTGTCGGCCATCAGGAGCATATCGTTGCGGTCGAGATCGCATTGAGCGCCAAAGTAGCCCTCGGAGGCGTTGTAAATTTCCTGATAAACAAAGTTATCGCTGGGGATCAGCTCACGGAACGTCCGGCGGTATGGCTCGAAGCCTACCCCGCCATGCATGTAGGCCTGAAGGTGCGGCCAAACTTCGAGCAGGTTGGATTTGCCGGTTTTTTCGAGGATGCGTCGGAACAGCACGAGCAGCCACGTGGGCACCCCGCCGAACATGACCACGTCGTCGGTGCGACTAACGAGGTCGGCTATGCGTTCGATTTTTTTTTCAAAATCGGGCATGAGGGCGGTCTCAAAATCGGGTGTGTAGTACATGCGTCCGATGGCGGGCATGTTGTAGGTGAGAATGGCACTTACGTCGCCTGCTCGAGCCTTTGGGTTTCCGGGCACGGGGGAGAAAGAGCCAGGCATGACGAGGTTTCGGCGGCGAAAAACCTCCATATCGGGCCGGTTGTGGTAAAGCAGGGCGATGGAGTCCCAGGTTCCGGCGATGTGGTTTTGTACGAGGTTGGCCAGTGGTACGGGGATAAACTTGCTCTTGTCGCTGGTAGTGCCGCTGCTTTTGCTGTACCAGTTGACCTCGCCGGGCCAGAGCACGTCGCGCTCGCCGAGCATCATGCGGGCGATGGCGGGTTTGAGGTCGTCGTAGTCGTGTACGGGCACCTGACGGGCGAATTCGGCGGGAGTGCGGATGCTGTCGAACCCGTGGTTGCGGCCAAACTCCGTGTGTCGGGCTGTTTCGATCAGTTTGTGGAACCACTGCTCCTGTGCGACTTCGGGCTGGTGCATGTACCGCTCGATGCGTCGCATGCGCAGGCGCAGCAGGTACTGTTTTACGGTGGTGTTTACCAGCCCTTTCATCATAGGTATGCTCGGTTGCTTAGGCGAAGGTAGGCAAAGTGCGCAGAAACCAAAGCGAGCTGAAGTTTGGCGCAGCCTATTTCCCTTCCGGCAATTTTCCGAGAAACCTGTTTCTTTGCCGCCTTGCTGGCACCATGCCAACACTTCCGAACGCCCGACCTTGAACAACATGCGCCAACTCGAACACACGCTTCAACACCTGACCTCGCCCAAGCGCTCGCACACGTTTTGGGGCCTGGCGATCGTATTGATCGCCTGTTTTTGCCTGCTATGGCTCAAGCACGGCGATTGGTTACAGGCTCCCAACGACTACCTGTTGGGCGGCTCGCCGGACTGTTTCAAAAACTACATGACCAGTATCTGGCATGTTCGGCACGACACGAGTTTTGTGCATTATTCCGGTATGAACTACCCGTTCGGGGAGCACGTGCTGTTCACCGACAACCAGCCCTTGTTCAGTTCGGCCATGCAGTGGTGGAGCCGCAATGTGTCGGACCTGACGGGCCGGACGGCGGGCGTGATTAATGTTTTTCAGATTATTTCCGTACTGCTCGGCTGCGCCGTGCTTTTTCTTTTGCTGCGCAAACTACACCTGCCGGTGTGGTATGCGGGGTTGGTCACGCTGGGCATGGTGTTCCTCAACCCGCAGTACGGCCGTTTTGATGCACACTTTGCCCTGTCGCACACCTGGGTGTTCCCGTCGCTGCTGCTGCTGCTGTGCTACTACGAGGAACGGTACAGCCGCCGCTACCTGAGCCTGCTGATCGGCGCCCTGGTGTGGGTGGCCGCGCAGTTTCACTTTTACTACTTCGGGCTGTGTGCCCTCTTTTTGGGCCTGTACACCACGTATCAATGGGTGCGCGAACCATCGCTTGCCAATTTCCGTAGGCGGTTCAGCCACTTGATCGTGATGGTGGTGGTGCCTTTTGCCTTGCTGAATCTTTGGCTGCACTGGACAGACTACGCCACCGACCGACCGAGCAACCCATACGGAATCATGGCCTACTACGGCCAATGGGAAGGCGTGCTCCTGCCTTACGGTGATTTTCCCCTGTTCAAGTGGATCGAGGAAAATATCATACACATCCGCCGGGTGAACGGCGAAACGATGGCTTACGCGGGCGTGTTGGCGCTGTTGTTCACGCTTTGGCTCCTGAAATCGCGCTTTCGGGTGTTCGACAAAACCTGGGACGAGGCGGCCTACCACCGCACCAATAAGCGGTTCCTGCAGGGCATTCTCGCTGCGGCGTTGATCCTGCTGGTTTTTGCCTGCGGTTTTCCCTACGCCATCAAAGGCTGCGAATGGATGGTGAACTACATGGGGCCTTTGCGACAGTTCCGCTCCATGGGCCGCTTCACCTGGGCCTATTTTTATGTGGCCAATATCCTGGCGTTTTACATTTTTTGGAACTGGAGCCTGCGCCACAAAGGCTTTGGCGAGGGGCTGCTCGCGCGTTTGCTTCGAGGGGGCGTCGCCTTGCTGCCCGTGCTGCTCATTGGCTGGGAGGCGTACACGTACCAGCGCCTGCGGCCCGTGGGCCGGTTGGCCAATTTGGAAAAACGCGAAGTGGCTGCTCCTACACCCGACCACTGGCTCAACAAGGTGGATTTCTCCAGGTATCAGGCTCTGCTGCCCCTGCCCTACTACCATTTTGGCTCCGAAAACCTGTGGATGCACTACAATTTCGACCACTACATCCGGACACAAACAACGGCGCTGCACACGGGCCTGCCCGATATGGGCGTGAACATGAGCCGCACCTCGTGCGCCCAGACGATCAGTTCCGCCCAGTTCGTGCTCGAACCGTGCCAGATGCCGACCATGTTGAACGAGCTGTTGGACAACCGCCCGCTGGCCCTGTTTGTGCATGCACCGGCGTGGGACGACGTGCGAAAACGGTACCGGCACCTGATTGACGGGGCTGAGCTGGTGTACGAAAACGCGGAGGTCAAAATCCTGTCGCTGCCGATAGACAGCGTTCGGGCCGCCGTGCCAGCCCGCAGCGCAGCGGTAGAAGCGGAGCGTTTGTCCAAGCCCTTGCAGCGCCACGGTGTTTGGCAAGTACCCGGCCCTACCTTTTTGCATTACGTTTCGTTCGATTCGCTGGCCGCGCCCAAGCACGTTTTTCAGGGGAAAAGCGCATTTACGGGCAATATGAAGGATACCACCTGGCTGTGGCAGGCCCCGCTGTCGAAGGGCAACTATGCGCTCAGTTTTTGGGTGTACGTCAAGCAGGATATGAGCATGAACCACGAACTGAGGCTGTACGAAAACGACCGGGCCAATGGTGCCGAAGCCCAGTACCGGCACGAGGGCATGCATTTTCACCTGAAGGCTATGGTGAACGACTGGGCGCTGTACGAGATGCCTTTTGAGGTGCGCGGCGACAATGCCGCGTTACGCATGTTTTTGTTCAAGGAGCACGCCGACCAGCCGTTCTATCTGGATGAGGTGCTGATCCGCCCGCTGTGGACGGATGTTTACCGGCGCCTGGACGACTGGACAGTTCGCAATAATTATTGGTATCGGTTTTAGGGCAAATTAGTTTTGAGAGCATGCCGTGGACGCAATTTTAATTTTTGACAAATTTGGATTAAAAAAGTGCTTGCAGAAAGAGCACCTTTGTGGTTGCTCTGCCTTCCTTTGCAGAGTTTTTAGAAATTTAATCATTTATTCACTAACCAAACTTTCTGAGTATGAACAGGATTTTACTTGGGCTGGCGCTGCTCTTGATGAGCGCCGGTATCGCCTTAGGGCAAAATCGAACCGTATCCGGTATGGTGTCTTCTACGGAAGGCGATCCGCTTATCGGTGCGACAGTGGCCGTTCTCGGCACATCAACAGGTACTCGGACGGACATCGAAGGCAAGTTTCGCGTAGATGTTCCCGCCGGCGCTACTCTACTCCGTTTTTCTTACACCGGTTTTTTGGCCCAAGAAGTGGCCATCACTAGCGCCGATGCTTACAACATCGTGTTGGAACCGAGCGCAGCCTACCTTGACGAGGTGGTCGTGGTTGGTTACGGTACACAGTTGAAACGCGACGTGACCGGCTCTATTTCCCAGGTCAAGGGTGAGACGCTGGCCAATCTGGCCTCGCCAGGTTTCGACGCTCAACTGGCTGGCCGCGCTGCAGGCGTACAAGTGACACCTCCGAGCGGCATCTTGGGCTCTCCGCCGCAGATCCGTATCCGGGGCGTGAACTCCATCTCCTCCGGTACTTTCCCCCTCGTGGTCGTGGACGGTCTGCCAATTTTTGACGGCAACCAGGGAGGTTTCACACCCTCGAACGCCTTGGCCGACCTGAACCCGGCTGACATCGAGTCGTACGAGATCCTCAAGGACGGTGCGGCTACGGCCATTTACGGTTCACGTGCAGCCAATGGTGTCGTTCTGGTCACGACCAAGCGCGGCAAAAAAGGCAAGCCAAAATTCACCTACGACATGTATGTGGGCGTAGCCAAGGCGACCAATTTGTACGACCTGCTTGGTGCTGAAGACTTCGTGACGATCAACAACGAAAAAAGCCGCAACACCGGCGACACCGTTCCTATTGCCAACCTGATGTACGACGCGCAGGGCAATTTGGTAAACACCGACTGGCAGGACGCTATTTTCCGCAACGCTACCCAACACAACCATGTGCTGTCGGTGTCGGGCGGCAACGATTTTACCAACTACTACTTCTCGTTAGGCTATTCCGACCAGGAAGGCATCTCGGTGTCGAACAGCCTGCGCCGCTACTCGTTCCGTGCCAACATTGACCAAAAAGTGAACAAGTGGCTAAAGGTTGGTTTGTCGAGCGGCGTTACCCGCCAAGAGAACTACGGCCCACTTACCGGGTCCAACAACCTGTCGGGCAATACCTTTGCGGTCATGCGTATGTTCCCCAACGTGCCCGTGTTCGACCCCAACGACCCGACCGGGTACAACCTCGACTCGATCAACCCACGTACCCTCGGCCGCGGCAACAACCGTATCGAAATTGCCAACGGTATCCCGAACCAGCGCTTCGTGCTGGACAACGACCTGCGCAAAGCCATTAACACGCGCTTGCTCGGCAGCATTTACGGCGACGTGGCGCTGCTCAAAGGCTTGGATTTCCGTTCACAGGTGAGCATTGACGGTAACTTGGTGGACGACTACCTGTTCCAAGACCCGCGCCATGGCGACGGCTACTCGGCCAACGGTCGCGTATCGCAGTCCTTCTCGCCCGCTTACCGCTGGAACTGGCAAAACATGTTAACGTACAAAACAACTTTTGGCGAAAAGCACAACTTGGAACTCACGGCTCTGCAAGAGTTCCAAAAGCAGCGCAGCACGTTCTACCAAGGCACGGTGTCCAACTTGTCTGACCGTTTCTTCCAGGAAAACGTCGTGTCCGGCACATATTCCGTGCAGGCTGTAGACGGTGGTATCAGCGAAAACGGTATTTCTTCTTACTTGGGCCGGATCAACTACAACTTCGCCCGTAGGTACTACATCAGCGCCTCCATCCGCCGTGACGTGCTTTCGTCGCTGGCAGCCACCAACCGCGTGGGTACGTTCCCAGGCGCTTCGTTCGCTTGGCGCGTCTCGGAGGAAGGTTTCTGGGGAGAAGGCATTTCCAGAGTCATTTCCGACCTGCGCCTGCGCGGTTCGTACGCCGAGGTGGGCAACGTGCGCATCGGCAACTACCCCTACATCGGTTCCTACGGCTCCGCTCCATACGGCCTGCAGAACGGTATCGCGTACAACAACTTCGGCAACGACAACCTGCAGTGGGAAGCACAGAAAAAGCTTGATTTTGGCATTGATTTCGGTTTGTTCGATGGTCGCGTCAACGCTTCCGTGGCTTACTGGAAACAGGACAACGACGACATCATCCTCAGCGCACCCACCGCGCCGTCCTTGGGTATTCCGGGCAACCGGATTTTCCAAAACATCGGCAGCATGCGTGGCGACGGTATCGAATTCACGGTGGACGCAGTGGTATTGCGCAGCGGCAATTTCAGCTGGAATGCCAACCTGAACTTCTCTACGCAAAACAACGAAGTAGTCTCCTTGGTGAAAAACCTCAACGGTACTGACCAGGATATCATCGGCGACTTTAACATTATCCGCGCTGGAGAATCCATCAACGCTATTTATGGTTTTGACTACCACGGAGTAAACCCGGCCAACGGCAACCCGGTGTATCAAAAATCCGATGGCGTACTGGTGGAGCAAAACATCGCTACGGGCGCTATCACGGTATTTAACCCAGACGAGCCTGGCACAGTGGGCGCAGCCGCCACCTTGTCCACGACTACGGATCGCCGTGTGCTCGGATCGGCACTGCCTACATACTTCGGCGGTTTTGACAACACCCTGCGTCTCGGCTCGTTTGACCTGAATGTTTTCTTCCGCTTTTCCGGCGGCAACGTGATTTACAACCGTACCCGCGCCGACCTGCTGGAACAAGGCTTCAACAACAACGGTACTGAAATTCTGGGCCGCTGGCAGAGTGCGAGCGCCCCCGGCGACGGTATGACGCCAAAGCTGCGCCTGAACGCCAGCAACACCGTCAACAACCCGAACGTGGCGCACACCCGATTCCTGGAAGACGGCGACTTCATCCGCCTTGGCAATTTGGCGCTTGGTTATACCATGCCAAAGAGCCTGACGCAGCGCCTCAACATCGAGTCGCTTCGCTTGTACGTGCAGGCGCAAAACCTGCTCACGATCACGGGATACAACGGCCTCGACCCGGAGACCAATACCAACGGTTTTGGTGTGGACTTCAACGGCAACCCCCAACAGCAAGTGATCACGGTAGGTGCCAACCTTGGTTTCTAAACAAAAAAACTTACAACAATGAAGAATACGAGTAATACAACCATATTTCTTCGCGCTTTTGCAGCCATACTGGCTTTCAGCGCGTTCACCGTTGCCTGTGAAAAAGAGGTGACGGACCTTCAGCCGTTTGATCGGATCACCGAAACGGCCGCCTTTGCCACTCCGGAACGCTGCGCCCTCTCCATGGTGGGCGTGTACGATGCCGCACAGAGTGGTTTCTATGCTGGCGGCGCAGTACGTGGTTATCCGTTTGGTGCTGCCAATGTGGAGCAAGGTGATTGCCGTGGCGAGGACATGCTCAACGTAGCCGCTTTCTACGCCATCACTTACGAGGCCACCTACAACCCGACCACGGCCAACAACCAGTTTCACTGGGAATCGCTGTACGGCCTCATCAACAAGTGCAACATCGTAATCGATGGTGTTCAAGGTGCGCAAGCCGCTGGTGTTCTCACCGAGGTGCTGGCCAAAGGATACGAGGGCGAAGCGCGCTTGCTGCGTGCTCTTGCCCACCATGAATTGCTGGTCCACTTTGCCCGTCCGTATGCGCACACCGCCGATGCATCGCACCTGGGCGTGCCGTATCGCACACGTGCCGTCAACACTGCCGCAGCCAAAGAGGCCAATCAAGACCAAGGCAGGAATTCTGTGAAAGAATGTTATGACTTGTTGATTGCTGACTTGGATTTTGCCGAACAAAACCTGCCCGCTACCCGCGCCGGTACGCTCAAAATCAGCCGCGCTACCAAGGGTGCTGCCAGTGCGCTCAAAACCCGTGTGTACCAGCACATGGGCCGTTGGGACAATGTGCTGACCGAAGCCGCTAAAGTCACCGGCTATACGCTGACGGCTGCTCCGGAAGGTCCGTTTGCTACATTCTCGTCAAACAGTGAATCCATTTTTTCCATCGAGAATGCCAGCACGGACAACAGCGGCGTGAACGGTGCCCTGCCGGTGATGTACGCCATCGCCCCTGGTCGCGCCTTGGTCGCTGTCAGCCCGATTATCTACAATGCGCCCTTCTGGGATGCTTCCGACTTGCGCCGCACACAGTTGACCAAAAATAACAACCGTGCGTACTTCAGCAACAAATACCGGTTGGTCACCACTCAGGACGATTGGAACCCGATCATCCGTTACGCTGAAGTTGTGCTGAATGCCGCTGAAGCACAACTGCGCAAGTCCGGCCCCGATATGGCCGCCGCCCTCACGCTGCTCAATCAGGTTCGCAACCGCGCTGTGACCGATCCGGCCAAGCAGTACACCGCAGGTAGTTTCGCCGATGCCAAGGCAATGCTCAAAGCCGTTCTGAACGAACGCCGTATTGAGTTCCTCGGTGAAGGCCGCCGTTGGGCCGATATCCACCGTTTGGCCAAAGACCCGGACTTTTCCACGGGAGGTATTCCGGCCAAGGTACTGTACAACCAGACGACGTTCGCCAGCTGGGCCCCGGGCCTCAACTACGATGCCAATGGCAACTACACTGGCACGCTCGGCAAACCTGCCATTCTGTACGATGACTTCCGCTTCATTTGGCCGATCCCAGTATCGGAGCTTAACACCAACCCGGTTCTCGCTGCTCAGCAGAACCCTGGCTATTGATTATTGCAGTCGATAAATAATAATAACGGCAGCTGGAGCTTCTCCGGCTGCCGTTTGCTTTTTGGGGCTGCGGGCTCGAATGCAACACAGGTGCATTGGAGGTGGCTCATAACTCCGAAAACTGATTGCAAGACCAAAATAAAATTATTGAAGGCTCTTGTCCTACTTTTGCCCCCGATCTATGCAAATAATTTACGAAGACGACACCCTACTCGCCATCAACAAACCCGCCGGACTTTCCTCCGAAAGCGGCAAAGCACTGCATCCATCCGCCGAGAAATGGGCGCAAGAATACACGTCCGATCAGCGCCGGGAGTCCGTCGGTGCGTTTCAGCGGGCACCGTACATGCGGGCTGTTCACCGGTTGGATCGCGCTTCGAGTGGGGTATTGTTGCTGGCCAAAACCAAATCGGCCCTGACCAACCTGATGGACCAGTTTGAAGGCCGAACGGTAGAAAAAACCTACGTCGCCGAGGTAGTCGGTGTGCTGCCCGCGGAATCCGGTACGCTGCGCCACCACCTTGCCAAGTCACCAGACGAAAAATCTGCCCTCGTGTCGGACACGCCATTCGACGGCAGCAAACCCGCTGAATGCGACTACCTCGTCTTGGAAAAAACACCCACCGGAATGCGTGTAGAAATCGTGCCCAAGACGGGACGTTTCCACCAAATACGCGCCCAACTGGCCCATGTTGGGTGCCCGGTTGTGGGCGATGTCCGCTATGGCGGGCCGCCGTGGCACGAGCACGCCGTCAAACTGCACGCCTCCCGCCTTTCCGTTCAACACCCCAAAACCAGTCAAACATTGACAATTGAGGCACCAATGCCGGGCAATTGGCTGGAGCAGCCCGACGTTTGACGGGACAAAATTTTCGATATGGTTTTTCAGAAAAATAGCCCTGCGCGCCAACCCCTCCTCTGGGCATTCCTCGGAATAAACTCCCTTCTACCCGCCCAAACACCCGACAACCCGCGCAACGAAGAGCGGAACTATGACCCGGACGTTCTTTCGGTACAGCTGCATTTGCGCGGAGCGCCCATGACTTATCCGATAGTAGCGATGACCGCCACCGACAGCGCCCTGGTACTGCAGTTCGACCACCTCGGCACCGACTACCGCGAGTACTTGTACACCCTTGAGCACTGCGATGCCGACTGGCAACGCTCCGCCCTCAACGACAACGAGTACCTCAACGGTTTTACCGAAAACCGGATTGAGGATTTGACCACTTCGGCCAATACCCTGCAACAGTACGTCCACTACACCCTGCCGTTGCCCAATGCCAACGTGCGCTGGACAAAATCGGGGAACTACCTGCTCAAAGTTTACGAAAACTCCTTTGAAAAACCGCTAGTGCTCGTACGCCGTTTTCTCGTAGTGGACCAACGTTGGACAGCCGACTGCAAATTTGTACGACCGTTTCGTGTGGATAAAATGAATACCCACCAGGAGATTGATTTCACAGTCGGCATCGCCAAAGGCTCCCGAATCCAGTTTCCCGAACGCGAGGTGCAGGCTTATGTCCTGCAAAATGGCCGCTGGGATTCCGCCATTGGCCCGTTACCACCATACATCACACGACAGGAGGAACTGGTTTTTGATTACCAGGACAAATTTGTTTTCCCGGGAGGCAAAGAGTGGCGCTACTTCGATATGCGTACGTTTGACTACCGGCGCGAGTACGTGCGCGAGATCCGTGCCATGCTTGGCTATTATGAAGTGACGCTTAACATGGACGAAACCAGGGCATTCAGCCCCTATTTTCAGCACGGCGACCTCAACGGGCGCTTCGGCATCGAAAACCTAAACCCCAACGAAGGCCTTGCCGAGTGCGACTACGCCGCCGTGCTATTTTCCCTCAAACAGGGCCAGGAAATGTTGGACACAGACGTATATGTGTACGGCCAGTTTACCGACTGGCAGCTGCGGCCCGAGTTCAGGATGAAGTACGAAGACAGCGTCAAGGCCTATGTCTGCGAGGCCTACCTGAAACAAGGTTTTTACAACTACCAGTACGTCGCGGTCAGTACAAAAACCGGGGAAGTGGACGAGCTCGGTTTCGAGGGCAACTCCTACGAGACCGGCAATGAGTACCAGGTTTTGGTGTACCACCGCCCCTTTGGCGGCCGTTACGACCAGTTGATGGTGAGCGTTACGCTGGATTCACGCAACCGGTAGGATTTAGGATCGCACCGCCTCAAAGATATGGTATGCGTTAAATTTTCTGTCGCGCCGTATCTTCGCCCCGCGCTGGCCCGTGGCTGTTCCAGGTTTTGAATACGCCCGAGTGCCGTCCGCACCACCACATCAAAAAAAACAATTGCCTAACCAATCTAAAACAGCACCCATGCAAGAAGTTGGACTTCGCAACCCAGCCGCATCACTCGATTCCATCGGGCTGAAGGGCTACAAAACCGCGCACTGGAACTTCTCCCCGGAGGAACTGATTGAGCATACCATTGCCAAAGGCATGGGCAAACTGGCCGACAGCGGCGCTTTGGTCATCAACACCGGCGAATTCACCGGCCGCTCGCCGGAAGACCGTTTCATCGTGTTGGACAGTGTCACCAAAAACAAAGTACACTGGGGCAAAGTCAACAAAACCTTTGAAGCCAAAAAGTTTGACCAGCTCTGGCGGAAAGCCTGCGCCTACCTGCGCAAAAAAGACCTGTACGTGCGCGACGTGACGGCTAATGCCAGCGCCGACCCGCTCTACCACCTGAAAATCCGCGTCATCACCGAGTACCCGTGGAGCAACCAGTTTGCCTACAACATGTTTCGCCGCCCTGAGCAGGAGGACCTGCTCACATTCGACCCGAACTGGACCGTCCTCTGCGCTCCCGGTTTCAAGGCCGACCCCGCCGTGGACGGCACCCGACAGCACAACTTCGCTATCATCAACGTGAAGAAAAAACGGCTGCTGATCGGCGGCACCGGCTACACGGGCGAAATCAAAAAAGGCATTTTCTCGGTCATCAATTTCGTGCTGCCCACCAAAACCAACGCTCTGCCCATGCACTGCTCGGCCAACGTAGGCGAAAACGGCGACATCGCGCTCTTCTTCGGCCTCTCCGGCACCGGCAAAACAACCCTCAGCGCCGACCCCAACCGCCCGCTCATCGGCGACGACGAGCACGCTTGGAGCGACACCGAAGTGTTCAACTTCGAGGGCGGCTGCTACGCCAAAACCATTGACCTTACCGAAGAAAAAGAGCCGGATATCTTCCGCGCCATCCGCCACGGCGCCATTCTGGAAAACATCGCTTTCAAAGAGGGTACCCGCGAGGTGAACTACGCCGACCGCAGTATCACCGAAAACACCCGTGTGTCGTACCCCATCCACTTCATCGGTAACGCCGTGCGTACCAGCAATGCCCCCGGCAATCCGAAAAATATTTTCTTCCTCACCTGCGATGCGTTTGGCGTGTTGCCGCCCATCAGCAAACTCACACCCGAGCAAGCCATGTACCACTTTGTGAGCGGGTATACGGCCAAAGTGGCTGGCACAGAAGTAGGCGTAAAAGACCCGAAAACCACCTTCTCAGCCTGCTTCGGTGCCCCGTTCCTCCCGCTGCACCCGACCAAGTATGCCGACCTGTTGGGCAAAAAACTGCGCAAGAGCAAAGCCAACGTCTGGCTCGTGAATACCGGCTGGAGCGGCGGATCCTTCGGCGTTGGCAGCCGCATCAAACTGGCCTACACCCGTGCCATGATCACCGCCGCGCTCCGGGGCGATCTCGATGGCGTACAGTACAACACGCACGATGTGTTCGGACTGGCCATGCCCACGTCCTGCCCGAACGTGCCCACCGACATCCTCAACCCGCGCAATACATGGGCCGACAAATCCGCCTACGATGCCAAGGCCAATCAATTGGCCAACGAGTTTGTCTCCAATTTTGAAAAATTTGCCGACGAGGCTAAACCCGAGATTTTGGCCGCAGCGCCCAAAGCGAAGTAAAAAACACTCACATTAAATTTCTATAAATACTTGGCGGGTGCTCCAAACAGGACATAAGCGCCCCGAACTTGTTCGCGCAAAAACTCAATCCCATGCGCGAAGACTTTCTTCATTTTCTCTGGCGCTGGCGGCGTTTCGACTCAAACGACCTGCGCACCACCGACGGCCAAGCCCTCGAAATCCTGCATCCCGGCGAGCTGAACCAGCACGCCGGCCCCGATTTTTTCAATGCCCGCGTCCGCATCGGCACCACCCTGTGGGCGGGCAACGTGGAAATGCACCTCAAAGCCTCCGACTGGCTCGCCCATCGCCACGACAACGACCCGGCGTACGACAACGTGGTATTGCACGTGGCGCTCGACGAAGACCGCCCGTTGTCGCGACCTACTGGCGAGCGCCTGCCATGCTTGGAACTGCGCCACCGGATACCGGCCAGCCTGTTGGAAAAATACCAGCGCCTCGAACACGAACGGGCCTGGGTGCCGTGCGAACGCCTGTTCGGCTCTGTACCGGAAATTGTGCGCACCAACTGGATGGAGCGGCTCTTGGTGGAGCGGTTGGAACAAAAAACAGCCGCCGTGCAGCAGGCTGTTGAGGATGCGGAACACAATTGGGAAGAAGCGTTCTACCGTGTTCTTGCCCGGTATTTCGGCCTGAAAGTCAACGTGGAGCCGTTCGAGATGCTCGCGCGTTCCTTGCCGTTGCGCCTATTGGCCAAACACCAAAACAGCCAATTCCAAATTGAGGCTCTGTTGTTCGGGCAATCCGGGCTTTTGGATGCGCCATTCACAGACGAGTACCCCGCAGCTTTGGCCAAAGAATACCAGTTCTTACGGCACAAGTACGCTCTGTCGCCACTCTCGGCCAGTCAATGGAAATTTTTTCGGCTGCGCCCCGCTGGTTTCCCTACGGTGCGCATTGCCCAACTGGCGGAACTGCTCCACCACTCTACTCTGCTGTTCAGCGCCGTGCTGGCAACCCGAAACGTGGCGGAATTGGAGCAAATTTTTCAGGTTTCCGCTAATGGCTTCTGGAGTACCCATTTTCATTTTCACAAAACAACCGCCCCACAGGCCAAGTCGCTGGGCCGCGAGTTTGTACATTTGCTGCTCATCAATGCCGTGGCCCCGTTCCTGTTCCACTACGGGCGTTCAAAGCGTTTTTTTGAACATCAGGATCGCGCACTGCAGTTGTTGGAGGAATTGCCGCCGGAGTCCAATACCGTGGTGGACACCTGGGCAAAACTCGGTCAAAAAGCCCTCAACGCGGCCCAATCCCAAGCCCTGTTGCAGTTGAAACTGAACTACTGCGAACCCAAGCGCTGCTTGGAGTGCGCCATAGGTACCGCCATACTTCGTTGATCATGCCTCGTTTTTTTGCCCATCTGTTTTCCACGCTCGGCCACCCCATGCTGGTGCCGACGTATGCATTGCTCCTGTTGATGTTTGCCAATCCGTACGCGTTTGGCGTACACAGCGCTGACGACAAAAAGGCGCTGCTTTTGCTGTTGTACGTATTCACGACTACGGCGCTCATTCCCGGCATCGGCATCGCCGTGATGAAGCCGTTGGGGTTTGTGCGCAACCTCGAATCGCCCGACCGACAGGAGCGCATCGGGCCGTATATCATCACCGGGGTGTTTTACCTGTGGCTGTACCAAAACCTGAAATCGGGCGGGCAAACACCGCCGCTTTATCAAGCCTGTATTTTGGGAGCCACCATTGGGCTTTTTGGGGCTTTTTTCATCAATATTTTTACCAAAATCAGCGCCCACGCCACGGGCATGGGCGGGCTGGTTGGCATGTTGCTGCTGCTGGCGTTCGAGTGGCCGGGCAGTACGCTCGGCATACCTGTTCCCGGTGGGCTGTTAGAGATCAGCCTGAGTGCGGCCCTCGCTTTTGGTGTGGTGATAGCCGGATGCGTGGGCACGGCGCGCGTGGTGCTCAAGGCGCACGTTTTGCGGGATTTGTGGCAAGGGTATCTGGTGGGGTTTGGGGCGGCGTGCCTCGCGTGGTGGGTGGCATAGATTCACCGCAGAGGCGCAGCGTTTTGTTCAAAAAAACAAAAATCTCCGCGTCTATACAGTGAATTTGAAAATGCCCGGTGGAGGGGTTTATCGCAACCGATCCATGGAGCGCACCAGCGCCTCGTCCTTACGAACGGCCTTGGCGGCGAGCCAATTCAGCGCTACGGCGAGCAGGGGCATGGCCAGTCCGGCAGCCATTTGTGCTGCCCCGCCTTGAGGCACCTGATTGAGCGTTGTTTTCACCGAAAAAGCCAGCAACGCAGTCAACATCACGCTTGTGCCCGTGGCGGTCAGCGCAAGACGGGCCTGCAGCGGGCGGTTTTTGAACAAAAAAACAGCCGTTACGGAAATGATTGCCCCCAGTCCGGTAAGGCCCAAAATACCGGGATTGTCCAAGGGATTGAACGCGCCGTCCGACAGCGCGGGCAAAGTACGGGCGGGGTCGCCGTCGGCGGTTTGCAGGTAGGGAAAAACAAACTGGCCTCCGAGCGCCCCGGCGGCCAACAACAGAAACAAAGTTTGAATACGCTGAATCATGGCGTTTTTAAGCGGTCATTAGTTGAAAATCTTGCAGGTCAGCACCGTGATATCGTCGGGCAAGGGCTGGCGCTCGCGGTACGCTTCCACATGTTTGAGCAGGCGGGTGTTCAGGTCTTTGGCACTGAGGCTGATATTTTTTTGGAGAAACTCGGTGAGTTTGTCCTCGCCGAAATCGTCGCCGGCATCATTGCGGATGTCGGTCAGGCCGTCGGTGTAGGTGAACAGGGTGGCCTCGTCGGTGAGGCACACGCCGCCGATTTCGAGGAAAGGCAGTTCGGGCAGCCAGCCGAGCACGGTGCAGCCATTTTTGAGCAGCACAACCTCACTGTTTTTGCTGAGCAAAAGCGGGGGGGCGTGGCCAGCATTCACGTAGTGCAGCGTGCGCGTGTCCACATCGTACCGGGCGAGGAAAAGGGTGATGAACCGGTCGCCCTGTGTGACACGGAACACGGCTGCGTTCATTTCGTGTACGATTTCTTCCAGCGTTTGGCATCGGGTGACGAGGGCGCGCAGGTTAGCCTGGAAATTGGCCATGAGCAGCGCTGCTGCCACGCCCTTGCCGGTGATATCGGCTATGCAAAACAGGATGTTGCCATCGGGAAACTCCACCACGTCGTAGTAGTCGCCGCCCACAGCAAAGTGCGGTTTGTAAATGCTCGACAGCTCGTACTTGGCCCCGGAAGGCAGTCGCGAAGGCACCAGCGTGCGCTGGATTTCGGCAGCCAGTTCCACCTCCCGGTTTACCACCTCTTGGCGCAACTGTGTCTTGAACAGGCGCTTGTTTTCGATGGCCACGGCGATCACATTGGTGATCGTGGTCACGAACTGTACTTTGTTGTACACGTCGTCTTCGTCCAAAAAACCGCCGATGAACGCGTAAGCAATGGGCTCGTCCTTGTGCATGACGGGCACCACAAGGTCGAACTCGCGCACAAGCGGGTGCTCTGACTTTTCCAGTCCGCGTGTGGTGCGGAAATGGGGCAGCTCTGTGTTGAGGTCGTAGGCGAGCAGCTCTTCGTCCACACCCAGGGCGGTGACGCATTCCCAACGCCCGGTTTCCTTGAAAAACAAGGCCATTTTGCGGATGCCGATCTCCCAGCGCAAGAATGAGTTGTACATGTTGAACAGCCCGTCCGACGACACGTTCTCGTTGATAGCCTGCGTGATAGCCAACAGACTGTTGATCTGCAGCTGCTTGAGGTTGACCTCGCGCTCTAATTTTTCAATGCGACTCAAAGTGCGTTTTATTTCCTGTAACTCGGGCATAGATGGATGTGCGTGCTCGATTTCGAGCGAAAAGTACGTACATTCCCCAAATCACCACGTGGCAAGAATTTTTCCTCCAAAGGCGATCCGCCTGCCCGCGCACATTTTCGGGCGTGGTGTTCCCATTTACCCGGAAAACTTGCCAATTTTGCGCCCGGCAGTAGACGAAACTGTTCAATTCTGTCAAAAATCAAGTTTCAAAAATGGAAGATATCAAACAAACAATGGCCGAAGCGGTGGCGCAAATGAACAAGGCCATGGAACACCTCGAGCACGAGCTCGCCAAACTCCGCACCGGCAAAGCCTCCACCAATATTTTGCAAGACCTTATGGTGGACTACTACGGTAGCCCCACGCCCATTGGCCAGGTAGCCAATATACAGGTCTCGGATGCCCGCACCGTGGTGGTACAACCGTGGGAGCGCAACATGCTCGGCCCCATCGAGCGGGTCATCATCAACTCCAATATCGGTATCACGCCCGCCAACGATGGCGAGATCATCCGCCTGTCCATACCGCCCCTCACCGAGGAACGCCGCAAGGATTTGGTGAAAAAAGCAAAGCACGCGGGCGAAGAAAGCAAAGTGGGCGTGCGAAACGCCCGCCACAAAGCGCTTGATCACCTCAAAAAGGCCGTGAAGGACGGGCTGCCAGAAGACCTCGGCAAGCGCACCGAAAACGACCTGCAAGAACTCGTCAACAAGTACGTCAAGCACATTGACGAGATCGTGACCGTGAAGGAAAAGGAAATCATGACGGTCTAAAGTATGCCAGGCTTAAAAAACCTGGAAGGTCTATTGCCCCTTGTTTGCAAAACATACACCATGCGTATTACCACAAAAATTTGCCTGCTTCTCTGCGCAAGCCTTGCACTCGGTGCTTGCGTCAGCAAAAAAAAGTACCTCTCCCTGCAAACAGCGCTCGATGCCGCCAACCGCGACCTCGGCACCTGCGGCGAAAAACTCAGCGACTTGTCCAACCGCCTCAGCGCCTGCGAACAAGAGCGGTTCAAACTGCAAGCCGACCTTGGCGGCTCGCAAACCGCCCTGAAGGTACGCGAAGACCAGATCAAAGACCTCAAAGCCCAGGTGACAGACGTGCAAACCCAGCGCGACCGGCAGCTCACTCAGGTCAACGACCTAACAACCCTGTCCAAGTCGGCCAACGAAAACATCCGCGAAACGCTCTCTCAGTTGGAAAAAAAGGATAAGTACATCCACCTGCTTCAACTGGCCCGAACCCGCGCCGACTCGATCAACCTTGCTCTCGCCGTCAACCTCAAGAGCGTCCTGCGCGAGGGCATTGACGATCAGGACGTGGAGGTGAAGGTGGACAAAACAGTGGTGTTTGTCAACCTGTCCGACCGCATGCTGTACCAGAGTGGCAGTTCCAGCCTCACCCCGCGTGCGCACGAGGTTTTGGGAAAAATCGCCCGCATCGTTGAGTCGCGGCCCGATTTGGAAGTGATGGTGGAAGGCTACACCGACAATGTGCCCATCCAAAACGCCTGCGTGGACGACAACTGGGACCTGAGTGTGAAACGCGCCACGTCTGTGGTGCGCGTGTTGCAAAAGAACTACGGCATCAACCCCAACCGGCTCATCGCCGCCGGACGAGGCGAGTACAACACCCTGGCCACCAACAACACCGAAGCCGGACGAGCCACCAACCGTCGTACCCGCATTATCATTTTGCCCAAACTCGACCAGTTTTACGACCTGCTCAACCCGAACAAGACACCGGAGAAATGAAAACAAATCCCCAAGTTCCTAAGCCATGAAGTACATCCGCACGCAATTTCGGCGTATCGTCCGTTTCCCCCGTATGTTTCTGTGGGCGCTGTTCATGGAAGGAGTGGAGACCAAAGAAATGATGCGCACTTATGCCCGTCACGGTGCGGGCAAGTTGCTACTGCTGTCGAAACACAAACAGCCCACGGCCGAAGAATTGCAGAAGGCAAAGGAGCAACTGAAAGACATCCCGCGCTTCCTGCCTTTTTTCGTCATCATAGTGGTGCCCGCGCCGGGGGTCACGGAAGGCTACGCCCTGTTGGCCATGACTCTGGAGCGCTGGTTGGGCCAGCGGATACGGCTGTTGCCGAGCCGGTTTCGGGGCCTTTTCAAAAATGACTGAAGCGTATTTTCAAAATCTGCCCGAGGCTCTATGTCGCCACCTCTCCGCAGCGACTAACCGCGTTCAAGCCGCTGTGTGCTGGTTTTCGCACCGCGCTATTTTCGAGGTTTTGCTGAAAAAACTGCGCACGGGCACACGCGTCGAGCTCCTGCTGGAGTACGATTCGCAGAATATCCACCAGGACGGGCTTGATTTTCAGAAATTCATCAAATTGGGCGGCGAGCTGTACGCCTACCGCGACGCAGCGCTCATGCACCACAAGTTTGCCCTGCTCGACGAGCGGCATCTGCTCACCGGCTCGTTCAACTGGACCTACAACAGCAACGCCGAAAACCTGCTCGTCACCGCCGACCCCGCCATCGTAGCCGCTTTCCGGCAGGAGTTCAGCCGATTGAAGGGCCTGTCCGTTCAAGTACAAAAAATCCGCCCCGCCGAGGTGAAGGTTTTCGCGGCATTTCCGCTGTTTCAAAACACGTATTTCCAGTTGAACGACCTGCGTCGGCGTATAAGTGGCGGAGCGGGTGTGTGGTGGACGCGGGCAGGCCGAACGCCCGAATCGTGGGCACCGCATTTCCGCGAACACCGCCTTCCGCTCGATCCCACGGGTCTGCTGCGCCCGTACTGGACGGCCTACCGGCTGTGGGACACCGGCCTGTTCGACGAGATGTGGCCCGTGCTCGAAACTGCGGCCAAGCACGCTGCCGCCCGAGCCGTGCGGGCATTGGCTCGCCGCGCACGCACGGGCGATGTGCTGCTGGCCGTTTGCGGCAAGCGCCAGTTGGTCGGATTGGGCATCGTGCAGTCCGACCTCCGGTGCGATTGGGCCGGAGGAGAGGCCGCTTCGTACCGCGAGGTACAGTGGTTGCGCACGTTTCCGGACGCGCCAATGGATTTGGAAAAAAACGTGGGCACAGGGGCGGCTGGCCGATTCCGAGGGTCGGCGCTGCGGGTGGTGCAGGGCGTTTTTGAGGGTGGTTGACCAGTAGTGCCGTGTCCGGGTGATTGAAAAATTTTCGTTGAACATAGGTTGGCGGCGAAACAGCGGCTCTACCTTTCGCTCACCAAATCAGTTTTTACAAAAAAACAATGTCCTGAATTCAATTGACTTGGCTGACCACTAAATTCCGCAATTGCCTTGGTACAACATACCCGCTGACCATGTCCAACCCGGCCTTAATCTCCTTCCACTCCAAGCCGCAGCCGAGTTTCAACAAAAACTTCGACCTGCTCATTCGCAACCTGCACGAGTGGCAGGACAACGGGTACGAGGTTTTTATTTGCTCCGACAACCCAAAGCAACTGGCCCGCCTGCACGCCATTTTTAAGGAATTGAAGGCTAATGTCGCCTGGCACCCCGTAGAAACGGCCCTCTCTGCCGGGTTTATTGACGAAGACCTGAAAATCGCCTGCTTCACCGACCACCAGATTTTCCAGCGCTTCCACGCCTACAAACTGCGCACAGGTTTTACCAAAGAGCAGGCCCTGAACGTGCGCCTGATCCGCGAACTCCAGCCTGGCGATTTCGTGACACACATTGACCACGGCATCGGCAAATACTCGGGCCTGCAAAAAATAGAGATCGGCGGCCAGATACAGGAGGCTGTACGGTTGGTGTACAAAAACAACGACATCCTGTACGTCAGCATCCACTCGTTGCACAAGATTTCCAAGTATGTGGGCAAAGAGGGCGACGCGCCCCAATTGTCCAAAATCGGCTCCGATGCCTGGAAACAACTCAAGGCACGCACCAAAAAGAAAATCAAGGACATCGCGGCGGAGCTCATCAAGTTGTACGCCAAGCGCCGCGCCGCGCCCGGCCACGCCTTCCCGCCCGACGGCTATCTGCAGAATGAACTGGAAGCCAGTTTCATGTACGAGGACACGCCCGACCAGATCAAGTCCACCCAGGACGTGAAAACCGACATGGAAAAAGCCTACCCCATGGATCGCCTCATCTGCGGCGACGTGGGCTTCGGCAAAACCGAGGTGGCCATCCGCGCCGCATTTAAGGCCGTGACCGATGGCAAACAGGCCGCCGTGCTGGTGCCTACCACTATTCTCGCCCTCCAGCACTGGAAAACCTTCGGCGACCGCCTCAAGGATTTTCCCGTGACGGTGGACTACGTGAACCGCTTCCGCAGCGCCCGCGAGAAGACTGAGATTTTCAAAAAATTGGCCGCCGGCCAAATTGACATCGTCATCGGCACGCACGCCCTGCTGAACAAGGAGGTCAAATTCAAAGACCTCGGCTTGCTCGTAGTGGATGAAGAGCAAAAATTCGGCGTGGCCGCCAAAGAAAAACTGCGTGCGCTACAGGTGAACGTGGACACGCTTACGCTCACCGCCACCCCAATTCCGCGTACGCTTCAGTTCAGCCTCATGGCCGCGCGCGATATGAGTATCCTGCGCACGCCACCGCCCAACCGCCAGCCCATCCACACCGAAATCCGTGTGTTCGACGACGACCTGATCAAGGACGCGATTTACTACGAAATCCACCGCGGCGGGCAGGTATTCTTTGTACACAACCGCGTGACCGACCTGCCCAAAATGGTCGAACTGTTGCGCCGCCTGTGTCCCGACGTGGACATCGCGCTGGCCCACGGTCAGATGGAAGCCGACCACCTCGAAAAGGTGCTCGTGGAGTTCATTGACCGCAAGCACGACGTGCTCGTATGCACCAACATCATCGAAACCGGCCTCGATATCCCCAACGCCAACACCATTCTCATCAACCGCGCCGACATGTTCGGTCTCAGCGACCTGCACCAGTTGCGCGGGCGCGTGGGCCGCTCCAACGTGAAAGCGTTTTGCTACCTCTTCGCACCGCCCATGAGCGTACTCACCGCTGATGCCCGCAAGCGCCTGCGCACGATTGAGGAGTTCAGCGACCTCGGCTCCGGTTTTCAGGTGGCCATGCGCGATCTCGACATCCGCGGTGCCGGCAACCTGCTCGGCGGCGAGCAGTCGGGCTTTATCGCCGACATCGGCTACGAAACCTACCAGAAAATCCTCGACGAAGCCATCCAGGAACTCAAGGAGACCGATTTCAAAGACCTGTTCAAGGACGAACTGGCTCAAAAAGGCGCCTACGTGCGGGATGTGACCATCGAAACCGATGTGGAAATGCTCATCCCGGACGAGTACGTGTCCAACAGCGCCGAGCGTCTCAGCCTGTACACCCAACTCGACGACATCACCGACGAGGCCGGCATCGAGACATTTTCAAAAATGCTGGAAGACCGATTCGGCAAACTACCCCGGCAGGTCAACTTCCTGTTCGAGGGACTGCGCCTGCGCTGGCTGTGTAAAAAACTCGGTTTCGAGCGGCTCATCCTCAAAGGCGGCAAACTGCGCTGCTACTTTGTGAGCGACCCGCAGTCGTCGTTTTACGAAACTGCGCAGTTCAACAAGATCATCTCGTTTGTGGGCGACAAAGGCCGCATCATGGGTTTCCACCTGAAGCAAACCAACAAAGAACTGATCTTCGTGCAGGACGAGGTGCGCGGCATGAAGCACCGGAACCTCGCGGTCGAGCTGCTGCGCAAGCTGCTCGCCGACGAGGTGAAGTCGCGGTCACGGCACAACTTGGTGCAATCGCGATCGTTCGCGGACTTGCTGGAGAAGTCGGTGCGTCGC